>JBDHED010000337.1:0-2685 GCA_039591175.1 Gemmatimonadota bacterium | reverse complement strand
CGTTCCAGCAGAACGCGGCGCTGTTCACCTGCCCGGCCAACGGAGTGTTCGGCTGCGCGGGCGCAGCGGGCTTGCAGGGTACGCGGCTGTACCTGGCTGGGTCGTGGCTCGACATGTCGTTCAACCAGCTGCCGGCCGATGGCGAGACGTGGATCATCCAGCTCGGGAGCGCGACGGCGAGCACATCCCGTCCGCCGGTCCCGGGTGCGATCGTGAGCATCCCGCTAAACGGTGGCTCGAACGATCTGGCGAACGCGGATCTATCAGAGATCCTGGTAGTCCCGAACCCGTTTATCGCGCAGAACGAGATCACGCGCGGTCGCGGGTTGCAGCGGATCCAGTTCACCCAGATGCCGCCCCAGGCGACGCTACGGATCTACACGATCAGCGGGAACCTGGTGCGCGTGCTGGAGCACAGCGATGGCAGCGGCACGTTGGAGTGGGATGTACGCACGCGGTTCGACTTGTTTGTGGCGAGTGGGAACTACTACTTCCACGTAACGACGCCGGACGGTCGAACGAGTTTGGGACGTTTTGCGGTTATCAATTAGACGCGGCGCAGAGGGCGTGGCTCGCCGTAGGGCGGGGCCCTTTGACTTTGGAGGTAGTCTGGACATGAAGAAGCTCTGGAGAAGCGTTGGGCTGGGGAGCTTCATGGGCGTGCTGCTGCTCGCCGCGTTTACCCCGGTTCGCGCGCAGACGACGGGCGACCTTCCGCCGATCCTGCAGGGTCGTGAGGAAGGGTTCTCGTTTATCGGGAACGCCGGCGGGGAGTTTTTGACGATCCCCGTGGGTGCTCGTGGCGTGGCGATGGGACAGGCGTTTACGGCGGTAGTGGACGACGTGAGCGCGTTGTGGTGGAACCCGGCGGGGTTGGGCTTTATGCGCAGCCCGGCGGCGTTCTTTACCAACATCAACATGCCCTTGGACGTACAGTACAACTATGCGGGCGTAGGTGCGCCGGTGCTTGAAGGCAACGGCGTGATCGGCGCGGCGTTTGGCGTCATGACGATGAACGAGATGCAGGTGACGACGATCGCGCAGCCGACGGGCGCGCCCGAGCAGTTTGACAGCTGGAGCTCGTCGACACAGATGTCGTATGCCCACAACTTGAGCGACCGGTTCACGGCCGGTATGAGCTTCAAGTGGGTGCACGAGAACATCTTTGGTCTGACGTCGGACGCGTTCCAGTTTGACTTTGGTACGAACTACCACACGACGTTTGCCGGTCGTGGCATTCGGTTGGCGTTCGTGGTGCAGAACATCGGCACGAACTTCAAGACGGAGGGTTCGCGTCTGCAGGTAGCGGCCCGTCCGCCGGAGTTCCCGACGTTCCCGAACTCGGGTAACCTGGCGTTGGAGTTCAAGACGGAGGACTTCCGTCCGCCGACGACGTTGAAGACGGCGCTGGCGTATTACTTGGTGGAGAGCGAGTCGTCGTCGTTCATCGTCAACGGCGAGTTCTCGGCTCCGCGACAGCTGCAGACGACGGTGTCTGTGGGTGGCGAGTGGTCGCAGGTGTTGACGCCGGCGAACAACGGCGGCGCGGTGGCGACGACGGTGTCGGCACGCGGTGGTTACACGTACCAGCAGGACGAGGAGAACTTGGATCTGAGCCCGAACGACGGCGACACGCTTCGTGGTCTGGGGTTTGGGGCCGGTCTGCAGTTTGACTTCACGCCGCGATTGGGGTCGCCTCGGTGGTACCAACAACTTCAGCGTCTCGTTGTTGTTCTAGCGGGCACCCAGCCATCGCTAGGAACAGCTAGAGGGCTGAAAAGAAGCGCCCGGGCAACGATGTTGCCCGGGCGCTCTCTATTGGGGACAGCGGCCCGCCCTTGCCGGTTGTCGGCCCGACAACGACATTAAACTCTGAGCAATTCCCGTATATTTGACGGAAGGAAGCGACGATCCGATCGCGGGTCGTGATTTGCTTAGCATACTGTCAAACTCCAGGAGAACACCCCGCATGCCGAACTCTTTCGCCAGCCGACTCTTGATTCCAATCGCCGTCATCGCCGCAGCGCCGGGTGTGGCGGTGGCGCAGGGTCAAGCGAGCTTGGCCCTCGAAGTCAACCGCTACTACGGAGACCGTGAACGAGCCCTCGTGGAAGGTGCCGTAGAGGTTCCGTTCACGCTCATGACCTTTACGTCGGGCGGAGAGAGCCTACAGGCGAACGCCAAGATCGAGGTCGAGATCGTGAAGACGGGCGGCGAGCAGGTCTATCACACCGAGCGTGATATTCACCCCGAGGCGGCCAATGAGGCGATGGCGAGGTCGGACCGGGTCTCGACGATCGAGACGTTTGCGATCTACGCACCCCCCGGAGATTATGTCGCCACCGGCCGCATCACCGACCTGACGTCGCAGCAGAGTTACGAGATGACGACGCCGTTGGTGGTGCCCATCGAGCGGCCTTTCTTCAGCGATGTTTTGCTCTCGAATCGGGTTCTAAAGAACGTCCAGCTCGAGGAGGGCAGCTACCTCCCGTATCTCATCGGGACGACGATGTTCAATCCGAACCCGCGACATGTCTTCTACAAGGATTCACCGCTGCTGTACTTCTACTACGAGATAAACCCCGAAGTGGTGGGCGGTGAGGAACCCACGCACGAGTTGCAGATGTTGGTCCTCGGCGCAGATGGCGAGATCGTGAAGAACCTCGGTGACCGGGCGATCAAGGT
>JBDHED010000336.1:0-2116 GCA_039591175.1 Gemmatimonadota bacterium | reverse complement strand
CCGGCCCCGACGAGATCATTTGTGATGGGTTCTTTTCCGTCCTTTTTCATGGTTAAACTCCTGTTTTCCTATCGCCAAAATCGACGACTAGGCGAGAAACGCCGTCCAGTCCTCAGATGGATGGAATGACGCCGTATATCGATTTTCCTCGCTCTCGTGGGATTCGACGTCGATCTCGCAAAGCGCCTGATAGCTATCTCCCGAAATATAGGTGACGACGACCTGTTTATCGTCCATCGCCTCGCCGAAGAATTTTAGGGCCTCGCCGTCGGCGCCGTTGAGAACGAATACGACGCCCTCGATCGACGTCACTCGTTTTTTTGCTTTGGTCATCGCCCTCCCCGAGGTCGCGATTTTCGATTTCTCGAATTTCGTCGGAATCCTCGAAAGGTTCGCGTCGGCCGCAACGTTGAACGTCTGTCCCTCGATGGTAACAGATTCTATTGATCCAGCAGTGTCAGACATGACGCCCTCCTAGAGCAACACCGCGATCGAGGTATCGAACTCGACCACGTTGTCGAATATCCCGGCCTCGCCACTGAGCAGGACGGGGATTTTTGAGTTGAAACCGGTTAGACCCGGCCGAATGACGACCAGATCCTTGTCTTTTTTGAGTCTGTCGATTGTGAAGGTCGCGTTATAGAGCCACGCGTGCCCGGCGAACTCCCGGGCGAGCTCGACCAGGTCGGCGACGACCTCTTTCCGATCTTTGGCTTTTTCGCGGTCGGTCGTGTTTCCCTTTCCACTTGTCGCGCGAGAAATTCAGAATGATATTCCACAGAATATTTTGGAGCTTGGAGATCGACACCTGGCTCCTGTAGCCGTTCGATTCGACCTGGACGTCGTCGGGATGGTAGAACGTGGCGACGTTTTGCAGGACGACCGCGCCGTTTACAACCTTCGTCGGCGAGATGCCCGCTAAAAGTGCGTCGTTTCGGTTGTTATAGTCGTTCGTCCACCGGTCGACCTTTTGCCCTGGGAGGATGCCCGGGAGTACCTGGCCGACGGCGTGTTCGGCCGCGCGATTGTTGTTGAGCCTCGCAAGCAGGCCCATCGCCACGGCGCCGATCTCACTTGCGGGATTCGGCGAGCCGGGCACGGCGATCACGCCGTTTGTCCGGTCGAGCTTGCGCCCGTTACCCAGGGCTTTGGCATTGGTGAACCCTGTCGGCCCGGCCTCGACGTGACCGTTTAACGCCCTGAACGGTCGCGCGACGGTTTTCGCCCAGTTTCCCTCGAACAGATTCCCCTCGCCGTTGTATTGCGACATATCGTCGAGGGATGACGCGTCCTCGCCGTTGCCCTGGACAAAGTCGGTGATGTGGAGCTCGTTTTGATCGTCGTTTGTCCCCAGCCCGTCGAGAGCGTTGTCGAGTGGCCAGACGCTCGCGCCTCCACTCAGCGCGACGACGACCACGGCGACCCCGGCCGGGAGCGCCTCGCCGAAAAGCCAATCGAACGTGATGGTGATCTCGTCCCCGTGTGCCGCGGCGTCCTTTGCGGTGACGTCGATTTGACCCGCGGGGATTCCCGCGGCCACGGTCACGGGCAGGTTTTTATCGCCGTTGATCGCCGCGATGGCAGCCGCTCTTATGTCGACCAATTGCGCGTTGTTGGCGACATCAAAAAAGACCTCGTCACCGTTGATCCGCATGTACACACGGCCCGCGCTGACGGCCGACGGCGTGCTGAATGTGATCGTCCCCGTGGCCTGGGCCGGCCCTCCATTGGGGGGAGGGGGATCGAGTGGGATCGCGTATACCGGGACGCCGTTTGCACCGTCCCAGACGCGTTTGACGAGCCTGTGAAGCTGGAAACCGAACCCGAATTTCGCGCCGGCGTCGTCAGGGCTCAATACCTGAACGGCGACGTTTTCGACGACCTCGGGGTGACCTATGGTGTCCCAGGTTCCCATAACTCCGATTTTTCGCGGCAAGTTGGCCGCGACGGGGGCGAACTGTTTATTGAGCGCCCCCGCCTCGACTGCCGCAGCTATTCCGGTTTGATCGGGCATCTTTGTACCTCCTAAAAGGGGGGCCGCGGCCCCGCGTTGCTCTCGTTAAATGAGCGTCTTCAAAAAACGCTTCAATTCCATGAACTCTCTTAAAGAGTATCT
>JBDHED010000335.1:0-2643 GCA_039591175.1 Gemmatimonadota bacterium | reverse complement strand
AGAAAAGACTTTCCGACCCCACCCTTGCCACCGCCGATGGCGACGATGACCGGCCCCGGACGGGGGTCAGGCATGGAGGATCAAACGGCGTCGGCTTCGTTATCCAGAGATGGCATCAATTGACCGATTGTCTCGGTCAGTGTCTGCACGATGGCTGAGTCCAGCGTGTACTGCCCCAGAATCTGAAGTCGCGAGAGCGCTTCGCCAAGTGCCAGGTGCTCGCGGAACGGCCTCGGATGTGTCAGCGCCTCGAGCGTGTCGCACACCGCAAGGACGCGGGCGCCGGGGTCGATCGTCTCACCCGACATCCCCTCCGGGTACCCGGTGCCGTCCATCCGTTCGTGCTCCTCGAGTACCATGCGCGCGATGTCGCCGGTCATCCCGGTGATCTCCTGGAGCCGTTCGTACCCTTTTTCGGGATGCTGACGAATGGCTGTGTCGAACAGCTTCGGGGGCAACCGCATGTCGCTGTCCCAGTTCTCACGGGTCTGCGCCATTCCGATATCATGAAGCATGGCCGCCGTGCCGACGTCAATGATATCGGTCAACGTCGTCTCGAGCTGATCAGCGGCCAGAATTGCCAGTACCGCCACGTTGACGTGGTGTCGCTCGAAGTACTCTTCCTCAACCGGTTTGAAGACTTCCCGCAATAGCGGTTCGGCGTCTTCGCGTAGAACCTCGAGCAGATCGTACAACGCGTACCGGATCTTCCCTAGGTCGATGTCGGCACCAAGGTTTTCGGCAGCCATAACGTGGCGCGCGATCATCAGTGCATTCTCGTACGGCGTTCCGGTGAACTCCAGCTCGGCTACCGCGGTCGCCACGGGCTCGACCTGCGTCACCGGGGCCGGGGCCGGGGGCTTGACCGCTGGCGGTTCAGCCTCGATCACCGGCGGTTCCACGTCGATTGCCGGTGGTGCGGGGCTGGTCTCGATCGGCGGTTCCGGTTCGATCGGCGGTTCGGGTTCCAGAACCGGTTCTGCTTCTACGGTCGGTTCCGGCTCCAGCTCCAGCTCGGTCGGAGGCGGCTCCGGCGCTGTTTCAACCGGCGGCTCGGCCTCGACCGGGGGCGCGCTGATCTCGGGCGGAGCCGGGGGCTCGACTACTGCCTCCTCTGCCGTGACTTCTTCGACTACCTCTGGCTCTACGACCGGCTCTGGTTCTGCGACCGGCTCGGGCTCCGCCTGGGTTGCCGGTTTGGCCGGCGGAGCGGGTGCTTCAGACGTGAACTCCACCAACCCCGTTGCATCAGGCGACAGGAAATCTTCATCCAGCGGGATCAGCGCTCCCGCGGCGCGGCGCTTTTCGACCATCCGCTCACGATCCGCCTGCACGCTGTCCCTCAGCGCTAACAATCCGCTCGGGAACGGCAGACCGGCTGAGACGAGCATCGCTGTCGCCGGCTGGTCAGCGTAGAGCGCCTGCTTCATCGCACACGGGGCCGCCTCCTTCGCACGACAGGCAGGATCGCCTGCGCATCGCTCCACCCGAACCCATCGGGCTGCCATGTCACTCCCTCATCACTCATCCGCGTGTGCCAATCATCACCCTTGGTCAGCATCTCGCGTGACAGCTCAACCTCGCGCCAACCGACAAAACCCGGCGCCGACAATTGCTGGATCAGAGCGTTACGGCTGAGGCCCAGGATCGGTTCTGCGGTGTCTCCGCCCACCAACTCGAACAACCCGAGCAGTCGTTCCAGCGCCCGGTTCGCTTCCTCGTCGGCGCGCATCCCGAGACCCTCGGACGATTGGACCACTAACACGCTCGTCGAAGGCGCTTGGAGCACCCCGTTCAGCGCCACCAGGCCCAACGCCCGTTCGTCGGGACCCGACTGCAACCCGGGGAGCCGCGTCACCGCCAACCGCCCCACATTCGGCGCCAGCACTTCGAGTTGGCTCAGCAACGTGCCGAGCAACACACCAGCACGCGTGCTCACGTTGGCAACGACCACAAACAGATCACAATCGGCATCGTTCGCCAACGCCGTCGACACGACCTCATCGGCGCGCAGTGCATCCGCTGCCTGCGTGTGGTCGCCTACTACGCGGCCCGCCATGTCGATCCGATGTCGACGTGCTGCATCGAGCTGTGCGTGCTCGACGGCAGGATCGAGGTCGACCGCACGGGCGCTCAGCCCGCTATTCGAGAACAGCTCGGCGGCGCGGGTTCCCCACTCGCCGAGACCGATCACCTGGATGCGGAGATCTGTCTTCACCGACCGAGCTCGTTGTTGCGAATTCGTGGCATGTTCGACTGACGCGTCAGATCCCGACCGATGGTCTCCATCGGTACGGGACACATCCTCCTCATCTTCGATAGGATCCGTGACCGCTCTGGTCTCAGATCGTCCGCCGGGCTTGCTGGGCTGCATGAGTGCCTCCGATCGATCGTTCGGCGGTACCGACACCTAGAGGTCGGCAGCCCAAACGGCTCGCATGATAGCGCCGTGGCCACAGTTTTGCGGTGCTGATTGTATCTCGATTTGGCGCGTGAGAGCGATCGTTACCCGCACGGTGGTCACGCCTTGCATTTGGATTTTACACGGGTCGAGCGGCTCCCGACAAGACACCCCGTCTGATGTCGTAGCCGCCTCCCGTACAACAGCTTACACGTCGTGAAACTCACCCGGGTGCGGTACCG
>JBDHED010000334.1:0-2617 GCA_039591175.1 Gemmatimonadota bacterium | reverse complement strand
CGCACTTCATTTTAGCGTCTGAGACCTTGACACCCTTTCGGTATTGCTTGCGCATCAGGACCGCTCGCACCCGAAGGCCCGTGCTGGTTGTGGTGGTGCGGATGTACTTCAGCACGGTCGCGTAGCTGTCGAGTGATTTTCCCGCCCAGTTCTTGCTGATCTCGCTGAAGAGCCGATGATCCGTCGGGTTCCACTTCGAGGTCCCGGGTGGATAGTGGCTCACCATCACGTTCAACCCGTAGCGGTTGCAGAGCTTCTCTTGCACACCGAGTTTCCATGCATGGCACCGAAAACCGTTGCCGCCGCCTCCGTCCGCCAGGATCAGTAGTCGCTTGGCCCGCGGATAACGCTTCCGGCCTTCCGCGCGCCACCAGGTGGCGATGCAATCCGCCGCAAACTCGGGTGTCTCGTAGGACATCCCCACGCAGACGAATCCCCGGTTCGCCCCCACATCATAGATCCCGTACGGGATGGCAATCCCTTCAGCCATCGAGCGGAAATCGTGATCGTTGACTTGCACCGCCTGTCGGCTCCAAGCGGTTCCTGCATTCTTGAAACACCCCACCAGCTCCTTCTTCTTAGAGTCGACGCTGATCACTGGATCACGCCGGCGCAAGAACAACTTCCGCAGTCGCTGAATCTTCATGAATTGGGCGTCCCGATCGCTGCTCGAGCACGCCGATACCTTCTTGGAATTCAACCGCAGCGAGAAACCCATCTTCTTCAACAGTCGGCCCACCGTGTTTCTGCACACCTCGATCCCCAGCTTGCGCAACTCGTCGGCGATCTTCTGCGTCGTCCTGTGCGTCCACTTCAAGCCGCTGATCGGATCTCCTGCCGTCTCGCACTCCATCAGCGCCTCGATACGCGCAATCGTTTCGGGTGTTTTTTTTCCACCCGCTTGCGACCCGCGCCCGCACGGCGCGTGCGCTCCACCTCGACGTCATGAGCTTGGAGCTCCCGGCGGCCCCGGGCCACCGTTTGTGGGTGGATCCCCAACAGAGCGGCGATCTGCCGGTCTCCACCTCGGCCTTGCTTCAGCGACTCAAGTCCCGCATAGAGCCGTCGTTCCTTCTCGTCCAACAAGCCCACGAAAAGTACGATCGCCGCCTTCAGTTCGTCTGGCAACACACCCGCGCCGGCCTCCCGAAGGGTCGTCGATTCAAGCGCCAGGCGAGATGCCACCTGTTTCCGGCGCTTGTCGGTATCCACGGAACAGTACAGATACAATCCCGATACCTCTTCGCGAGCCAGCTGCTCGTGCCGTACCAAACGCAGAAGAGACTCCTTCACGCTCACATGAAGCCGCTCGCGAAGCTCGTTCGCGAACGCCCCTGACCGTGAGCGTTCGACCAGCGCAACCAAGGTCCGCAATAGAGTCCCATGCTGCGAAAACCACACCTCTCGATGCGACCACAAGCCCTGTGCATCGAAGTCGACGATTTCGTTGAGTGTGTAGTACCGGCTCCCGTGCGAATAGCTGGTGCGGTATCACCTTTGAGTTCCGGCATCGTCGCGATCTTGTGTCGGCGCAGGAAGCGCCGTAGTCCGGTTGCAGGATAGCGTTGCACGAGGAACATGTTATCCTGTCCCCTTTCTTGAATCCATGGGAGACACCATAACATGTTCGACCTACCCCGACCACTGCCGAGAGCACTCGAATCTCCACTGGGAGCAAGGGAACCTGCGTGCCACCCGCGAAACCCGGCCCGGACACGATCCCGATTGTCAATGTCTCAACAAGCTAGATCGGAGTTATTCTTGAGCCGTCCCTAAGAGCTTTCGCGCGAGCGTCGAGGACTCGACCCCCGCCGTCGCCTCGAGTGACGGCGCTCCTCAAGGACTCGTTTCAAGGCGCGGCGAGCGGGTGCCTATACTCGTTCGTCGCGCTTTTTTTTCGTCGGAATGATCACGATTCGTGGGTCGTGATCGAGGTCGCGATGCGCGGGGCGTCCAGGCTGCCGTGGCGGCGACAGAATTTTTACTTGACATGTTATAAATTCATTTTATATTCAATAAACATGAGCCCGAGGAGATACGACCGCCGCTCGCGCCTGGCCGCCGCCGAAGAGACCCGGCGGCGGATCGTCCGCGCCACAACCACGCTCCACGCCCAGCACGGGGGGCTCGGTACGACGCACGAGATGATTGCCCAGCGCGCTGGGGTCTCGCTTCCGACGGTCTACAAGTACTTCCCGACCCGGAACGACCTGATCCCGCACTGCACTGGACTCGTCTGGAGCGAGGCCCCCGTCAAGCTCGACGAGAGCGCCTTCGCCGGCAAAGCCGACGTCCCGTCGCGGCTGCGCGCACTCGCGCGCCGGGCCTTCGAGCTCCACGCCTACGCCGCCCCGTGGCTGCGTTGGTCCGCACGCGACGCCGCCGAGCTGCCGGCACTCCGGGCCATGCTCGACGAGGCGGGACGCGGTCGTGCGGCGCTCGTCCGCGCCGCGCTCGCGCCCGGCTTCGACCGCGGCCCCCCGCGCCGGCTCGTCGCGCTCTCGACGGTACTCCTCGACTTCGCGTCGTGGCAGACACTCGTCGAGAACGGCTTCACGAGCCAGGGAGCAGCCGCAGCCGTGGGCGAGGCTCTCGTCTCGCTCTATTCAGCTACTCG
>JBDHED010000333.1:0-2328 GCA_039591175.1 Gemmatimonadota bacterium | reverse complement strand
GTGTCCGTCTTGAAGAACAGGTCGACGTTCGCCACGTCGAAAACGAACACCGCCCTGGGCTGCGCCCCGAGTGCGATGTCCTGGGGGTTCACCCCGTTACCGGTGTACTCGCCGGTCTCGAAGTGGCGCGTGCTGCCAGGCACAGGATAGAGCGCGGCCCAGTCGAAGGTCTCTCCAACGTCGTTGGCATTGTCGGACGCCTGAAATCCCGTCGACTGAATCGTGATGCCGTTGACCGAGATCACTGTCGTGATGAACTCGGCCACCGTCGCCCCGGCCTGGACGGCCATCTTCCAAAACTGGGCGATCGTCCCGCTCACCTGACCGGCTAGAACAGCGCCGGGCTGCCGGCCCGTCGTCACCGTCACCGCCGTCGGGTCGTCGCCCGTGTAGGTGCCGGTGTCGATCCATGGCCCCGCACGAAACGCGACCCAGTGGTAGGTGTCACCGCTGCCATTGATGCGTTGATCAGAGCCGAGGTCGAAGCCATCGCTCACGATAGTCAGACCGTTCGCAGTCAGGAACACGGCCGTCGTCGAGCACAGCAGCACGTCATCGCCGGCCATGTCGGGCAGCTTGAGCGAGCACGCGCGGTTGTTGGGGGTGCCACCCTTCGTGTCGAAGGTCATCACCACAGCCGGCTGCCAGCCGATTNNGACTCATCGCAGGCCCCTACGTGTACTCGATTTCGAGGATGATCGAGATGTCCTGCGGGTTGCCGGCCTCGACCGCATCGACGTTGACTTCGAGCCGATCGTTCTGCGCAACCGCTGTGACGTCCATGTCGGTCGTCGCGTCGATCTGGTTGTTGCCCCCAGCCGCGGTCACGGTCGGGCGGTTCGCCTGCGTCGTATAGACGGTGGTGCCGTTCTTGTCGACGTCCACGATGGTCGAGCCCGACGAGCCCGCGGTGCGTCGGAAGAGCGTGATGCGCGTGATGGTGCCAGCCCGAGGGGCGATCCAGGCATTGTCGACACCGTTCGCGACCGCCGGCTTACCGTTCACCACCCAGCGGTAGGTGTCGGAGTTGGTGCCACCGCCCCCAGCAAGCAGCTCGTTCAGGGCGCCGATGATGGAGGTCGCAGTGAAGCCGCCATCCAGGTCCGTATCGCCCGCTTCGTTGACTGTGATTGGAGTGGTCGCCCCACGTGCGTCGAACACGATGTCGAGCGCCTCGGAGACGATCTGAACCTCGCCCGCTGTCGGAGTCGTGAAGGCCGTCCCGCCTGCGCGGATTTCGACGCCCTGGACGCCAGCCGCCGCAGCGGTGTTGACGGAGCCGATGAAGATGTTGCCGGAGGTTCCGCCAGCGTTCGTGTTCCGCGACTCGATGGTCACATCGCCGTTGGTGACCGCTGCACCGTTGCCGTTGCCGAAGAACGCCGTCGAGGCGTCGCCCTGCGCGTCGAGGCTGACGTTGCCACCTGTCGCGACCGAGAAGTCCCCGGTGCCGTTAGCAACGAAGAGCATGTCGCCTGCGCCGTTTGTGTCGACCGTGAAGTCCTGGCCGCTCGTCGGGTCAGCGCTGACGGCGCCGGCCCCGTTGACGGTGAAGACATCACTGCCGCCGTCCTGCACCTGCAGCGCATTACCCGAGCCCTGGTTGTTGACGAAGAGCATCGCGCCCGTCGCTCCAGTACCCGAAACGACGGAAACGCCGATGCCTGTAACGGCCTCGTCTCCCGGCTCACCCATCGTGACGCTGATGCCGTTGCCGGCCCCGACGAACGTGCGGTCGATGGTGAGGATGTCGGTGAGGTCAGCCGCGTTGGAGAGTGCGACCGAGCCCTCGGCGGTCGTAACCGCGATCGTGGCTCCTGCAACGTACGCCTGCTGAAGCGTGTTGCCGGCGGCTGCACCGATGTCGGTGTAGGCGCCACCGTTGTTGCTGATCTGAAGAGCGTTCGTGGCTTCATCGAACCGAATGCGACCCGTTCCGGCAGCCGAGACAGCCGCTGTCGAGCCCGCATCGAAGACCATGTGACCGGCGGTCCCGCCGTCGTCAGCCACGATCTGCGCACCCTGCACGATGTTGAACTGCACATCGTCAGTCGTCGGGATGCGCTCTACATCCCCCGCCTCGATCTTCAACGGCTGAACGAACGCCACCTATCGCACCCGCGTAAAGGTCATCTCGTCAGGATTGAAATCCCATCGCTGACTCGAACCGGGACCCACCTCCAGACCCATCTCTTTTGCAACTGCTAGCGTCTGAGACCGGTAACGCTCCCGCTGCCTCTCAACCTCCTCCAGCAGCTTCGTCTCGTTCTCAAGATACTTCGCACGCAGGTTGCCGAGCCGACCCATCAGCTCGCGAATCTCGTGCTC
>JBDHED010000332.1:0-2307 GCA_039591175.1 Gemmatimonadota bacterium | reverse complement strand
GTAACGAGCTTGCCGGTGAAACCCGACGCACCCCACACGATGAGATCGTACTTGCGGTTGTTGTCTGCGCTCATGTAACGCGCGGTTCTAAGCCTGGGCTACGGAGTACAACCCGGCCAGGATCGCCAGCACTTCCTCCAACTCACCCTTGCGCATGAGATCGATCGGACGTTGACCGCGAACGAGCGGGACGGAACCGTAGAGCCATTCGAGCTGACTGTCGCGATCGCCAAACACTTGTTCGAGCAAGCGGTGGATGTCACGCAGCTTCTCCATCCGCGCCTGAGCCCGGCGCGAAGGAACCACGGTTTGCTTGCGGTAGCGGAGAACGGTGCGCCGGTCGACGCCCAACGCCCTCGCTAGCTCGACGTAGTTGAGCCCAAGCGCCTCGTGGGCGCCCTCGACCGTCTCCATGGCGGCTTTTTGCTCGAGTCGGGCGATCGCGGGGGCAATGACCATCGATTCCTCACCGAATTGAGGAAGATCCTACTGCCCCAATACATGTCGCTTTTGGTGTCCGGTCAAGTGTTCCGGGATTTGGCTCTCAGACCCAATCGACGGCGTGTAGCCTGACCGGGGCCGCAAAACCCTTGAACTCGACCTCGCCGCGATCCACAAACGAGATGTTCTTTCCGACGCACAGCTCGCGGACGACGTTGGACACCAGGATCTCGCCCGCACTAGCGGTGTCACAGACTCGACTTGCGAGTTGCACGACCGTTCCGAACAAATCCTTCGCCTGACCGACCGGCTCGCCGGCGCTCATGCCGATCCGCACTTCGATCGATTGGGGTGCGCTCTCGTTGTGATCCGTCAACGCCTTCTGCACGGCGATTGAGCACCCGATCGCATTGGACGGTGATACAAACGACGCCATAATCCCGTCGCCGGTATGCTTGATCTCGCGACCGTTTTGCGGCAGCAGCTCTCGTCTAACGATCTCGTCGTGCACATTCAAGAGATCCATCGCGGCTTTATCGCCTAGCTCTTGGGTCATCGTCGTCGAGCCGACGATGTCGGTAAAGAGCACCGTTCGAAATCCGCCGTCGAGGCTACCGTCCACACTGAGCGCGGCACCGAGATCGGTAGATGGACCGCCGAGGAACGCCTCCACCAAACCGCCCTCGACCTCGATGATGTCGTCGGCTAGCTGGCCATGTGCTTCTTTGTGGACGGCGTGGCACGCTTCCTTGGACGGCCCGTCGACCAGACAGCAGATCGTCCCCGCCTGGGTGTCGAACCAGTACTTGAGGTACTTAACGCCGTGCTTCTCCTGGGCCTCGAGGTCGCTGAGGTGCGCGTCTACGATCTCCTCGGGCGTGGCGTCAACGTCGTGGTGGATGTCCAAGTACAGGGTCATGACGATCTCCACGCTAGTAGGAAGACCACGCCGCGTCGAGGGTCTCGGCAGCCTATCTTCCAAGCCATGACCAGCCGAACAACCCCCGACACGCCGTTCGACGACCTCTGGGATTACGACGATCCGGCCGGCACGGAAGCGAAGTTCCGCGCCATGCGCCCGAAAATCGAAGCGGCAGGCGATCGCTCCGTTCTGCTGCAGCTGGACACGCAGATCGCCCGCACGCTCTCGCTGCAACGGAAGTTCGGCGAGGCGCACCAGTTGCTGAACTCCGTCGAGCCAGCGCTCGACTCGGTGAACCCGGTCGTGCGCGTGCGCTGGTTGCTGGAGCGCGGCCGCACGTTCAACTCCGCTGGAAAGAAGGAACCGGCCTCCTGGAGGCTTGGGAGTTGGCCCAGTCGATCCACGCGGAACTGTTCGCGGTGGATGCCGCGCACATGGTGGCCATCGTGGAGGAGGGCGCGGAGGTGCTGCGCTGGAACGAGCGGGCGCTGGATTACGCCAGATCGTCTGAGGATCCGCGGGCGAAGCGATGGAAGGGCGCGTTGCTCAACAACCTGGGCTGGACGTACCACGAGCGTGGCGACTTCGAGCGAGCGCTGACCCTGTTCAAAGAAGCGCTGGCGTTCCGGAAAGAGCAAGGCAAGGAACCCGAAATCGACGTCGCAGAGTGGTGCATAGCGCGAGTGCTTCGGTCGCTCGGCCGAGAGAACGAGGCGCTGGCCCGGCAGCAGGAACTGCTACGTCGCAAGGAGGACGCCAGGCGTGCACCGGACGGTTTTGTGTTCGAGGAACTCGGCGAGTGCCTGCTCGCCCTGGGGCGCGAGGAAGAAGCGCGGCCGTGGTTCGCCAAAGCGCACCAGGAGCTGTCGCAAGATCCCTGGCTGGTTGAGAATGAGCCGGAGCGACTCGAGCGGCTCGAGAAGCTGGGCCGGTAGCGCCGCATG
>JBDHED010000331.1:0-3410 GCA_039591175.1 Gemmatimonadota bacterium | reverse complement strand
CCTCGAGCTGACGGCGATTCTGCAGACTCACGCGCACGCTGATCACATCGCGGCGCTACCGGAGGTTGTGGCAGCGACCGGTGCTCCGGTTTATTTGCATCCAGACGCGCGACCGATGTTGATCAGCGCCGAGGAGAACCTTTCTGCGTTCGCCGGCATCCCGATCACGGCACCGGTCGAAACCCTTGCCGTGACGGAAGCCGATGAGCTCAACTTTCTTGGCCGCGACATACAGATCTACTACACGCCAGGGCATGCGCCGGGGAGCGTATGCTATCACTTTGTCGACGACGGTATCGTGTTCACGGGGGATGCCTTGTTCGCCGGTTCGATTGGTCGCACTGACTTCCCGGGCGGCTCTTACGACTTGTTGGTCGATTGCATCAAGAAGAAGCTGCTCGTGCTTCCGGACGAGACGCATGTCTACTCTGGGCACATGGGCCCGACGACGATCGGCCACGAACGGGAAACAAATCCGTTCCTATGATATGAGGCGTGCCCTCGAACGCTACACGGAGTACCTGCTGCTGGAGAAGGGTTTGGCGAAGCGGACGATCGACGCTTACCGAGCCGACATCGAGCGCTACCAGTTGTTCGCGTCTGAGAGCGGCAGGAACCCGGAAGAGCGGGACACGGTTCGAGCCTACCTGGGCGAGCTCGATCGGCAACATATGAAGGCCTCGACGGTTTCGCGCAGATTGACGGCGCTGCGCGGGTTCTATGCGTTCGTAGCTGGCGAGGGTGGGGTGGCGACGGACCCCACGGAGGCGATCGATGCCCCCCGGCGCGGTCGGCGGCTGCCTACCGTGCTGAGTCTCGAGGAGGTCGAACAGATCATCGATGCTGTCGGTGGTGACGAACCCTTCCCGTTACGTGACCGGGCGATGCTCGAGTTTCTGTACGGGACCGGTGTGCGGATCTCGGAGCTGATCGCCGTCCAGCTCGAGGAGTGCGACTGGACCGAGCGCACGGTTCGACTCGTCCCCGTTCGACGCCGTGTGCGGCACCGTGACGCCAGCGTTGGCGTCGAGTTGGCCGGTCCGAAGGGCGAGAAAGTGCGCGTCGTGCCAATCGGAGGTCGTGCGATCGAGGCGCTGGTGCAATACATCGAAGAGGAACGAGTCTCGTTGAAGGGTGCAGAAACCCAGGGCGTGTTGTTTCTGAACTTCCGGGGTCGCCCGTTGTCGCGGATGGGCGCATGGAAGATCGTTAGGCGCTACGTTCGGCGGGCCGGGATCGACAAGAATGTCACGCCGCACACGTTTCGCCATACCTTTGCCACCCATTTGCTCGATCGTGGCGCCGACTTGAGAGCGGTTCAGGAGATGCTTGGTCACGCTGATATAACCACGACCCAGATCTATACGCATATCGATCCTCCGTATCTGAGGGCCGAGCACCGCCGGTACCACCCTCGGGCGTGAGACCTGGGCGATACACTTTTTTGGCTGCGGGGCTCTGGTTGGCGGGGACCGCCTCGAGTGTGGTGGCCCAGCAACCGGTCATCACGGTCGATCCCGAGATTCCGACCGCGATCCGTGCGCGCATCGACAGCACGGTGATTCTCGAGGGTCGGGTGACCGGTGACGTGACGGCGATCGATAGCCAGGTGTACGTACGACCGGGAGCCGTGGTTGAAGGTCGGTTGACGGTGCTCAGTGGCGCACTCTTCGGGTCCACGCTGGCTACGGTGAGGGACGGTGAGGAGTGGGTGCGGGAAGCTCCGCTCGAGGTCGTCACCGACGTTGGTGGAGCTATTCGGATCGCCTACGTCAAGCCGGATCGACCTTTTCCGATCGAACGCAAGGGTTTCCTTGGTTTTGTGCCGTACCACTATACCGGCGTCAACGGGTTGGCGTTCAGCATCGCGGTCGGTCTCCGACAACGGCCCGAGTGGCCGCGCACGAGGCTCTTGGGGGGGCCAGTGTTTCGAACCGCCCGCGGCGATGTCGGCTGGGACGTCGAGCTCGCCCGCGAGTTCAGCGACGACGGTGGGGAGATCGGTGTGCGTACCTACTCGCGTATCGGTACGAGTCAGCGGTGGCATCGGTCGGATTTCGGTAACTCGTTGCGCTCGCTCTTTTTTGCCGACGACGACCGATTGTATTTCGAACGCGAGGGGTACGAGGCTTGGGTATCGATGTTGCCCACTCCCCAGGTACGTTTGCGCGTTCACTGGGTCGATGACGAATTCGACAGCCTCGAGACGGAAGACCCGTTTGCGTTCTTCGGTGGTGACGAGGACTGGCGGGTCAACCTGCCGATCACCCCCGGAGAGGGCCGGGCGTTGGGCGCTCGGGTGACCTTTGACGCCCGCAACTCGTCCCGGTTTGCCACGCGCGGCATATATGCGGACCTGCAATATGATCACTGGGGGTTTGGCGGCGATTTCGAGTTCGACTGGGCGCAAGCGGAAGCACGCGGTTATCTGCCGACCGTGGGTGGATCGTTCGCGGCGATGCGTGTCGTCGGTGGAGGGCGGCTGGGTGGAGGTGACAGCCTGGAGCCGCAGTTCCTCTACCGACTCGGCGGTCGTCGGACGCTGGTCGGCACCTCAGCCCTCGCCGATCGCCTGACCGGTGATCGGTTGCTCATCGCAAATGTGCGCTATCACCAGGCCCTGCCGAATCCGATAGAGCGCTTTCAGAACTTCTACGCGGTTGGTCTGTTTGATATCGGCGATGCTTGGTTTCCCGGTGATTCGTTTAACTCCAACGTGGGGGTCGGTGGAGGCGTTGCGTTTCATGGACCGGTCAAGTATCTGGGCGCGTTCGTGGCCTACGGCGTGGACTCGGAGGAATGGAAGTTCTACGGCGTGATCTCGCCTTGGTTCTAGCTGCCATTCCATCGCGCTACGGGGCGACTCGGTTTCCCGGCAAGGCTCTGGCGGAGATTTCGGGCCGACCGATGATCGCGTGGGTGGTCGAGCTGGCCGATCGGGCCGCGACAATAGACGCGGTTAGAGTGATTACTGACAGTCCGGCCATCGCGCAGGCGGCTGAGACGGCTGGGGCGGTGGCGGTGATCAGTGAGCGCGAGGCGGCTTCGGGCAGCGACCGTATCGCGCATTTGATCGAGCTGGATCCCGTAGCCGCAGGAGCTACGGTCATCGTCAACGTGCAGGGCGACGAGCCGCTCCTCGAGCCGGCTGCGATCGATGCTGCCGTGCGAGCGCTTGATGGTGATCCGCCGGTCGATATCGCGACGCTTGTGCGGCCAATCCGTGATACCGAACGTGCCGACGATCAGCATCTGGTCAAGGCGGTGATCGGTGAGGACGGTCGCGCGCTTGGTTTTCAGCGCGAGCGGGCAACGGACAGCGAGGTGTCTCGCGTTCACGTGGGTTTGTACGCCTACCGACGGAGAGCCTTCGATCGCTTTGCTGCCGCACCTCCGTCGAGGTCGGAGCT
>JBDHED010000330.1:0-2401 GCA_039591175.1 Gemmatimonadota bacterium | reverse complement strand
CGGCTGGTCGTGGATACCGGCATTCACGCCTTCGGCTGGACGCGAGAGCAAGCGATCGAGTACATGCTCGAGAACACGCTGCTCGCCGAGAACAACGTGGAGAACGAGGTGGATCGGTATATCTCGTGGCCCGGCCAAGCCTTGGCGTACAAGCTCGGACAGCGGGAGATCCTGCGGCTGAGAGACCAGGCCAAAGAAGTCTTGGGCCCGGATTTCGAGATCAAGGCCTTCCACGATCGGGTGCTGGAGAACGGTGCCGTGAGCCTCGCAGTGCTGGCGACCCTCATTGAGGAGTGGCTGGCCGAGGAAGCCGCGGGCAGCTAGCCGTCACCGCGGATCAGTCCAGAGGGTCTTCCGCCGCGCCGGGATCGATCTCGGAGCCCTTGCGGCGCTGACGCGCCCGGGCAGCCGCCCAACTCGCCAGGCCAAGGCCCATCAGCGTCGTGCTAACGGGCTCGGGAACCTCCGACATCGGGGGAGTCCCGCCGCCGTCATCCGTCGGCCAACCATTCAGTGCCGCCGTCATCGCCGCCGCTGCTACGGGTGCCTCCACCTGTCGTGCCGCCGTCACTCCCGCCGTCGCTGCCACCATCGGTACCGCCGTCGCTGCCACCATCGGTGCCGCCGTCGCTGCCGCCACCGGTGCCGCCGTCGCTGCCACCGTCGTCGCCGCCATCAAGACCGCCCTGGGTGGTTTCGGTAGGCGCAGGCTCGGGATCGCTGTCGCCCCCGGCGAGGATCCCGATGATCGGAGGGATGGGCAGAAGGAAGGTGATCGGATTCAGCAGACTGCCGGTCGAACCCGCGGGAAGTAAGGCTGCGCAAGGAACCACATCGGAGGAGTCGTCCTCGGCAACGGCCCGTTGCTCCAAAGAGCGCTGGCCATCCTCGTCATCGTCGTCCACAACGCACGGATCGTCATCGTCGTCTTCTTCGAGCTCGGCCGTCGTATCGCTCACGGCCAACCACCGGTCGGTTACGTCGATGCACCCGGGCGTGTCGGCCGATGCACACACGCCTCCGGTCGTGCTCGATAGGACCCTCAACCCGGCCAGCGCCGGCCCACCCGCCATCACTCCTGTCGGAGCCGAGATGAGCTCGGCGGCGATCGGCTGAGTTGCAGGCGACTCTGAGCCGGAGCTCCCAACTGACGAAGCGCGGAACGGAGACGTCGCACGCTTCCGTTCAGATGCAGTCCGCGGGAAGCCGCCGTTGGGCACATGGATCATGAGCTGGTCGTCTGAGACGGCTACCTCGACGCTGGAGCAGCCGTTCGCCCAGGTCGGGACGCACGCGAGCTCCTGTGCCCCAGCCTCTACCGGCGCGAGGTACTCGTTCGCCGCGTAGACCATACCGGTCGCGACGACTGCACTCAGGAGCAGAAACGCGACGATCGCCCGCCGTGATACCAGAGGGGGCTTGGGATCCTTCGTTCGGACTGCCATGAGCGGGACTACCTCACTTCTACTGCTATAGGACTACCTCACTTCTACCACTAAGCGCTGCCGAATGCGCCGTGCAACGCGGCCACGCGGACTCTTGAATCAAGCAAGAAAGGCGGCCAAGATCACAGATCACTCTAACACGGTATATTAGAGCGGCTTACAACAACTCATACGTCCGAGGCGAGAGGGCCGTGTGTGGCAGGATATCGACAGATCAGGCGGCCGGTCGTCGCGGCGGCGCCCGAGGTTGGACTCGTCGAGTCGAGACCACGGAGATAGGCCAAAATGGCAGGAGATCGGGTTGTTGAGGAGGCGGCCCGGTGCGGTCAGTAGATGCTGTAGTAGGATTGGGCCAATGGGTCCTGGACCGTCACCTCGACGACATCTCCCTTCCTGAGCAACATCGCGTCCGTCACGTAGCTCCCACTGCCGCCGATCGGATCCGCCAGGACACGGAAGTTGGTGGCCACGGCGATGTTTCCTCTTATCGCGAACTCCAAGGTACGGTTCGTAGTGACGATGCCCAGATATTGCCGGGTAGACATGTACACGGCGTAGATGTTCACATCCAGACGATATCGGTTCTTCACGACCACGAAGACGGAGTCCGGCACGTGCGTGAGCGCGTCGAGCTCGGGATCATCCGAGGCGCCTCCTCCCACGCTCGCGCACGCCGGAAGCATCGGCCCGAGCAGAAGTACGCCGACGCCTACGATTAGCGCTCCGAAACTTCCGCGTCGCTCTCGTCTCTTCGGCGGTCCCGTGATCACCCTACCTCCTCACGTCGATGTCCAGTTGCTCATTTTTCAACATAGCATGCCCGCACGTGACCGAATACGGCGGACGGTTGACCGTCTGTTGATGGATCGCCGGCAACTTGGGGTCGTTATTGATCGCCCCACGTAATCGCGAACGGAACGGTATGCAGGGTATACGGGTAGCGGCGATGGATCGGA
>JBDHED010000329.1:0-2569 GCA_039591175.1 Gemmatimonadota bacterium | reverse complement strand
CGACCGCTGGGGCCCCCCGTACGAGGTGAGATAGCGCCTGACCGGGTCAGAGTTCACACCTGACACCCCTCCATACCACATCGATCCCTCCACCTTCCACAGCTTTGCCCCGGCCTATCGACTCGGTTCCGTTTTGTGGCAAATCATGGCCAAAAGTGTGCGTTGACTTTTCACCAGAATTGGTGTTGAATAGGGAGATTCGACCCTGTTCTGCTATCCGCGGGGCCCCGCAGGCCCAACCCACGACGCGACACCGAGTGAGGGACCATGAACTGGACCGCACGCCGTACTGCCGGGCTAATCGCCCTCGGTTGTATCACTGTGAGTTGTTCCGAGAGTTCGAATCCAATTGGTACCGCATCCCCCGACTCCCCCGACTCGAACGTGGCAGGCCAGGTCGTCGATCCAGCTTCTGTTCACGGCCTCAAATGGTTGGACGAAAACGGCGACGGAGTTCGTGACGCCGAGGAGCCGGGTCTCCCCGGAGTGACGATCTATGTCGACTTGAACGACAACGGCGTCCTCGACGATGGCGAACCGAGCACCGTTTCCATGACCGACGAACCGGCGACCACCGAAGTCGACGAGTCGGGCATGTATTGGCTCGAGGATCTCGAGTCCGGCTCGTTGACGATCCGCGAGGTCGTTCCCGAAGGGTTCGTGCACGACTTCGGCAATCAGGAGATCCTACCGGCGTCGATTCACGGCACGAAATGGTCGGACGCCAATGGCGACGGGTCGCGTGATCCCGACGAGCCGGGTCTGCCCGGGGTCACGATCTATATCGATCTGAATGACAACGGCGTTCTCGACGATGGCGAGCCTACCACGGTGACCACTGACGTTGACGAGGTGGGTCGTTACTGGTTCGAGGATCTGCGACCAGGGTCCTACGTGATCCGCGAGGTCGTCCCCGACGAGTTCATGCAGACGTTCCCGCCCAACGGTGGCGAGCACCGGGTAACCATCGAATCCGGTCAAGCTCTCGAGGACCTCGACTTCGGCAATCAGGAGATCGAACCAGCATCAATTCATGGTTTGAAGTGGTCGGATGCCAACGGCGATGGTGTGCCTGATCCGGACGAACCGGGACTACCCGGGGTCACGATCTATATCGATCTCAACGCGAATGACGAGTTCAACGAAGACGAGCCGCACGCGGTGACGATGGAGGACGACCCGGCGACCGATCTTGACGAGACGGGTCGCTACTGGCTGGAGAATCTCCGGCCGGGCACGTACTTCGTTCGCGAGGTCGTCCCCGACGATTTCATGCAGACGTTCCCGGGCGATGGTGGCGAACACGAGGTCACCCTTGAATCCGGCGACATCGTCGAAGGAATCAATTTCGGTAACGAGGAGATTCTGCCGGCGTCCGTCCACGGCACGAAGTGGTCGGACAGTAACGGCGACGGGCTGCGTCAGGAAGATGAAACGGGCCTCCCCGGGGTGACGATCTACGTCGACGCTAATGAAAACGGTGAGCTCGACGAAGACGAGCCGCGCACGTTGACAATGGAGGACGACCCGGAGACTACCGAAGTTGACGAGACGGGTCTCTACTGGCTCGAAGGACTGCGACCGGGTGCCAAGGTGATTCGCGAGGTAGTGCCGGACGGTTTCGCGCAGACGTTCCCGACCGAGCCCGACGCGCATCTGGTCGAGTTGGCGAGCGGTGAAGTGCTCGAGGGACTCGACTTCGGCAACCAGGAGACGGCGTCGGTACGCGGGTTCAAGTGGCTGGACGTCAACGGCGACGGCGTGCCCGACTCCGATGAGCCGGGCATCCCCGGCGTCATCATCTACGCCGATATCAACGAGAACGCGGAGCTAGACGAAGACGAGCCGCGCACCAGAACGATGCGCGACAATCCGGAGACCGCGGGGAACGAAAACGGTGAGTACTGGTTCACCGGTCTGCTGCCGGGCGCGCTACTGATTCGTGAGGTCGTGCCCGACGGGTTCGTGCAGACGTTCCCCGCCGATCCGGGTTCTTACATGGTCGAGCTCGCCAGTGGCGAGTCGATCGAGGATCTCGACTTCGGGAATGGGCTCGAGGGTCACAAGCTCTCGCTGTGCCACAACGGTCACTCGATCAACGTCGACTTCCACTCGTTGCCGGCGCACCTCATGCACGGCGACTGGGTCGCGGTCGACGAGAACGCCTGCGGGAATGGGGGCTAAAGCGATGGGCAAGGCGAAACCGGTGCCGGTGGTCTCCCCCACCGTCGGTGAGAAACGGAACTACAACTTCCAGAACCCTGATAACTACGAGTTGTGGCCGTTTTGGACGATCGAGCAGCTACCGGAGAAGGGGCAGACGAAGTGCAAGTGCTATGTGGCGCGGGTGATCGTGGTGGGGAAGAACCACGACAAAGGGGTCCACGTCGCGTTCAACTCCTGTCACCAGGATTTCAGTGACGCGGAGCGGGCGATCGACTTTGCCCGCGCCAAGATCCCGACCGGAGAGCTGTACAACATCTTCGGCGAGACGATCGACGTGCACTCGTCCGACATCGGCGACCGGTTGGTCACCGTGGCTGAGGTCAAGGTCAGACTCTGGTCGATG
>JBDHED010000328.1:0-2921 GCA_039591175.1 Gemmatimonadota bacterium | reverse complement strand
ACAACGACGTATCTGTACAGCCGAGACCAGTTCGAGAATTACGACCACGAGCTGCAAGGCGAGCAGTTCCGCGACAACTCGTCGCAACGCCAAAAGACCCACGACATTATTGTGGGCTACGATCAACAGGTGTTTCAGACGGCAGAGCGTAGCCTGAACATCCAGGTGCGCGCGAACTGGCACCAGACGAAGGAATTTGCAGGCCTCGCTAAGACACCGGAAACGGCTGAGGTGGTCTTCGAAGGTATCGGCGACGCATGTGGTTCGGAGTGTTCGTTCTCGGACGACACGTGGGACGACGATTTCCTAAACTGGCGGTGGGGCGACATCGAGTTCATGTTCGAGGACTCGGCGCCGGGCTCGACGTTCAATCTGCCGCTCGACCGGACCGACCCGCCAGACACGGTTTTCGGTATTCCGAGAATAGCGACGGTGGATGGGCTCAACTCACGCGCCATTCTAAATCGTCAAGAGCGTCGTTACGGGGTCCGCGTCGATGTAGACACCCAGTTGAACCGGGTTCATCGTGCCAAGATCGGCTTCGAGCACACATGGATCAACTTCTCTAATTTGTTCGGCTCTCTAACGTCGAGCACGTTTGCCAGCAATTACGATGTCGACCCGCGAGTTCTCGGGGTGTACTTCCAGGACCGGCTCGACTACGGCGACCTGGTGATCGACCTCGGCTTGCGATACGACCGCTGGGACCCGAACACCGTCTTCCCGGCAGTCACGGCTCTGGTACCCTGCGACATCGCGGGCTTCGCGAACCAGTGCACCGAAGGAGCAGAGAGCAGGGACGCGCCGACTCGCGAGGAGTTTGCGCCGCGGCTTGGTGTGGCGCACCCGATCACCGACAACACGCAGGTCCGATTGAGCTACGGGAAGTTCTATCAGCTTCCCGAGCTG
Source organism: Gemmatimonadota bacterium (assembly GCA_039591175.1). Lineage (GTDB taxonomy): Bacteria > Gemmatimonadota > Gemmatimonadetes > JACCXV01 > JAHWKZ01 > CAMYLR01. Next base: position 2,012 of record JBDHED010000328.1, on the reverse strand, counting down.
CGTCATTACTTTGGCGCTTACACGACGAACTTTCCGGGGAACCCGAACATCGACTACGGAAACCCGGATCTCGACTTTGTTGTGGGCTACAATCGTGACCGCCGTGGCGCCGTACGGCAGCAGGTGTTCCAGCCGGATGAAATTCAGATCGGTCTCTCTGAGCGCCGGATCTTCGTTAACGGTGACAACGGCAATGTGAAGGGGTTCGACCTCACGCTCGCCAAGCGGTTCTCGAACTACTTCTCGTCGGATGTGGCATGGTCACTCCAGTGGGCGCGGGGCACGACGAGCTCGCCGCTTGATTGGGTCGACGTAGGCGGCTTTGGCCGGCTGACGGATCCACTGAACGTGCCGTCTCTGTTCACGCCGCCGACGCAGCTCCAACCCGAGGACTTCGACCGGCTGCACAACATCAACTACCAGTTTGTGCTGCGGTTCCCGAACGACTTCAAAGAAGGGACGACGTCGGGTGCGGTTTTCAAGGACTTCGGGGTCAGCCTTGTCTACAACGCGCAGAGCGGCACACCGTTCACGCGTCGCGCGAATGACGCGCGTGGCGCACCCGTGGAGGAGCTCGGAGCAAGCCGGATGCCATGGATCCACTCAGGCGATGTTCGGGTGACAAAGGGCTTCGATATTGCGGCCGGTCTGGATTTGAGCGTCTTTATGCTCGTCCAGAACTTCCTCAACATCGAGAACGAGTTCTTCGTGCACTCCACGACGGGTAGTTCCAGGACGAATGGGTTCGAAGAGGACGACATAGCATCAGTGCCCGACGATTTTCACGTAGATGGAGCGAGTGCGACGTTCCCGTACGAGATCGAAGACATCGTCGAGTTCGACGATGAATTCCCCGGCGTTCCGATCCGCGAGCGGATCAGGAACCAGGATCTTAACGGGGACGGAACCGTGACTTTCGAAGAGGCAAGTACAATCCTGTTGGAGGCACGTCGTGTCTCGGAGCAGCCCAGTGGCCCCAACGCAGTTATTTTGGGTGATCACCCGCTCAACTATGGGCCGCCGAGGACGTGGCGCTTCGGAGCTGAATTCAGGTTCTAGAGCTAGGGTGGCGGGGCGTGGCGAACACCGCGCCCCGCCAGAGTTTCCATTGACGCAGGAAACGTTGTTTAGGAGGTTTCATGGAGCTTGCATGTAGGGTTACTGCCGCGCGGTTGTCGCGATTTATCGCAGGCGCGATGAGTGCCGCCCTGCTGATGGGTGTGATTGTCACGGCAACGGCAGAGCCTCCCGAACGGTTGCGCAACCGTGGGGGGTTGACAGGAGCGGTGGCGCTCGGGTCAACGATCATGAATCGGAACCGGGCGATCGTCATTATCGCGAACGGTCGAGGCCAAGCCGGCTCGATCGCGTCGGGCTCATCGGTCGGCAACGGTGGGTTCTGGATCACAACCAATAACCCGTACATCTTCGCTGCCGGTCCGACGGTTGCCGGGGTAATTGGGGCTGACACGGCGGCGTTCATCGGCGGCCCGTTCTCCCAGGTGGAGCCCGGTTCGCCGGTATTTTCGGAGTTAGCTCAGCAGGGCGGTGTTGGCATCCTGTGGGACACCGCCGATCCCGACGATGCAGCGAACTTCCCGGCGGAGTGTACGGTGGACGCGACCCGTCAGGAGTTGTTCCCGACGCTGGCCCCGTTCGCGGGCGAGCCGTTCCCCGGCTTCGCGGATCAGGTGGTTTGCCTGGGCGTGACCGACGTGCTCGGGCCGGTTTGCGCCGACTGCTCCAACAAGCGATTGGGGATCGAGATCGTCGAGACATGGTTTACGTTCTCGGTGCCGTCGGTACAAGACTTCGTGTTCGTGGCGTTCCGGATCTATAACCGGTCCGAGTTCATTAACGCAGCCAATGCGCCGGTTCAGCAGCCGGGCCCGTACGCGATTGAAGACATGTCGGTGTCAATTGCGATCGACCCTGACGTGGGTGACTCGGCCGACGACCAGATCTCGTTCCTGCCCGCGGTCCAGACGATGATCTACTGGGACTCGAACTTC
>JBDHED010000327.1:0-3244 GCA_039591175.1 Gemmatimonadota bacterium | reverse complement strand
GTCCCCTTGGACGCGTTCGGGGTTCAGCATCGACGAACCGTGGACGCCGTTCGCGGCCACGTAGGTCGCGTGCCCCAACTCCTGGAACTGCTCGAGCTGAGCACGAACGCGTGGGTTCTCCATCTCCGACGCGGGCCGCAAGGCGAGAATCGGCGTCTCCAGGTTCTCCAAGAACGGGCCCGGTTTGCACGCTCCCATCGGATCGCCGGACGCGGGCGAGAACGCCAGGACAGCATTCACATCATCTGGATGCTCGGCAGCCAACCGAATAACGAGCGCGGCGCTGTAGCTGCTCCCCCACACGATGTGCGGACCATCAAAGCCGATCGAGATCACGAACGCGAGTGCCGCCTCCAGATCGGGGTACGCATCGCAGTACGAAGGGCTCCCACCCTCCAACGCCGAAGCCGTGCGGTTCACACCACCCAGCCGCGTTCCGCCACTCCGCTGGTCGATGGCCAGAACGTTGTAGCCGCTTTCGAGCAGTCGGGGAACGATGGAACCGTACTCGGCCCGCGCGTTGGAACCGGCTTGATGAAACAGAAGAACGATTGGCGCGCCACGATCACCGGACGCGTACAAATCACCGTACAGGTTCACGCCGTCCGCGGCCCGAAACATCACTTCTTCGGGATCGTTTGTCTGTGCGATCGCGCTCCTCGGTGTGACCGAGAGAAGCCCGACCAGGCCAGCTACCAAAAACACCGTGTGTGACACCGGCTCGAGTTTCAACGTGGTAGCGGCCTAACTCGCAGCGGGATTCTCGCTCGCCACAGGGGGGTGTCCGGGATTCTGTCCCGTACGTGAGCCGTCCACTTCATCCGCATCTCGTTCTTCTCGAAGGTTAAGACGTCTGCGATCATGCTCGCGTGCTGTCGGGACACGTTCATGCGGCGATAGAAGCCTCGGTACACACTGTTCCACTTGACTTCGAACGTTTCGCCGTTGCTGCGCTCAATGACGGCCCTGCCGATCTCGTTGACGTCGTCACCGGCCTGGGTCATGATGCCCTCCCACAGCTGAACGGTGGAAAGGTCCGTCGGTCCGTCATATCGACCCTCATAGTCGGCGCGGAGGTGGAAGTTTCGGTCACGCGTCGTCACCCGTGCCACGATCCCGATGCGGCTGTCGGGAAAATCGCTCCACGTCATGGTGCGCTCGAAGCTGTAGTTCCCGCGACTCAGGTCCCACAGGTTCAGCGCCTGTCCGTGACGGGTAGCGCCCCCAACCCCGATGGTGATGAAGCAAGCCCCGACCGCGTAGGGATGGAACTCCTTAGGGATGGAACTCCTTGGGGAGCGCATCGTAGGCAACGGTCACGTCATGCGGCCGCCTTCCCGAAGCATCGATATTGCCCCGGCCTTTCCCTCTAAGAGGCTGGTCGTTGATTATCCCCCTATAGTCGCAGGTCACATCCAGCACGGGCTCCTGGGCGAAGAGATTGGTCCGGGTGAACAACGGACCGACCACTCCTCCAATCATCGCCATCAGAGCTTCACGCCTTTTCATTCCGTCTCTCCCTGTCACCGGATTTGCATGAGCCTCTCGCTGGTTCGGAACTCGTTGTCCCGCATCGAGGCGTACGCCTGCCACATGTTGTCGAGATCCCGCTGCATCGTCTGGAGGGTATCGACGAGCTCTCGCTCGGAGTTCTGGAGCTCACCCATGAGCTGCGTCGAGAGCTGGACGAACTGCGTGTAGCGTTGGTCCCTGTCCTCGGCCCGTGCCGCCGATTTGGGATCGTCACCCGCGTAGGCGCGAGGTGGCTTCTTCGTCGCGAAGTTCCGGATGACCCGGGACCGCGCCCGCCGTACAGTTCCGAGCTTCTTGATTATCTGGCGGGAAAACGCCTGTAGATCCCGGTCCGCGAGAGCTTCGTAGCTCCGCAACGCGCCCACCACGTCACCCATCATGATCAGCTGAAGGATCAGGCTCGTTTGGGCACGCATTCCTGGCGGGTCGTTCGGGAAAGCGGCCCGGACCGCGGCCTCGATCTCCGCCGCGCTCACCAACGGTCCGGAATCACTGGCGTACGATCGGGCCCAGGAAACCTGCCTTTCAGGCGCCAGCGCGAGGACGCTTTCCGTCTCCTCGAACACAGCCGCCCGCATGTTACGAATGGCGTTCAGCTTCGCGTCGCTGTCGGCCTTGGCGATGTTCGACATCATCTGAGTTGCTTGAGAAACATTCTGGACCTTCGTCTGCAGGGACAGGAACACGAGATTGTTGTTCATCATGCTGTTGATCTGGCTGTCGAAATCTCCGACGGAGTGAGCCGACCCCAGCCCCCCCTCGAGTTGAACCTCTTTCAACGTTCCGCCCATGGAGCGGGCCAATTCCGTTGCCGGCAAGCAGGGTTGGCGTCCACCGTCGGAGCTTTTCACGACCCGCACCTGGTTCGACATCAGCCCGGGTCGCTCGATGATCAAGAATCCTTCTCCGCCTGGCCGGTCAGCCTTCAAAACCCGGAGGGTCGAGCCCTCGAGCACGAGGCTGGGCGCGAGATCAGTGGTACCGTGGAGCGCCTTGGAGAGATCCGTAAGCGGGATGCACGCAGTGCCGTCGACTTCGACGGCCAAGCTCGACAGCGTGAAACGTGTGCCATCGTCGTGTTGCAGCAGGATCTGCTGACGTGATGTCGGGTCGGGGGTGTCGGCCTGACTGGCGTGGATCTGGGCGGGGGTGATCCCGGCCAGGCACCCGAGAAAGAGGATCGAGGCGGTTTTCATGCCGACCTCCTCAGGCAAGAGGCTACCCTATCTGGACGGATTCTATGAGCATCGGTCGTGCCGGTCTTAGAGTCAAGTCGGTGACCTAGCGCGCCAGTCGCCTTAGCGCTTCCACCGTCTCGTCCGGCTCGGGTCGGTGGGTGTAGTCGGGCTCGACCCGCGCGTACCGAACCACAGAAGACGAATCGATGATGTAGCGGGCCGGCATCGGAAGGGTCCAGCTTGGTTCGCCGTTCGATGCTGGCAGGTCGATGCCGAAGGCTCCAAATACTTCCCTGAGATCCTGCGGTAACTCCCATACCAGTCCATACTCTTTGGCCGTACGGTTCCCCTCGTCGCGCAGGATGTCAAAGGTCAGCTTGTACTTCTCGATCAGCTCGTGGCTGTGCTCGGGAAGCTGAGGCGAAATGGCGACAAAGCTGGCACCGGCTTCGCGAATGTCGGGGACGACTTTGTTCAGAGCATCCAGCTCCGGATTGCAGTAGGGTCACCAGTGTCCGCGGAAGAACGAGAGC
>JBDHED010000326.1:0-2000 GCA_039591175.1 Gemmatimonadota bacterium | reverse complement strand
CCGGCTGGGAGCTGTTCCTGCGCCTCCACCGGCGCAACGCCGATGGCCAAGACGCCGATGCCCAAGATTGCGATGATCGTGAAGATCGTGGCGAGCTTCTTCAAGTGGCCCCCCCGCCGAAAGATTAGAGAACCCGAATCGCGCTATCCTAATCCGTTTCGTACGCCCTGTCTAGTAGCTTGTCTAGGGGTCGCTTTCCCGGGCCGCACGCGGTCGGTACTTTGAACGTGATGGCCGCGGAATCTTTTCCCTCCGTCGACGAGCAGCTGGCGCAGATTCGGCGCGACGCCGAGGAGATCCTGCCCGAGGACGAGCTGGTCACCAAACTCGAGCGCTCACTGAAGTCGGGAAAGCCGCTGGTGGTCAAGTGCGGCTACGACCCGACCCGTCCCGATCTGCATCTCGGTCACACCCCGACCCTACGGAAGCTGCGCGATTTCCAGGAGCTGGGTCACGACGTCACGTTCCTGATCGGCAGCTTTACCGCGCTGATCGGTGATCCCTCGGGACGATCGGCCACCCGACCGCCGCTGTCGCGCGAGGAGGTCGATGCCAACGCCGAGACGTTCCGGGATCAGGTCTTTCGGGTGCTCGACCCGGATCGGACGACGATCCGGTACAACTCCGAGTGGCTGGACGAGTTCAGCTTCGAGGACGTACTCAAGCTGGCCGCCAAGTACACCGTGGCCCGGATGCTCGAGCGCGACGACTTCCGAACGCGGTTCACCGCCGAGACGCCGATCTCGATCCACGAGTTTCTGTACCCACTGGCGCAGGGCTATGACTCGGTAGCGCTCAAGGCCGACGTCGAGTTGGGCGGCACCGATCAGAAGTTCAACCTGCTGGTGGCGCGCGACATTCAGCGCGAGTTCGGCGTCGAGCCGCAAGTCATCCTGACGCTGCCGATGCTCGAGGGAACCGACGGCGTGCAGAAGATGTCGAAGTCGCTCGACAACTACATCGGTTTGACCGAGCCGCCGGAAGAAATGTATGGCAAGACGATGTCGATCCCCGACGGATTGATAGCGAAGTACTTCCGCTACGGGCTGGGCGCACCTCCCGATGACGTCGCTGAAGTCGAGCGGCAGCTTGCTGCCGGCACAAATCCTCGCGATCTCAAACGCCGCTTGGCGCGATCGATCGTAACTACGTACCACGACGCTAAAGCTGGTGACGCCGCCGAGGCTCATTTCGATCGGGTTTTCGTTCACCACGAGACTCCCGAAGACGTACCCGAGATCTCGATCCAGTTGACCGACGAAGATGCGCCGATCGCGTGGTTGCTCAAGGTGGCGGGGTTGGCGAGCTCGACCACCGAGGGGCAGCGGCTCGTGGTGCAGGGCGGTGTATCGATCGATGATCAGCGGGTGGATGACCCGGCCCACCGGCTGGCCGCCGGGTCATCCGTCCTCGTGAAGGTCGGTAAGCGGCGTTTCGCTCGTCTCACGCTCGAGCGGTAGCGTGGGCTCCACATCGTACGATCGGCTCCGGGATCTCGAGCTGGAGGTCGACGGCTACGAGCTGGAGCGGCGCGAGCTCGATGTCTCCAGCGGCTTCAAGCGGATTACGCACACCGTTTGTCTCGATGGCAGCGGTACGCGCGGCCAGGGCGAAGACATCACGTACGAGGCTGAGGACCAGGAGACGATGCCGGCCGAGCTGTCGCTCAGCGGCCGCTGGACGATCGATAGTTTCTCGCGACACATGGGCGAGCATGTCCTGTTCCCGGCCGAGCCTGTCCAACATGGTTCGCACGACTACCGTCGGTGGGCGTTCGAGAGCGCCGCGTTCGATCTCGCGCTACGTCAAGCGGGCACCAACCTCGGTGATGTCCTGGGCCGCGAGTACCGACCGGTGCGGTTCGTCGTCTCGACGCGGCTCGACATCGAGTCGTGGCTGGCGATCTACCCCGAGCTCGAGTTCAAACTCGATCCGAACCCGGATTGGGACACCGAGCGAATGGCGGCGGTGGCCGCCACCGATCGTGTGCGGGCGCTCGA
>JBDHED010000325.1:0-2001 GCA_039591175.1 Gemmatimonadota bacterium | reverse complement strand
AGTCAACGACCAGGTCGCCATCCGCGGCGCGGTCAGCAGCGGGTTCCTCTCTCCATCATTGCAGCAGTTCTGGTTCAATAACGTCAGCATGCAGTTCTTGACAACCCCTGAAGGGCTGGAGCCGACGCGCGTCCTGACGAGCAATAACGCGAGCCCGGTAACGAAGGCGTTCGGTGTTCCCGATCTGCAGGAAGAGACGTCGGTGAACATCAGCGCTGGTGTCACGGTCAGACCGCAGCCCAACCTGTCGATTACGGCTGACTTTTACCGCATCGACATCGATGATCGGATCGTGCTGACGAGCCGCTTCGACAGCAGCGACCCGATCGTAGCCCAGATCCTGCAACCCTTCGAGCGCGACGGGGTCGGCGCGGCGCAGTTCTTCGCCAACGCGGTCGATACCGACACGCAGGGCGTCGACTTCGTGGTGGCTTACGCGACCCAAGTCGGGCTCGGGACGCTTGATCTTTCGGGTTCGCTCAACTTCACCGATACCGAGGTCCAATCGACTAATGTGCCGGCCGAGATGGCGCAGATCTTCGCCGGCGGCGACCTCGACGCCGTGCGATCGACGCTGTTCAACCGCGAAGAGCGGAACCGGCTCGAGAGCGCGCTGCCAAGCGAGAAGTTCAACCTGTCGGCTCGCTACACGCAGGGGCCGCTCAGCCTGTACGGCGCGATGGCGTTCTTTGGCGAGATCGAGTATCGACCGACGAACTCGGACAACGACGAGACGTTTGGTGCGAAGACGATCTTCGACATGGACATCTCCTACGAGATAGCGAGGGGCGTCCGCGTCGCGTTTGGTGCCAACAACTTGTTCAACACGTTCCCGGACGAGCATCAGAAGGACGCCAACCTGTCGAACGGTCGGTTTGTGTACAGCCGCCGGGTCACGCAGTTCGGCAGCAATGGTGGCTTTTACTATGGTCGGATCCGGTTGACGCTGTAACGGTCAGGCCGAGGGAGAGGAGAAGTGAGAATGGATTGTTGGATGAGGAGAGGGGTTGTCGGCCTGGGGCTCTTGGCCCTAGCCGTCAGTCCGGTTATCGCGCAAGAAGAGCAGGCCGCCTACGCCGAGGAGCCGGAGACCTACGCGGTCATCGAGGAGGCCCTCAGCGCGGGCCCGGAATCGATCGCGGCCGACGCCACGGTGATGGACTGGGAAGGCAACACGCTCAAAGAGGGCACCAACGGGTGGACCTGCATGCCGCCGCCGCCAGGCTTCGAGGAAGGCCCGATGTGCCTCGATGAGCCGTGGATGGCGTGGGCTGAGGCGTATGGAGCCAAGACCGACGTCGTGGTCGACAAGGTCGGGATCGGCTACATGCTGAAGGGCGACGGTGGGGCCAGCAACACCGACCCCTATGCCGAAGGGCCGACCGAGGACAACGACTGGGTCGAGGGGGGTCCACACTTGATGCTCCTCGTGCCGGATGCCACCGCGTATGACGCTCTGTCGACAGACTACACGACCGGTGGGCCGTGGGTCATGTGGGCCGGGACGCCGTACGCCCACATCATGGTTCCGCTGGGAGATATGGAGTAAGACGCGCTGCCAGCGAAGCGGTCAGAGGCTCGTTGGGGTCGGCGGAGAGATCTGCCGGCCCCTTCGGGTTTTTCGGACCCGACCCCCGCTACATGTCGATGACGAGCGCCAGCGTAAAGATTGAATCGACCTCGTCGAGCGGGGCCAACACCAGCGTCTCGGTCGGTGCGCCGACCAACGTCACCAACGGGATCAGGCTTCCCGACGGCTCGTTGTCGAACAGCACTTGATAGCTGGCCTTGAGCGCCAGGTGCTCGCTCATCGAGACCGCCAGCGAGTTGGTGAAGTCGGTCCGGAAGTCGGACCCTTCGTTCAAGTTCTCGTCCAACAGCAACACGCTGTCGAATCGCGTGTTACCCGTGAGCTGGCGCCAGTAGTCCCAGCCGATTCGAAGCCCGCCAAAATCCTGGTCGTCGCCCTCCACGTTGTCTTGATACGTGAACGTCACCCCG
>JBDHED010000324.1:0-2010 GCA_039591175.1 Gemmatimonadota bacterium | reverse complement strand
CTCGCAAGCCGTATTCGCTTGTTCGGGAGATCATATTCTTGATTTAACCATGATTATATCGTATATCTTCGCGCCGATGCAACCCCTCGCACGTCGACTCGAGCGGTTCATCCTTGGGGTGCTCTCACGCCTCGACGCCGCCATGAACCGCCTCTATGGCTGGCGCTACAATCCGCTCTACCAAAGCGGCGCGATCGCCGTTGTCCTACTCGCGGTTATCACCGTTACCGGACTCTACCTCGTCATCTTCTACCGGATCGGTACGCCGTTCGAGTCGGTCGAGAGAATCACGTCTCAGGTGTGGGTGGGTCGCTGGATTCGCGGACTCCACCGATACGCATCGGATGGTGCAATTGTAGCCGTGGTCGTTCATGCGGCGCGTATGTTCGCTCAGGGCAGGAGCTGGGGTCCGCGCACCCTCGCCTGGGTGTCCGGGGTCACGCTGCTCGGGCTCCTCTTCGTCTGTGGCTGGACCGGCTACGTGATGATATGGGATCAGCAGGGACAGGCCCTGGCGGTTGAAGGGGCGCGGCTGCTCGACGCGCTGCCGATCTTCGCCGAGCCGATCTCGCGCACGTTCGTGGGTGAAGCACCGGTACCGAGCGCGTTTTTCTTTCTCAATCTGTTTCTTCACATCGTGCTCCCGGTCGGAATGGGTGCGGCGCTGTGGTTGCATGTCTCGAGGCTCGCGCGGCCGACAATCGTTCCGCCCCGCAAGCTCGCTTATGGGGTGATCGTGGTGCTGATCGGACTCGCGGTGGTGTGGCCGGTCGCGTCGGGTCCGCGCGCCGACCTGCTTGAGCTCCCGGGTCGAGTCCCGGTCGACTGGTTCTACGTGTTCTGGTTTCCGCTGACCCGTGGTTTGCCCCCCGTGGCGGCGCTGATCGGGCTGGTCGCGGTCGCGATCCCAGTGGTGTTCGTGCCGTTCTGGGCGAAGCCGTCTGGAACGAGACGACCAACGCCGTCGGTCGTGGAGGAGCGGTACTGCACCGGTTGTGAGCAGTGCTCGCTCGATTGCCCGTACGAAGCGATCGCGATGCTCGAGCGAGAGGACGACCGCTCCGAGCTGTTTGCGCGAGTCGATCCTGCACTGTGCGTGTCTTGCGGAATCTGCGCGGGCTCATGCGCGCCGATGGGGGTCGGACCGCCGGGTCGAACGGGACGGGACCAACTCGCGCGGTTGCGAGGTTCGATAACTGAGGTTTCGCCGGGCAATGCAGATGTCGTGTTGGTCGCCTGTGATCGGGGGGCGGGCAGGATTCGGGGTCTGGAGGGGTTGGACGGGACGACGATTCATCGTGTCTCGTGCGCGGGTAACATGCACACTTCTGTTGTCGAGTTCTTTCTGCGTGAGGGCGCGGGCGCGGTGGTCGTTTTGGCATGCCCGCCACGCGATTGTTGGAACCGGGAAGGCCCGATTTGGCTCGCCGAGCGGATGTATCAAGATCGCGAAGCCGAGCTGCAGCCGCGTGTGGATCGGCGTCGCGTCCGGCTGGCGTACGTCGCGGCCGGGGAGTCTCATCGCATTGCGGAAGAGGTGGCCGCCGCTCGCGACGCCATCGCCAATCTGACTGTTGGAATCGAGTCCGGGGACGCCGATCTCATACGGGAATGCGAAGTCGAGGAGGAGACCGTGCCATGAACCTCGCTCGGATCGCATCGGCCGCCGGGTTCACACTTTTTGCCGGTGTCGTACTGGCCGCTTTGTCGCGCGCGCCGTACGAGATCGAGCCCGGTGAAGACGCGATCATTCGTTTCTCGTGGCGGGCGGCCGAACGGGTTGAGGAGTGTCGTCCGCTGACCGACGAGGAACAGGCCGGGCTACCCGCCCATATGCGGCAGACCGAGACGTGCGAGCGACGCGTCAGCCCGTTTGCCCTGCGGATCGGGGTGGACGGGCAGGATGTGGTTCTCGACACGCTGTCGGGAGCGGGAGCCAGAGGCGATCGACCGCTTTACGTCTATCGAGAGGTGGGGGTTTCGGCGGGGAAACACGAGCTGGCGGTTGAG
>JBDHED010000323.1:0-2014 GCA_039591175.1 Gemmatimonadota bacterium | reverse complement strand
AAATCACATGTGACGGGCAAGATGGCGCCATAACCCGTACCGATCACAACCATCGGGGTGCATATCCCGACTACGCTGTCTCCGGGACCCACAGGCTGCAGTGCTATGGACACGACAGCCAGAGAGATGTCACCCGGTTCCGCCGGGAGCGTCGCGGACAGATCCGGCACGCTCTCCATCACGAAGACGGTGAGCGAGAACGGCCCGCTGTCGCCGCCGTCGGTCTCGACCTGCACGCCGACCGGGTTGTTCTCATCGAACATGACGGTTGCGTCCTCGGGGAACACCGTGACCGTGATGTCGACTGAGGACTGAGCGCCGTCGTCATCGTCGAACGTCGCGCGGATCGTGTAGACGCCGGCCGGCACGTCCGTGATCCCGGACAAGGTCCAGGTGCACGTGTTCGTGTTCCCGACCTCGACGCAGCTGACGAAGCTGAGTGAATAGAAGTCCGGCAGACCCGGCGCGAACCCGTTGCCGTTGACATCGGTCTCTACGGACACCAGGGCCAGCGAGTCGTCCGCAATGTCAGAGACCGTCACCGTGACGTCCGCAATCGGATCGCTGTACTGGACTGATTGCGCGGCCGGGGCGGCCGTCACCGTCGGCGCGACGTTTAGCACGTTGATGTCGGCGAAATCGCCGTCGGTCAGACCACCATCGTCAGTCACCAGCAAGGCCACCGTCCAAAGCGTCGGGCCATCCAAGCCCGCGGCGGAGAAGGTCGGATTGATACCAACCTCGTCGCCTTGCTCAGCCGCCGCGCCGACCTCACCGAAGGTGCCGTCGCCGTCGAGGTCCCACTCGTAGACGAGGGTGGCCGCAGGCTGCTCGGCATCGGTGGTTCCCGACGCGTCAAGCACCACGGTCTGACCTTCATCGACATCGTAGGGCCCGCCCGCGTCGGCTTGTGGCGGCGTGTTCAACGACGTAGTATCCGTACCAGTGTTGTCTCCGGGCGTCTGGTCCGGCCCGTTGGTACCGTCGTCGGCTACGGTGACCTCGTTAAAGACCTCCGTCGCACCGTTAGCCAACGGATTGTCCACGACGACCGTGAAGGTAACCGTAGCTCCCGGAACAACACAGCTCGGCACACTGATCGGCAAGGTACCCACGCTACCAGCGTTGAAGTCGGGCACGAATGTCCAGCCCGGTGTGCTCAGTGCCGGTACGAACGTTGTGCCAGTGGGTACGGTCTCGGTCAGCACGACGCCCGTCGCTGCCTGGTCGCCGACGTTGCTGACCTGTATCGTATAGGTCAGCGTGTCGCCCGGCTGGGCCTCGTCCAGACCGTCGGTCTTGTCGACTACCAGGTCCGGGGCGGCGTCGATCGGAGTCGTGTCGCCGTCACTGTTGTTGAACGGATTCTCATCCGGTCCATGCGTTCCGTCCTCGATCACGCTGGCGGTGTTGGTGACCGTATCAACCAGAGGCGGCAGGATGCAGCCCGTACCGACGCTAACCGCGAAGTCGACCGCAACGGTCGCACCAGCTGCAACCGTGCCGAGGTTCAGCGTACACGCCGAACCCGGAACGATGTCGGCAGAGACCCAGCCCGGATCGCTCGCAGCAGCGCTGAAGAGGGTGTTCGCCGGGACGACCTCGCTGACGACCACTCCCGTAGCGTCTACGTTGCCGCTGTTGCGGACGATGAGCGTATACGTGATCACGTCACCGAACCCGGCGGTAACGCCACCATCGTCCTTCTCGATGGAGAGGTCGATAGTATCGTCGTTGAGGATCAATCCGCGGCCCTGAGCGTCTGCCAGACTCACACTACGGCCGCCCGCCAGAAGGTTGCTGAGATTCAGGAAGAAGTCCTCGTCGGGCTCCGAAACGAAATCATCGATGATCGAGACCGAGACCGAGACCGAGACCGTTGCCGCAGTGCTGCCGGCGGGGAAGGCCAACGTCCCGGCTGCCGCAAGATAGTCACTTCCGGCGTTCGCGGAACCGTCGGCTGTGGCGAAGTCGACGTTGAGAGATGTATCGAGCGCCTGTGAAAGCGTCAAGC
>JBDHED010000322.1:0-2017 GCA_039591175.1 Gemmatimonadota bacterium | reverse complement strand
GGAGGAGTCATGAGAAGAAAACGCTCGATTCTACTAGCACTTTTCCTGCTGAGCGCCCCGGCGACGGTCCTCTATGGTGGCGAAAGCGGATCGATCGAGGAGGCCGCGAGACTCTTCGACGCTGGGGACCTTGCCGGTGCCCGCGCTAACCTGGAGAGTCTCCTCGAAACGGACGACGGGAATCTCGCCGCGCTGTACTACTTAGGAATAGCGAGAGAATAACTGGTACTATCTGATAGATGTGCGATACTGGCCGGGTGACGCCACTTGAAGTCATCCGGCAGAAGTACCGAATGCTCAGGCATTCGCTGGACGAGCGCTCGCGCCGGCTGTGGGCCGCGGCGGAAGCGCGGGCGCTTGGCTATGGTGGCGCCACGTTGGTGGCTCGGGCCACCGGGATTTCCCGCAGCACCATTCAACGCGGCATGCGGGAGGTCCGCTACAGCCGCCGGCGGTTGAAGACGGGCCGAATTCGGCGTCCCGGTGGCGGTCGAAAGAGCGCCGAGACGATCGATCCGGAGCTGCGTGCGGCGCTCGAGCGCCTGGTCGAGCCGGTAAGCCGGGGCGATCCGGAATCGCCGTTGCGATGGACCTGCAAGAGCACCCGGCTTTTGGCGCAAGAGTTGGTGGAGACGGGACATCCGGCCAGTGATTGGCTGGTTCGGCAACTGCTGTACGATCTCGGCTACAGTCTTCAGGCCAATCGCAAGACGCAAGAGGGAACTCGCCATCCGGATCGCGATGCACAGTTCCGGCATATTAACGCACGCGTGACGGAGCAACTGAAGCTTCGACAGCCGGCGATCTCGGTCGACACGAAGAAGAAGGAACTGGTCGGGAACTTCAAGAACGGCGGGCGGGAATGGCGTCCACATGGGACGCCGGAAGCGGTGCGCGTACACGATTTCATCGATCGAAGGAAGGGAAAGGCCATCCCGTACGGCGTCTACGATCTGGCGATGAACCGCGGCTGGGTTGCCGTCGGCATCGATCACGACACGGCCGCCTTCGCGGTGAACACGATCAAGCGCTGGTGGAAGCGGATTGGCAGCAAGGCCTACCCACGCGCGAAATCGTTGCTGATCGTGGCCGACAGTGGCGGCAGCAACGGCCCTCGCCTGCGGCTGTGGAAGTGGGAGCTACAACGGTTGGCCGACGCCACACGGCTTCTGATTCGAGTCTCTCATCTTCCGCCTGGGACCAGCAAATGGAACAAGATCGAGCATCGTCTGTTCTCATTCATCAGCAAGAACTGGCGCGGTCGGCCACTGCTCACTCACGCGACGATCGTCAAACTGATCGCCAACACGCGGACGTCCAAAGGACTCAGGGTCGATTGCATCCTGGACAAGCGGCGCTACCCCGACAAGGTCAGAATCAGCGACAAGCAAATGGCAACAATTCGCCTCGTCCCGGACTCATTCCACGGCAACTGGAACTACACAATCCGGCCGAGGAAGAAATAAGATGCTTCAGTTATTGTCTCGCGATTCCTTAGCAATCGCTTCTACTACGGCCTCATCGTGCGGAATGGCGAGTCCTACCCCGGCGCCCACGAACCAATGATCTCGACGGATGAATTCGACGCAGTGCAGAGCTTGCTTGGTCGACCGGCTCGTCTCCCCCAGAAAAAGCACGAGTTCGCTTTCACCGGGCTCATCCGCTGCGGGGAATGCGGTGCTGCGATCACTGCGGAGGACCAAGTCAACCGGCAAGGCCATCGCTACACGTACTACCGCTGTACGAAGCGCAAGCGTGGAGTTACCTGTAAGCAAGGGTTCGTCCGACTTCAGGTCTTGGAAGAGCAGATCGTCGAGGCTCTCGAACGCATTCGGGTCGCCGACGACTTCCGGGACTGGGCACTGAAACACCTTCGTGTCATTCACTATGATGAGACCAAGGCGAGGCAGGCAGTGGACCGATCTCTCAGCGCCGCACACAACGACGTCAAGAAGCGAATGGACGCCCTCGTCGACCTCAAGCTCCGAGGCCTCCTGACCGACGAGGAATATGCCAA
>JBDHED010000321.1:0-2665 GCA_039591175.1 Gemmatimonadota bacterium | reverse complement strand
ATTCGGACTACCGGGCCCCAGTTTGGGATTACGAGCAGCATCTCATCGGCTGTCTATCAACGGTACACGGGTTATTTCGGGTGGAATAACCCCGTCAGCCAACCCGCGGTCACGCTGACCGGCTACTACGACGACCAGACCCGAGAGCAGTTCTGGGGGCTTGGACCCGACAGCGACGAAGACGATCGATCGACGTACGGCTGGGAGCGGTACGGTGTGGAGGCGAAAGTCAGCGTCCCTCGACACCACCGGATCTCGGGCCACGCCGGAGTTCGGTACGAGGAATCGGATATCCACGATGGGCGAAGCGCCGGCTCCGACCGGAGGGTCGAGGAGCGGTTCGATCCCGACGAGGCTCCGGGGTTAGACGTCGCTCGCCAGGAGTACGTCGTTCCCAACGCCACCGTCATCATCGATCTCACGCGAAACCCGGGAGGACGTCCAACCCTGGGCGCGATCATCAAGGGTTGGTGGGAGATGTACAGCACCCAAAACGACATCCCGCTCGAGTGGACCACGTTCGGAGGCTCAGCCTCGGTCCATCTCGGAAGCGAGTTTCATAACCTATCGTTCATGGCTGGTGTCGAAGAGGCCGATCCCGACGGCGGCGAGGACGAGATTTTGTTCTCCCATCTGCCGTCGCTCGGGGGCAGCACCACGCTGCGCGGCTTTCCCTCGCGCCGTTTTCGCGATCGCGCCGCTGGGTGGGGAACGGCCGCCTACCGGTTCGCGCTGTGGCGCGGACGCACCGACAACCCGCACGCGCGGGCAGCGGCGATCGAGACTCAGATCTTCTACGACATCGGCGGTGTTGGCGACGATATCGGCGATGTCGATTTCACCGACGAGTATTCGTATGGCATCGAGTTCCGCGGCTACGGGCCGATGGGGCACCTGTTCGGCGTGGGCCTCGCCAGAGGTGGCGAAGGGATCAGCTTAAACTTCACAGTATCGGACGTGTTCTAATGCGCGCGACAACGATGTCAAAAACGACTCTGTTCTTGATCGCCCCGGCGTTGATCGCAGCCTGTGGGGGCGGCCCGGGCGTGCAACCCTGGCAATACAACGACCTGCGACCGATGGCGGATACGTTGGCGATCGTCGAGCCCGAGGAGCAGAGACTCCCGCTCTTCTACGAGGTAGCGAGCAGCAGCCTCTTTGGCGGCGGCGGGTCAGGCGACGGCGAAGCATGGAACGCAGACCCATCGGATGGCGTCGTCAACTCGACATGGTTTACGCACCGCAACAGCGTCTCACCGCTGTCACCGGACGCTGTCCGGCGCGGTCCCCGGCGGCTCGAAGGCCCGACCGATCCGTTGACGGTGACGTCGATCAAGGCCGAAGGCGTGACACCGGGCTTTAACGCCAAGGACGCAACCGGCGCACGGTGGATCATCAAGTTCGATCCACCCGATATGCCGGAGTTAGCCAGCGGCGCCGAGGTCGTGACGACCAACCTCGTGTGGGCAGCTGGGTACAACACGCCGGAGAACTACATCTACTTGCTCGATCCCGACGCGCTCGTGCTCGACGACGATCTCGAAATGGTTCTCTTTGACGACCTGGCTCGCCCGGTCGTGTACTCGGTGACCGGTGAAGGCGACCGGCGGTTGACGAAGGCGCTCTTTCTGGAGCAAGTCCTGGCTCGTTACCCGCGGCGGTCAGACGGCACGATTCGCGCTCTTGCGAGCCGCTTCCTGGACGGGATCCCGATCGGGCCGTTCAGCTATTCGGGCGTTCGCCACGACGACCCGAACGACGTCATCCCGCACGAGCATCGCCGCGAGCTTCGTGGTCTCTATTCGATCGCCGCGTGGCTCAACCACACCGACGTAAAGGGCGGGAACTCGCTCGACATGTTCGTTCCCGCGGCGCAGCAACCCGCCGGCGGCACTCGCATCGGTTACGTCAAACACTTACGTCAAACACTACCTGATCGACTTCGGGTCGACGCTCGGGTCGGCGGCGGCCGATCGCCACATCCCTCGCGACGGAATCGAGAACCTGTTCGATCTCAACATGATGGGCCGGCGACTGACGTCACTCGGCGCGCGCCGAGCGTCGTGGCAGAAGATCCCGACACCGGAGACACCGCCTGCCCTCGGGTACTACTCGCTCGACAATTACAACGCCGGCGACTGGCGACCGAACCTGCCCAACCCCGCGTTCAACAAAGCCACCCCAGCCGATGCCTACTGGGGCGCGAAGATCGTGATGTCGTTTACCGACCAGCAGCTCGCCGGTGCGGTCGACGCGGCCCAGTACTCCGATCCGGCCGACGCCCGCGCGCTGCTCGATGTCTTGCGTCAGCGGCGTGACGCCACCGGACGCTACTGGTTCGCTCACGTATCGCCGATCGAGAACGTGGCGATCGAGGACGGAGTGCTGACGTTCGACGACAACTGGATCGATACCTTCGGCGGCACCGGCGAGTACCGCTGGGAGTTCGATTGGGACGCGCCCGATCCCGACCTCGAGGCCGAGGGGACCGTCACTCGGCGCCGGATCACGATCCCGGTCCCGAGCGGTGACGTTGAGCGCAGCGGTCGGCCCGAGGACGATCTCGGGGTGCTCGAAGTGCGGAGCCGCAACCCGCTCGGTGGCTGGACATCGCGCCCGGCGACGGTGTGGCTGTCGTGGAATCAGGGACTTCGGGAATGGACGA
>JBDHED010000320.1:0-2021 GCA_039591175.1 Gemmatimonadota bacterium | reverse complement strand
CTGACCTTCCAGGAGAACCCGGCGATCGGCGATTTGAACAGCCGGATTCGAGGCAACCCTGCCGCTCCGTCGCTGGCCGACCGCCTGCCATCGGAGCCGTTGGTGGTGGCTCCCTATGACAAAATCGGCCGCTATGGCGGTGTGTTCGACGCGCTCTCGAACGCGCCCGAGGCCGGCACCTCGGATCTGTTATCAACCCGTCACGTCAACCTTGTCCGCTACTCGGACGACTTGGCGACAATCGTGCCGAACGTCGCCAAAGGCTGGGAGTGGAACGACGATTACACCCAGCTGACCTTCTTCCTGCGCAAGGGCCACAAATGGTCCGACGGCGCGCCCTTCACCGCCGAGGACGTCGCGTTCTGGTACAACAACATCTCCATGGATACTAACATCATCGCGAAGCCGAAGGACTACGTTCTGGTCGCCAGCAAGCGGTTTGAGGTTGTGGTACTCGACCCGCAGACCGTGCGCTTCAACCTACCGTCACCGAAACCCGGGCTGCTGGCGTTTTTCGCGACTGGTTACGCCCAGGGCTTTCAGCCGAAACACTTCCTCGGCCAGTTCCACCCGGACTTCAACCCAGATGCGGACAAGCTGGCGCAGTCGCTGGGATTCGAGAACGGCTTTGCCGTGATCTCCGCCTACTATGGCAATTCGGATTGGACCGACACGCCGACGCTGCTTCTGGCCCATTCCGACAAGGCGCCTAAGATGCCAGCCGACGTGATGCCGACGCTGGAGAGCTACATCACGGTTGCAGATTCTACCGACGGTCGCCACTACGTGGCCAACCCCTACTTCCACATGGTCGATACTGCCGGCAACCAACTTCCTTATATCAACGAGCAGGATGAGATCTACATCAACGAGAACGAGGTTCGCTTACTGAAGCTCGTCAATGCCGAGGTCGACTACAAAGCGCAGTCGGTGCAATTGCCGGGGGCCCCGATGCTCATGGACGGCGCGGAGGCTGGCGACTACACGATCGACCTGAGGCCCACGATCGGGATGCCGTCCCTCGCGTTCAACATGACCTCTGCCGATCCGGAGAAGCGGATGGTCTTCGGCGACATCAGGTTCCGCCAGGCGATGTCGGTGGCAATCAACCGCGACGAGATCAACGATGTCGCATTCTTCGGTCTCGGCAAGCCAAAACAGTACATCGGCTTCTCGCCGACACCCGATTTTGTCGACGACAAATGGCAACGCTACTACGCTCAGCACGATCCGGACCTGGCGAAAAAACTCCTGGATGAGGTCGGCATGGTCGATACGGACGGCGACGGTTTGCGCGAACTGCCCAATGGCGACAAGTTCGTGCTCAATATCCAGTTCGCCACACAAGGTATTGCCAACCATGTGACCGAACTCGTCGCACAACACTGGTCGGATGTCGGTGTTAGTACGACGGCGAAGGAGGTTACGCCGGACGAGTACCGCGGGGCGCAGTCGTCGAACAAACTCGACATCGGCGCATGGGAGAAAGGTTTGCCGGTGGCGATGGTTATCGGCCTCGCTGAGAGTTTCGTGCCGCCCTACGGCGGTTACTTCGGCGGCCGAACCAACATGCTGTGGGCCGAGTACATCGAGTCCAACGGCGCGAGCGGCGTTGAGCCACCCAAATGGGCCCTCGACATGATTGACCAGATCAATGCGTTCCAGTCCGCCCCGGCGGGCAGCCCGGAATCGGCAGAATACGGGGCGCGTCTGGTCGAGAACCTGACCGGGCATCTGGTGATGATCGGAACGGTTCAGGCACCGAATCCGATCTACCACCGGAACGCGCTGAAAAACTTCCCGAGCTTCAAGACCTGGTCCTATGAGTTCTACCGGACCTACCCCTACCGGCCGCAGCAGTGGTTCTTGGACGACAAGACCTGAGGCCAGCGCCCTAACGCCGGTAACTTGGCCGGCAACTTGATAGCGGACCGGGCGCCAGAGGCGCCCGGTCCGGGACTTTCTTCACGTGGAAAATCCGCTTCAATCTGTCTAGCCCAGCCATGGCAGAGTGCACCTTT
>JBDHED010000319.1:0-2485 GCA_039591175.1 Gemmatimonadota bacterium | reverse complement strand
AACTCACCGACCACTCCAAGGCAGCCTGCAGATTCGCCGACTCCTCTTCCAGATGATCCAACCATTGGGGCTCACACTCGGTGCAGTAGTTTCGCTCGCCGGATTCGACCAACTCCGCATAGTGATGGGCGTGGCGACGCCGCCAGTCTTCGTGGCGTGCACTTTCCGCAAGCTCGTCGGTAGCGTACTCGTGCAGCGTCTCTAGCATCCCGTACCTCGAAGTGCCGCCAGGACTCTCTGATCGCTGAACGAGGTTCGCTTCTACGAGCGCGGCGATTCCATCGAGCACCGATAGCTCGGCTTCGTGTGGCCAGACGGCCTTGATTGCTTTCAAGTCGCATCCGTCGACGAACGTTGAAAGACCGTAAAAGAGCTCTCTCTCCAAGGGGCTCAGGAGGTCGCAGCTCCAACGAATGGTGGCTTGCAGAGTCTGATGTCGCACCGGTGCATCGGTAGGTCCCCGGCTAAGAACTTCGAATGGTTTTGCGAGATTCTCGAGGAGCTCGCGGGGCGAAAGGGACTTGATTCTCATCGCCGCAAGTTCGATCGCCAGCGGGAGGCCATCCAAGTGTCGGCAGATCTCGGCTACCGGACGCACGTTCTCCTTCGTTAGGCGAAAGCTCTGATCCGCGGCTGTGGCTCTATCGACGAACAGAGCGACCGCTTCAGAGTCCAGCGGAAGTTCGGTCCCGAGGAGACGTTTCGGGTTTGGTAACGTCAGTGGACACGTCTTGAACTCGTGCTCACCTCTGATCCTTAGAGTCACGCGACTGGTGACCAGTACTTTCAAACGCGGCAGAGACTCGATCAGCGCTCGTATCCAAGAACCCGCTCCAGTAACGTGCTCGAAACCATCCAAAACCAGAAGGGCGTCACGTCCCGTAAGGTGATCGATCACTTGCTGACGGTGAGTCTTGCCGGGCTTTCCGCGAACCTCCAATGCGGTGGCGACGGTCGCGGGTAACTGTTCTGGTGTGAGACCCGATCGGAGCGGCACGAGCCAGGTGTCGATCGCCGATCGCCGAACCATGTGACGAGCTACTTCGATCGCTAGGCGCGATTTGCCTATGCCTCCAGTGCCGGTGACGGTGACCAGACGCACATGATCCCGCGCCAGCAGCTTCATGATGTGCTCGATCTCCTGTTGCCTGCCGATCAAGCGCGTGGGGGGCGAGGGGATTGAATGCTCTGGATCTTCGGGTTCTTCGGTTAGCGAGGTTGGTGCTTGAGCAACGCGACCGCGGATATCGTGAATCAACCGGTGCGTGTCATCCGAGGGCTCGACGTCTAGGAGTTCGTCCAGTCGCTGGACCAGCGAGTCATACACATGTACAGCCCCGGCACGATCACCCATCCGATCGAGAATCGATATCAGTCTACGAGCCGAGCACTCATCGGTTGGGGACAGCTCGACCGCCTTGCGCGCCCAGCGAGAGGCGTCACCCAGGGCCCCTCGTTTCTCCGCCTTCTTTGATAATTGCGAAAAAGCTCTCTGTGCCTCGTCGTTGATCCGAAAACGCTCGTTCTCGATCCAGTGCTCGAACTCTGAAGCGACGTGAGACACGTGGAACCCGGGAAGGAGTTCGCCTCCGTACAGCTCGGCGACGCTTGCTACATCCTTTGCTTGAAAGGCCCGGTGCAGGGCAACGCTATCGCACCAGAGTTCGTCTTCCCGGATACCGATTTCCTCTTGCCCGCGAACATCAAAGAGTTCTTCGCTGAGTTGATGACGCAAGAAATAGATCGCTTGGCGGAGCGCCGTGCGGGCATGGAGGTGATCTAGATCGGGCCAAAGCAGAGCGATCAAGAGGTCTCTGCGCTTGAATCCAGCTCGATCGTGCCGAGCGTCAGGAATTCGATGGGGGTTGGCGAGCCTGAGGTCAAGTAACGCCCGACCTCCGCTTCGAGTAACGCCAGTGACCTTTAATTGTACCCGACTACGTGTGTCTGGACAAACCCCTGTTCGAGAAGCGTTTCTAAGGAGGAATCATGAAGGCTCTGGCAGCAGTTCTGGCTTTGGTTCTCGCATTCGCCGTCGGCTGCAACGCCGATTCGATCTCGGGACCCGTAGATGATGACGGACGGGCCGTGAACACAGCCGAAGAGTGCAATCCAGACGCGTCTCCCTGCTGATTGTTGGCGCGGTGCCGCGTAGAGCTTAGCACCGCCTGAGACACAGTCGCAGCGGTACACACGGTAGCGCCGCACAAGTGCGCCGTAGGCTCGATAAAGTAAACACGCCTCGATAAAGGCACGGGATTGTTCTTGAGAGTTTGGCCCGGTTTGTACAGAAGAAGAAGCCAGAAAGGAGGAGTTATGCGTCAACTCGAGCATCTGTCAGTCGCCCTCGCCGTTGTGGTCACCATGACGACACTTTTTGCATGTAGCTCGAGACAAGCCCGCCAACAGGAGGGCGAGCAGTGGCACGGTCGCGTTTATACGGCAGTAGGTGGGGGGCAGTTCGCCGAGGAGAACTCGGTGGCCA
>JBDHED010000318.1:0-3114 GCA_039591175.1 Gemmatimonadota bacterium | reverse complement strand
AGCGCTAACGTCATCACGCTGGTGGTGCTCCTGTTCGCCTGTCTCGGGATCGGCGCCTTTCTCGGCGTCTACCAGCGCGTGCGAGAGAACCTGCCGTCGATCGCGCGCCTCGAAAACTGGCAACCGAGCTTGATCACCAAAGTCTACTCGCGGGACGGTGAAGTAATCGCCGAGTTCGCGAGCGAGCGCCGCGAAGTCATCCCGCTGGAGCGAGTTCCACAGCACTTCATCCAGGCGATCCTGGCGACCGAGGATCGAGCGTTCTACAAGCACGACGGGATCAACCCGCGGCGCGTATTGAGCGCTGCGTGGAACAACCTGATCACCGGGCAGCCGACCGGTCAGGGTGCGTCAACGATCACCATGCAGCTCTCGCGAAACTTGTTTCTCACACCCGAGAAGCGGTTCGTGCGCAAGTTCAAAGAGATGATCCTGGCGCAAGAGATCGAGCACCGCTACACCAAGAAGCGAATCTTGGAGATGTACATCAACCAGGTGTACTTCGGGAGCGGCGCCTACGGCATCGAATCGGCGGCGCAACTGTACTTCAACAAGCCGGCGACCCAACTGACGTTGCCGGAAGCGGCGTTGTTGGCCGGAATTGTTCAGGCTCCCTCGCGGCAGAGCCCGCGCGTCAACATGGACGCGGCACAAGCACGGCGCTCGATCGTGCTCAACAACCTGGTCGCGATCGGTGCCATCGATCGTGACGCAGCACAAGCAGCCAAGCAGGAACCGATCGCACTGGCTCCGCGACGCCCAAGGGCGGGCCCGCGGTCGTATTTCGCTGAGCACGTTCGTCGCCAACTCGAAGAGATGCTGGGCACCGACGAGGTTTGGAGCGGTGGCTACCGCGTGTACACGACGCTCGACAGCAGGCTGCAGGCCGAAGCCGAGGCGGCGGTCGAAGCACAGATGGTCAACATCGAGCAATCGCTCGGCCGTTCGAAGGTGCGGCGCGCCGACTGGCGGGCCGAGCACGCGGCCGAGCTGGCGGCCGACGAGGACGCGGTCGAGCTGACGACTGTAAACGATACGCTACAAACCGCGACGCCGTATCTGCAGGGCGCGTTCGTCGCCATGGACCTCGATACCGGTGGGATCGTGGCGATGGTCGGTGGGCGATCGTTCGAAGAATCGAAATTCAACCGCATAACCCAGGCCCAGCGCCAACCGGGATCGGTCTTCAAGCCGTTCGTCTACACCGCCGCCATCCGGAACGGGTACCCGGCCAGCTATGTGGTCGATGACGACACGCTCTCGATGGAGACCGGGGACGGTGAGACTTGGACACCCGGCAACTTCGACGGACGGTTCCGTGGACCCGTCACGCTGCGTCGAGCGCTCACCAGCTCGATCAACGTGCCCACCATCCGATTGCTGCTCGACGTCGGCGCGCAGGCGGTAATCGACTACGCGCGCGATGCCGGAATCAGTACCCCCTTGCCACCCTACCCGGCTCTCGCCCTTGGTGCAGCCGAGCTGATCCCGCTCGAGGTGCTTCGCGCGTACACGATCTTCCCCACCGGTGGTGTGCGGATTACGCCCATCTCGATCACCCGTATCGAAGATCGCAACGGCTCAGTGGTACGCACCTTTGAGTCACCAACGACACGCGTTCTGACGCCCCAGGAGACGCTCATCGTCACCTCGATCCTGACCGACGTCGTCGATCGGGGCACCGGGAACTGGGGGGTTCGAGGTCATGGATTTCAATGGCCGGCCGGTGGCAAGACGGGTACGACCAACGACTTCACAGACGCTTGGTTCGTCGGTTTCACGCCGGAGTTTGTCGGGCTCGCGTGGATCGGTTTTGACGTCAAACAAACGATCCGCCACAACGGCACCGGCGGGGTGCTGGCGGCGCCGATCTGGACCGGCGTCATGAAAACCGCCCACGAAGGGCTGACGCGAATGGGTGACAATGGAGACCGGCATGCGGGCGGCCGACTTCTGTGGGATGCCAGCCTACGAGGAGATTTTCCTACCGGGAACGGTCCCCGAGCATTACTGCCACTCGCCAGACGAAGGCTTCGACCCCGAGCTGATCGAGGTCGAGGAGGAAGAAGCACCCCTCACAGAAGAGGGCGAGCGACAGGTCGACGAAGACTTCTTATTTTAGTCGGCGGTCAGTCGAGCGGTCACGACCGGGTCCACGCCAACCGGCGCATCGGACCACTGTACGATCGATTCGAGCGTGGCTCGCGCAGCGTCTGCATCCGCTTCCTCGGCTCACCGATCGACCGTGGAAACTCGAAGCCCACCCGTGGGTCGATCGTTTCGCCTTTGACGCGGCGACCGCCCCCTAGCTCGATGAGCGCCAGGCCGACGGCCCGCGCCGGCAACCCTGCCAGGTAGGCGGTTTGCGGCGTTGGCAGCGTGCGGATGCACTCCGCTCCGGGCAGCAGACCGCGATCGTCGACCACCGCCGGGTCGCCCCCCTGAGCCGCGACGTTGGCCCGGAACCGCTCTAGCGCATCACCGCCATCGAGCGCGGCCGCGATCCGTTGCCGAGCCGCGGCATCGTTCTCGGCAACACCCGTCAGCACCAGCAAGCTCGCCGTCAGCGCCACCACGACATCCGAGAACCTGTCTTCGGTCGTCTCCCCGCGTAGCATGGCGATCGCCTCGCGTAGCTCGAGGGCGTGGCCTACGGTGCGACCCAGCGGAGCCTCCATGTCGGTCAGGACGGCCTCTGTCTTTACGCCAAACGCGCGCCCGGTCCCGATCATGTTCCGAGCCAGGTGCTCGGCTTCCTCACGCGTGTGCATGAAAGCGCCGTTACCCCACTTCACGTCGAGAACTAGGCCGTCCGGACCCTCGGCGATCTTCTTCGACATAATGCTGGCCGTGATCAGCGGCACGGATTCGATCGTGCCGGTCACGTCGCGGAGGGCGTAGAGCTCCCGGTCGAGCGGCGCGAACGACCCGGTCTGGCCACCCATGCCGTACCCGACCTCGCGCAGCAGTCGATCGAAGTCAGCCTTTTTCAGCTCGGTGCGGTAGTTGGGGATCGACTCCATCTTGTCGAGCGTCCCGGCGGTGTGGCCCAGACCGCGTCCTGAGACCATCGGGACGCGCACCCCGCACGCGGCGGCCAGCGGCGCCAGGACA
>JBDHED010000317.1:0-2511 GCA_039591175.1 Gemmatimonadota bacterium | reverse complement strand
GACCAGCTCCCCATCCGTGCCCCACAGCTGTTGAATACGACAAGACCAGCAGCCAATAAGTAGTTTGCAGCAGGGCTGACAGCGTGTCGTCCCGCCAGCAGGTCACAGCTGAGTGCGCCAATGGTGCGCGGAGAGCTGCGAATTCCTGCTTCGTCGGATTCGAATCGCGCCTCTTGAGGGACCAGCGCATGCGAGAGATTCACGTCATCGATTCCCACACTGAGGGCGAGCCCACCCGCGTGATCGTCGACGGGGCGCCCGATCTTACACCGGGCGCGGCCGATGAACGGCTGCGTGTGTTCCGCGAACGATTCGACGGCGTGCGTTCAGCTGTCGTCAACGAGCCGCGAGGATTTGACGCACTGGTGGGGGCTGTCCTACTCGAACCGAAATCGCAACACGCCGTGGCTCAAGTGATCTTCTTTAACAACGTCGGCTATCTCGGCATGTGCGTGCGGTCGCATCGCACCCGGCCGCCACGTGATCGAGACGCCGGTCGGCGATGTCACGGCCGAACTTCGCCCAGACGGCATGATTGCCGTCGAGAACGTCGAGTCGTACCGCCACAGAGCAGCGACCATGGTCGAAACGGAGAATCACGGCCTGGTCAGTGGGGACATTGCCTGGGGTGGGAACTGGTTCTTCCTGATCGAAGATCATGAACAGGAGCTCGAGCCCTCTCGGCTCCAGGCGCTGACCGAGTATGCGTCGGACGTGCGAGGTTCACTCGCCCGGCACGCGCTCACGGGAGCGGCCGGGGGCGAGATCGATCATATCGAGCTGTTCGGCCCGCCACGGCGCGCCGACGCCGACAGCCGAAACTTCGTGCTCTGTCCTGGACTCTCCTACGATCGCTCGCCGTGTGGTACCGGTACGAGTGCCAAGATGGCCTGCCTCGCCGCCGATGGGAAACTGGATGAAGGCGACCTATGGCGGCAGGAAAGCCTTCTGGGCACCCGTTTCGTTGGTTCCTATCGTCGCAGTACCCGGGGAGTCATCCCCACGGTGGCTGGTCGAGCCTGGATCACAGCTGAGGGCACCCTCCAGTTCGACGACCACGATCCGTTCCGCGAAGGGTTCCGCCTGTGAAGCCGGCCGACGCGATCGTCGTCGGCGCCGGTATCGTCGGTGCCGCGTGTGCTGAGGCGCTTGCCGAGGCGGGTCTCGTGGTGCGTGTGTTAGAGCGCGGGTACCCGGGAGGCGGTACGACGTCGGCCGGTATGGGGCACATCCTGGTCCTGGACGACTCGGAAGCCCAGCTCGCCTTGACCAAGCTGAGCCGAGAGCTGTGGAGTGCCCGCTCCGACGAATGGCCCGATCTGGTCGAGTGGCAGCCGTGCGGAGCCATCTGGGTGGCGGCCGACGGCGACGAGATGGCGATGGTTCGTCACAAGGCGGCGTGGTTCACTGAGCGCGGCGTCCACGCCGACATCCTCGATGCGGCTCAACTGCGAAAGGCCGAGCCGAAGCTCGCTCAAGGGCTGGCCGGTGGGCTCTACCTGCCGGAGGACAGCGTCGTCTACCAACCGGCCGCCACGGAGCATCTACTGGCGCGCGCCCGCGACCGCGGGGCATTGGTCGAGTCCAGGACTCCGGTGCGAGTCGCCGGCGATGGCTTCGTAGTGACGGTCGATGGAGTGCGTCTCGAGGCGGAGGTGGTCGTCGTCGCGGCCGCCTTTGCCACGCCGGGACTCTTGGATCCACCCCTGCCACAGCTACGGCTGCGTGCGAAGAAGGGCCACCTCGCCATCACGGCTCGCGTACCTGGTTTCGTCCGCCATCAACTCATCGAGCTCGGGTATCTGAAGAGCGCGCACGGCCAGATGGGGAGCTCGGTCGCGTTCAACGTGCAGCCACGTGCGACCGGCCAGGTGCTGGTCGGATCCTCACGCCAAATCGACAACACCAATCCGGCGGTCGAGAGGGACATGATCGCACGGATGATCACTCGAGCGGCCGACTTCCTGCCCGATATCGGCAAGCTGCCGGTGATTCGAACGTGGGTTGGCTATCGGCCGTCCACAGATCACAACCTGCCGGTCATCGGACCAGTGCCAGGCCATCCACGACTCTTCATCGCGACCGGGCACGAAGGCGTGGGTATCACGACATCGCTCGGTACTGGAAGATTGATCACTGATCTCGTGCTTGACAGAACACCACCGATCGACCCGGAGCCGTTCTTGCCAAGGTCGCTCGGCACCGATGCGGAGAGGGCGCATGGCTGACGCCGTCCGACTCCTGATCGACGGTGTCGAGGTCTCGGTTCCCTTCGGCATGACGGTCGCGGTCGCCCTGGCCAACACTGGTCACCTGGCCATGCGCTACTCAGTGCGCGGCGAGCCGCGCGGGCCGGTCTGCGGCGTGGGCATTTGTTTCGAGTGCCGAGTGTCGATCGATGGCCGGCAGGACACGCGGTCGTGCATGGTCACCTGCGTTGACGGTATGGAGGTGGTCACCAGTCATGCGTGAGCTTGCGTGCGATGTCTTGGTGATTGGTGCCGGGCCGGC
>JBDHED010000316.1:0-2062 GCA_039591175.1 Gemmatimonadota bacterium | reverse complement strand
CCAAGGACGCCTCCCCGGCTGCTTACCTCGAGCATGCCGTCGCTACTGGTGTCGGTCACGGGGTGAATACGGACGTCGACTTGCACTCGAAGTGGAGGATCTTTTTCAACCGGCTCGCATCCGGCGAAATCGTCGTGGACAGGAGCCTCACAGAGATCGTGTGTCGGTGACTGCGCTTTGACCCAAGCGGTCAGGTGTCACACCCGTGACAGATCAAAGGGGCGGCCCATTCGGGGTCGCCCCTTTTCTTTAGCGTATTAGTTTTGGTATTGGTTGAGCCCCCAGGATTCGAACCTGGGCTCTCGGCTCCAAGGGCAGCAGAACTTCGTTCGCTCCGGTTACCGAGAGACCCGGCTCTGGTCCTCCACCGATCACGAACAACCGGCCGTCGACGACCGCCGCTCCGAGACCGTGTCGAGCGGTCAGAAGCGGCTCCATCGACAACCAACGTCGCGACTGGGGGTCGTACGCCTCGTTGGCATCAAAGGTGGTCGCGGTCGACTCTCCGCCCAGCACGTGGATGCGGCCGCCGTACACGACGGAGGCGATTCCGCCGCGCGGCGTCGGCATCGAGGGCAACGTCTCCCACCGCATCGCGCTGGCGTCAAAGGCCTCCAGAGCGCTCAGGTTGCTCGACAGGCTGCCGACTCGCCCCCCGGCGACGTACACGATCCCATCCAGAGCCTTCGCGGTCAGGTGCTCGCGCGGGGTCGGGAGTGGTGGCAGCGGCTCCCAGCGACCGACGTCGGGATCGTAGCGCTCGACATTGCGAACCGCCGTCTCGTCGCTGGTCCGGCCGCCGATCGCATAAACGACGTCACCGATCGCGGTAGCCGCCAGCGCACCGCGCGCGCGTGGCAGGGGCTCTACTTGCCGCCATACGTCCTCGCCGGGAGTCAGCACGTAGACGCTGGCGACGGGCCGAAACGGGATACCGCGGTGGCCACCGACCGCGTAGAGTCGTCCGCCGGCTGCGGTGACCGCGACGTGATGCAGCGGTTCCGGCAGCGCCGGGCCGGCAGTCCAGGTGTCAGTTGCCGGATCGTAGACATCGACCTGAGCCGACACCTCGCGTTCCAGCGTGAGGCCCCCGACGACGTAGATCTTCCCCGCCACCGCGGTCACGCCGATCTCGGTCCGGGGGAGCGGCAGCGGTGCCAACGATCGCCAGGGGGTCGTCGGGACCTCGATCTTCGGGGGCGGAGATCCGCACCCCAGGGCCACGATCGCCAACCACACCGTCATTCGACCCGGGCTCATGGACCTAACGTAACCCAGTGGACCGTCGGTGACCGGGGTTCGAGGGGCGAAACCCGGAGCCGGCCGCCGCCGTAGGGAGTACCAGAGCTCATCACGTGATCACACCATGCGGAGGTACCGATGCGAAGCCTAGCCCTCGCACCCCTAGTGGCGATCGTCTCGATCGCCGGGTGCGGCATTTCGGTGAACTGGGACGGACCCGCCGTCGCCGGTTCGGGGAACATCGTCAGCAAATACCGTACAGTGGCCGAGTTCGAACGTATCGAAGTCGGCGGTGATTTCGACGTCGAAGTGGAAGTCGGCGAGGCGCAATCGATCCGATTGACCGGCGACGACAATCTGCTCCCGCAGGTCGAAACGAAAGTTCGCCAAGGCGAGCTCGAGATCGATTACGACGGCTCGTATCGCTCGCGTGACGACATCAAGATCGCGATCACCGTGCCGCGTCTGTCGGCGATCCACTCGAGCGGAAGCTCCGACGTCAACGTCACGGGCGTTCGCAGCTCCGCGTTTGACGCTTCGGTATCGGGATCGAGCGAACTCTGGGTCGAAGGCGACTTTGGCGACCTCGACGCGAATGTCTCGGGCTCGGGTGAGGTCACAATGGCCGGAACCGCGGATGACGTCGACGCCAACGTCTCGGGCTCGGGCGAACTCGACCTGTTTAGCGTCCCCGCGCGCACAGCGGACGTGACCGTAACCGGGAGCGGAGAAGTCGGATTGGATGTATCGGAGAAGTTGAGCGCCACCGTCACCGGTAGCGGCGACGTTCACTACACCGGCGACCCCAGCGTCACCTCAC
>JBDHED010000315.1:0-2065 GCA_039591175.1 Gemmatimonadota bacterium | reverse complement strand
TCGCGGTGGGGTTATTGCTGTTCATGGTGACGCTGGCGATGAATGTGTTCGGTCGATGGTTCCTGCGGCGCTATCGCGAGGTGTACGCGTGATGGCTAGAGCGCAGGCTGCCGCTCAGCACCAGTTGTCGACCCAGTCCGACCTCGTTCGTCGGCACCGGGTGGGGCAGATCTTCGAGTTTGTGTTCCTCGGTGCCGCCGTCGTCGGGGTGGCGGTACTGGCGGTATTGCTGGTCGACATCGTGATCGATGGTGCGGGGTGGCTCAGCCGGACGTTCTTCACGCGTCCGCCATCGCGGATCCCGACGCGGGCTGGAATCCTGCCCGCGTTGGCTGGCACTGTCTGGCTCATGTCGCTGGTGGCGTTGATCTCATTCCCGCTCGGCGTCGCCGCTGCGGTCTACCTCGAGGAGTACGCACGCAAGGGGTGGCTCCAGACGATCATTCAGACCAACATCGCCAACCTGGCCGGCGTGCCGTCGATCGTCTACGGAATTCTCGGCTTGGCGGTGTTCGTTCGCTGGATGGGTGGGCTCACCGGTGGGCGGAGCCTGCTGTCCGGAGCGCTCACGATCTCATTGCTGATCCTTCCGGTTCTCATCATCGCCGCGCAAGAAGCGATACGCGCGGTTCCGAGCTCGATCCGTGAGGCGTCGTACGGTCTCGGGGCGACAAAGTGGCAGACGGTTCGGCATCACGTTTTGCCGAACGCGCTACCAGGTATCCTAACGGGGACGATCCTGGCGCTTTCGAGGGCGATCGGCGAGACCGCGCCGCTGATCATGATCGGGGCGTTGACGTTCATCGCTTTCACACCCGAGGGACCGCGTGATGCGTTCACCGTGTTGCCGATTCAGATCTTCAACTGGGTCAGTCGACCACAGGACGATTTTCGGCATCTGGCGGCAGCCGCCATCATCGTCCTGCTGGTATTGCTCTTGTCGATGAATGCGCTGGCGATCTGGTTGAGAAACCGGTACCAGAAGGAATGGTGAGCGAGACGTGGCGACGATCAGAGTAACCGCCGGAGGAGACGCCGCGCTCGAAACGCGAGACGTGAGCGTGTTCTACGGCTCTAGCGAGGCGATCAAACAGGTTTCGTTCGAGATCCCGCGGAACAAGGTGGTTGCCCTGATCGGGCCCTCCGGCTGTGGCAAATCGACCTTGCTGCGATGTTTCAATCGCATGAACGACCTCGTTCCCAGCGCCCGCGTGGCAGGTGAAGTCTTGTTCCAGGGCGAGGACTTGTACGCCGATCACGTCGACCCGGTCGAGGTACGGCGGCGGATCGGGATGGTCTTCCAGAAGCCGAATCCATTCCCCAAGTCGATCTACGACAACGTGGCCTTTGGACCCAAGATCAACGGAATCGACGGTGACATCGACGACGTCGTCGAACAGTCCTTGCAGCGAGCGGCACTATGGGACGAGGTCAAAGATCGGCTTGGCGATAGCGCGCTGGAACTCTCGGGAGGCCAACAACAACGGCTCTGCATCGCTCGAGCGCTCGCGGTCACGCCCGAGATCTTGCTGATGGACGAGCCGGCATCGGCGCTCGATCCGATTGCCACCGCCAAAATAGAGGAGCTGATACACCAATTGGTCGTTCACTACACCATCGTGATCGTCACCCACAACATGCAGCAGGCGGCACGCGTGTCGGATTACACCGCCTATCTCTACTTGGGCGAGTTGATCGAGTACGACGACACCAACGTGATTTTCACCGCGCCGACTGAGAAACACACGGAGGACTATGTCACCGGCAGATTCGGATAAGGCGCATCGCCATTTCGACGAGAAGTTGGCGGAGGTGCGCGAGCTCCTGCTTCAAATGGCTACCAAGGCTGAAGGCCAGGTGCGGGCGGCGCTGGAAGTCGTCAAACAGCGCGACGCGCAGGGAGCCAATCTTACGATTGAGAGAGATCACCAGATCGATGCCTTGGAGATGAATATCGAGGAAAGAGCGATCAATCTGTTGGCCCGGCAGCAGCCGATGGCGATCGACCTTCGGATGCTGGTCGCCAGTCTCAAGATCTCGAATGACCTCGAAAGAGTGGGCGATC
>JBDHED010000314.1:0-2068 GCA_039591175.1 Gemmatimonadota bacterium | reverse complement strand
GAGCTCGTGCATGAGGACCCACTGGAGCTCTTCGCGATTCGCACCCGGTGGGACGAACGTCAGCATCGGGTACTCCATCCCGGCGATCGGTCCCTCGACCGTGGTCGCGTGCGGGTACGGGTAGCGGTACCACTTCTCGCTGAAATGGCGGATCGTCTGCTCCGCCATCCGGATCCCCTCTTCCCACAGCGTGGCCTCGGGACGGTAGAGGGTCTGGATCGAGATCCCGTCCCACGATGTCGCGTCCCAGCGGAAGTTGGGCGCCATCGCGAACGCGAAGCCGCGCACCGAGTCGGCGACGAAATGCCAGGTGAGCGTACCGTCGGTCGTGGGTCGGGTGGCGCTCGTTCCCGCTTCGTTGGCGGTGATGACGGCGACGGGTTCGTTGGTCGTCATCGAACGAGCGAGTCGCTCGCGCTGCGTCGAAGTCAGCACGTCGTCGGGGTTCTGGAGCACGCCGGTCGCGACGACGACGAACCGCGCCGGGACCGTCAGCTCGACGTCGAACGCGCCGTAATCGAGGTAGAACTCGCCGGCGCCGATGTACGGCTCGTGGTTCCACCCCTTAACGTCATCGAAGACCGCCAACCGCGGGTACCACCACGCGATCTCGTACAGCTCGCCGTCGCGTCCTATCCGCGCAGCGCCGTACTCGGGCACTGGGAACGACCACTCGATCTCGAACTCGGTCGTGGCTCCTGACGCCAAGGGTTCCGGCAGGTCGATCCGCATCGTTGTGCCGTAGACGGTGTGGTCGAGCGGTCGGCCGTTGCTCTCGACCCGGCCGAGCGTCACGCCGCCCTCGAATCCCTGACACGAGAAGTCGAACACCGTCTCACCAAACACCAGCGGTGGCTGGTCGAGCGTGTTCGCGATCGAGTTGGGCGCGCAGATGTTCTGCTCGAGGTGCAGCCACAGATATGGCAGCGCTAGCGGCGAGTTGTTCGTGTAGGTGATCCGCTCGGTGCCGGACAGGACGTTCGTCTCCGGGTCGAGCGTCGCCTCGATCACGTAGTCGACCTGTTGCTGCCAGTATGCGTGGCCGGGCCGGCCATCCGCAGCGCGGTAGTCGTTCGGCGCTGGCAGGTCGAGCGGCCGGAACGGTGATACCTCGCGCGCCGGCGCGTGGTGCTGAGCGTCCGCCGGCGCTGGAGTGATCAAGGCGAACAAAGCAACGAGAAGACCGAGGACGTATGTGTATCGGGCTGGTGCGTGCATGGGGCCTCCTTGGGAAGCGGGTTCCAAGGCGTCGAAAGTACGATAGCTTCTGCGACCGATGGCACAACCCCCACCCCCCGCATCGCCGTGATCCTGGGTCTCCCCTGGACTGCGTGGCTCCTCCTCCTGATCGCAGTCGGGTCCGGGTTCGGGTTGAGTCTGGCGTTCTACCTCGCCCGCCGGGGCTGAGCGCGTGTACTCGACCACCATCGTCGCGGTCGTCGCCGTATACCTCCTGATCTTGTTCGCGATCGGTCTGTGGGGTGGCCGCGAGTCGAACACGGTGGCCGGCTACTTCGTGGCCGGAAAGAAGCTCCCCTCGTGGGTCATCGCGTTTTCGTCCAACTCGACCGGCGAGAGCGCGTGGCTGCTCCTTGGGTTGACCGGGATGGGGTACGCGGTCGGAGCGCACGCGTTCTGGATCATCTTGGGCGAGGTGTTGGGGATCGCGCTCGCCTGGACGTTCGTGGCGCGACCGTTCAAGGCGTACACCGACCGGTACGGTTCGATCACCGTGCCCGACTACCTGGAGTTGCGCTTCCGCGACACGAGCCACGTCCTGCGGTGGATGAGCGTCGTGATCGTCTTCTCGATGGTGACCGCCTACACCGCCGCTCAGCTCACCGCGTCGGGGAAGGCGTTCGGCTCGTTTCTCGGGACGAGCTACACGACCGGTGTCCTCGTCGGCGCGGCGGTGATCCTCTACTACACGACGGTCGGTGGCTTCAAGGCGGTGGCGTACTCGGATCTTCTGCAGGGCGTCCTGATGTTCGGTTGTCTCGTTACGCTGCCGATCGTGGCGATCCCGGCGGCGGGTGGGTGGAGCGAGGTTATGAGCGCGCTCCACGCC
>JBDHED010000313.1:0-2069 GCA_039591175.1 Gemmatimonadota bacterium | reverse complement strand
CAACGGCGCCGGCGACCCGCGCACGCCGACGATCATCAACATCGGCTGCCACTGGGCGTTCGAGATCCCGGCCGCGTACCTGCTGTCGCAGATCGTCGGGCCGATCGGCATCTTCCTGGCCATCACGATCGCGTTCAGCGGTATGGCGATGGTGAGCGGGGCGGTGTTTAGGCGTGGGAAGTGGAAGAGCACGCAAGTATGAAACGCGCGCGGCGATCGTGTAGCATCGTCGCGCGCGCAAGGAGGAGTGTACCGTGAGTGAATCGGACAAGGTGTTTACCGGTTCGATAGCCGAGATCTACGACAGCCATCTCGTCCCCTTGATCTTCGACCAGTATGGTGCCGATCTCGCTCGGCGTACCGCTGCTATCGGTCCCGACGCAGTGCTCGAGATCGCGGCCGGGAGCGGGGTCGTCACGCGCGCGGTCGCACCTGTTTTGAAGCCCGGGACGCACCATGTCGTAACCGACCTGAATCCGCCAATGCTCGAGCGAGCCGCGTCAATACAACCGCATCCCGAGCTGATTGAATGGAAGCCGGCCGATGCGGTCGACCTGCCATTCGACGACGACTCTTTCGACGTCGTGCTGTGCCAGTTCGGCGCCATGTTCTTCCCCGGTCGGATCAAAGCGTACGGGGAGGTCCGTCGCGTACTCAGGCCCGGCGGTGCATTCATCTTCAACATGTGGGACCGGATCGAGGAGAACGACTTCGCCCACGTGGTGACGCAGGCCATGGCGAAGATCTTCCCCGCTGATCCGCCGCTGTTTCTCGCCCGCACACCCTACGGTCACTATGTCCCCGATGTGTATCGAGCCGAGCTCGAGTCAGCCGGCTTCGGTGACGTCACTATCGAAGCACTCGACGAGATCAGCGCCGCCGACAGCCCCGCGATTCCTGCGATCGCCCTCTGCTGCGGTACGCCTCTTCGGAGCGAGATCGAAGCGCGCGAGGGCCCGGATCTTGACCAGGCCACCGAACACGCCACGGACGCCATCCGTGCGCGCTTCGGCGAAGGCGCCGTCGAGGGACGCATCCGAGCCTTCATCATCACCGCGCGCTGAGGGAGCATGCTTGTCTTCCTCGATATCTTCTTCGTCATCTTCCACTCCGCGCTCGTCGTCTTCAACATCACGGGGTGGATCTGGCGGCGGACGCGCCGCCTCCACCTCGTCACGATCGGACTTACGTGTCTGTCGTGGGTCGGGCTCGGCTTCTTTTACGGGTTCGGCTACTGCCCGAGCACCGACTGGCACTGGCAGGTCAAGCGAGCGCTCGGTGAAACGAGTCTTCCGACCTCGTACGTGAAGTACTACCTCGATCGGCTGACCGGGTTGGATTGGAGCTCGTCCTTTGTCGACAACGGCGTGGCTGTGCTCGGCATCGCCGCGCTGATCGTCTCGATCGTGCTCAACCTGCGGGACAGAGCAGTAGAACCGCGGTAGTATGATGCCCACCTGTCGAAACCTGGCGGAATGAACAACAAATCTCTGGGAGAATTATGATCAAGCTGAGCTATCTGATGCGACGTCTGCCGCATATGAGCCGCGAAGAGTTTCAAAAGTACTGGAGCGAAAAACACCCTTCGGCCGTACCCCACGAGGCGTTTGGGATGCTCGGCATCAAACGCTACGTTCAGGTTCTTCCACTCGATACGGACGTACGAGATGTGGTTATCGGGCCGCGTACGGGGCTGGTAGAACCCTTCGACGGAATCGCCGAGCTTTGGGTCGACAGCTTGGAGGCGCTTGAACGCGATTGGTCAACGGACCAAGCCAAGGAATTTGTTCAAGCCTTTTTTGAAGACGAGAAGAACTTCATTGATTGGTCCCGGTCAACGATTCTGGTGTCCGAAGAGAACGTCGTAATGCCATGACTATTACCGCCCCGCCGATACGCCACGTCCAACGGATCGATTCTCGATGGACAACTTCGTTCGACTAGTGCAACAAGCGGGCGTGGTCGGCGCCGGTGGCGCCGGCTTCCCGACGTACAAGAAGATCGATGCAACGGTCGACACCGTGATCGCCAACGGCGCCGAGTGCGAGCCGTTGTTCTACAAGGATCAG
>JBDHED010000312.1:0-2074 GCA_039591175.1 Gemmatimonadota bacterium | reverse complement strand
GGACCGACGACATGCGCGAAGGCACGGCCGCGTTTCTCGAGAAGCGGAAGCCCGACTTCAAGGCCCGGTGATCCGTCCCTACGCCGCGTTTCTCGCTCTGACCCTGTTGTGGCTCGGCGCCGCTGTTGCGATCTACGGCAATGGGTCCGCCAACACGGTCACATCGGCGATCGTCTGGTGGGCGCTGTTGGTCATGCTCATCGCCACCGCGTACTACGTTATCCAGGACGCTCCGGCCGCGCGGGTGATCGATTGGGTGCGTCGTGACCTGATCGTCAACGCACTGATCTTTCTGGTGTTGTTGTTCGCGATCTTGGACGCGACCGCCGGGTTTCGCGTGACCGACGTCCGGATTGGGGGTTGGATCGGTTTTGGTGCCGCAGCGCTGCACCCAGTCGTCGTTGATTGGCCCCATCGCAAACAACACCGGAACAACCTCGCTGGTTCACCCGTCCCCAAGTACGTCCCTGACGCGTGCCTGGCGATCGATTGGACGCTGGCGGTCCTGGTTTTGGCGGCGTTGCTGGTACTCTAGTCCCCGCTGGAAACGGGGCGCGCCCTACCCGCGAGGCCCCGTTATGCCTAACATTTAAAGATGGCCAAATCGCCGAACCCATCGGCTACACGGCAGCTTCAGGTCGTTGGTCCTAGACCCGTTTCGGACGCCTTGTTCGACCGACTGGTGGAGCTCAGACGTGACCTCCACCGGCATCCCGAGCTGGGGTGGCACGAGACGCGGACGGCGTCACGGATCGAAGCCGAGCTGGATCACCTCGGTATCGCTCACCGCCGCGTAGCGGAGACCGGCATCCTGGCTGACCTGCCGGGTCCGGATGGAGTGCCGGCGGTAGCACTCCGCGCCGATATGGACGGTTTGCCGATCCCCGAAGAGACAGGGCTACCGTACGCCTCCGAAGAGGCCGGGTTGATGCACGCCTGCGCCCACGACGGGCATATCGCCATGTTGCTCGGCGCGGCCGAGATCTTGGTCGCCGACGAAGATCGCCCGGCGCCGGTTCGGTTGGTCTTCCAACCTGCGGAGGAGCTGGGTGACGGCGCGAAACGAATGATCGAAGCCGGTGCGCTGGAAGACGTGGGGATGATCTTTGGCGGGCACCTGGATCGTCACTATGAGCCCGGCACGGTCATCGTTTCGGACGGACCGGTGAACGCTTCAGCCGATGCGTTTCGAGTCCAGATCAGCGGTCGCGAAGGACACGCCGGTCGCCCTCACGAAGCGGTCGACGCGGTCGTCGTCGGCAGTCTCATGGTCATGGCGATCCAAACGATCGTCTCACGCGAGATCAATCCGGATCATCCGTCGGTCGTCTCGATCGGGATGTTTCGTGCCGGCAACGTTTCGAATGCCATCGCCGGTCAGGCCGAGCTCCAGGGAACGATCCGCGCGCAGGACCTGGACGTGCGTCAGCATCTAAAGGCGTCCGTTCAGCGGGTTGCGGAAACGACCGCTCTGCTCCACGGAGCGGAGCTGGAGTTCGAGTTCACCGAGAGCACGCCGATCTTGTACAATCGGTCGCCGGGCACCGATTACGCTCGCCAGGCGGCGCGGAACGTCGTGCCGGACGACAAGGTGATCGAGCTCGAGCACGCAAACATGGGTGGCGAAGATTTCAGTCGCTACTTGAACCTCGTGCCGGGTTGCTATGTTCGTTACGGTGCCAGGGTCGAGGGGCGCGAGGGGTTCCCCAGCCACTCGAGCAAGTTCGAGTTCGACGAGGAAGCGCTGGCGATCGGTGCGGCGTGGCTGGCCGAGATCGCCGTGGTGGCAGGCCGCGAGATCTTGAAGGAATAGGACGATAGCCGACGGCAAGGCCCCGGTGGTGGTCCGCGAAGCGGACGAAGCAGACGCCGCGCACATCAGCGCGATCTTCCGCGCGACCTACGGCGACGATTACGCCTACCCAGAGTTCTACGACGAGAAACTGCTCAAGAAGATGATCTTCAGCGACGACACGATCGTGCTCGTCGCAGAGAGGTCCAAGGATGGTCTGATCCTTGGAACCGCTTCGGTCGTGATGGATGTCGGTGCGTTCAGCGACCTCCTAGGAGAGTT
>JBDHED010000311.1:0-2076 GCA_039591175.1 Gemmatimonadota bacterium | reverse complement strand
CTCGACTATCGGAATCTCGGTGACACGGTGCTGTCGCTTGCGCCTCTGGTGATGGGATTGCTCTGGATGTTGGGAGCGATGTCGGTTCTTGGTCTGGAAATGAACTTCATGAACATTTTCGTGAGCACCATGATCATTGGGATCGGAGTCGACTACGGTGTGCACATGATCCATCGCTATCGCGAGTTCTCGTCACGTTCGGCGGAGCGGCTTGAGATCGGTCTCGTGGAAACCGGGAAAGCCATCACCCTGGCCGCGTTGTCGACGATCGTCGGTTTCGGCTCGTTGTCGCGGTCACATTACCCGGGATTGAGCTCGATGGGCCTGGTGGCGATTCTGGGCGCGATTTCGACCTGTCTCGTGGCGATAACGGTCTTGCCGGCTTTTCTCGCCTGGCGGGACCAATCTCGGAAACCGAGCCGGAGCGACTAACCCGGGCTAGCAGCAGCGAGTTACTCGCATCGCTCCGCGGTTCGGCGGATAGCTGCCGTCAGGAGTCGCGGTACTTCTTCCTGGAGGAAGTGTCCGGCCCGGGTCCGCTCGACCTGGGCGTGGGGGAAGCTCCTTTCGTGCCGCGCGAGCGCGCGCCCGAGAATCGGATCGCGGATTCCCCAAACGAGAGTCATGGGACCAGTGAAACCGCGTGTCCACTCCTCCGCTGAGCGCAAGGGTCCGATGCTCGGATGGTCGGGCCGATGGGGCACCATCCGGGCGAGAGCCAGAGGGCCGATTCGGTCTCGCCAGCGGCGCAGCGGCCAGCGGTAAGCGCGGGCCGTCGTTCCGGAGATGGATTCGGGCTCCCCCTGGACTCGATGGAGAAGGTTCTGGGGAAAGCCGAAGAGTCGAAACGCCACATCGCTCAGGAGGGGTAGGTGAGCAAAGCGGTGGAAGGCGGTGCCCCGTGGACGGCGTGGCACCAGGATCGAAGTGTTGGTGAGAGCCAAGCCCACGACCCGGTCCGGAAAGCAGTGACCGAGGGCTGCAACCAATGGGCCGCCCCAGTCGTGGCCCACTAGAAGGAGGCGGTCGAGCGCCAGATTGTCTACCAGTTCCGCCAGTGCCGCGATGTGCCGACTGAGCGTGTGGTCGCGGAGGCGCTCCAGTCGATCGGAGAGGCCGAAGCCGAGAAGATCCGGAATGATCACTCGATGGCCACCAAGTCCGAGAGCGATTCGCCGCCAGAGGTAACACCAGGTCGGATTGCCGTGCTGCATCAGGATCGGCATCCCCTGCCGCGGTCCGTGGTCGATGAAGTGGAGAACCTTGCCGCGGTTAGCCGAGCGGGCGAGACGAACCGCATGACGCTCAAAGGGTAGCGATTCGGCGAGGAAATCAGGCAACGGGGGCGGTGGTGTCGACTGCATTCCGGCAGTCACGATTGGGAGGATTCCCGTATGCGATGAATCCGCATCAGGTTCGTGAGCGGTCGCTCGCGGATCGGGTCGCCCATCAGCACGATGATCGCTTCGCCCGGTTTGGCGAGGTCGCGTCGCAGCAGCTCGCGGTCCACCAGGCGAACCACCTCGTCGTGATGCTGCACCCCTCTCTCGAGAAGAAGTGGTCGGACACCCCAGACGAGCTGGACCCTGCGAGCCACGGCCTCCTCGGTGGTCAACATCCAGATGGGGGCCGAGGGCCGGTAGCGCGATATCACCCGGGCCGTATAACCGCCCTGGCTGAAAGCCACTATGTGCTTGACGCGTAGGTTTCGCCCGGCGAGGACCGCCGCACTGGCGATGGTATCGGCGATTTCGAAGGGACTCATCGCGCCGCCGATCGTTTCTTCCGTCGGTTGCAGACGGGCGGGAAAATCCGACTGCGGCAGCTTGGCCACGCTGCGAGCAGGTTGCCGTGATACCCGTTGGTACGCCTCGGCCTCGCGGACTATTCGGGCCATGGTCCGAACGGTCCGGACCGGATGGCTTCCGACCGCAGTCTCTGCGGAGAGCATCAGAGCGTCCGCCCCATCAAGCACCGCATTGGCGACGTCGGTGGATTCGGCTCGCGTCGGACGTGGCCTTTCGACCATCGACTC
Organism: Gemmatimonadota bacterium; assembly: GCA_039591175.1. Taxonomy (GTDB): domain Bacteria; phylum Gemmatimonadota; class Gemmatimonadetes; order JACCXV01; family JAHWKZ01; genus CAMYLR01. Next base: position 41 of record JBDHED010000311.1, on the reverse strand, counting down.
GAGCATCTGGGTGGCGACAATCACCGGTTTACCGTGATTGC
>JBDHED010000310.1:0-2225 GCA_039591175.1 Gemmatimonadota bacterium | reverse complement strand
TATCGTCATCGAACGCGTTTTGGCCGGAAAAGATGAGTCGGTGGTAGCCGGCACCGCGCAAGCGCAGACCGCAAGCACTGCGCGCTCCAAAATATCCTGGCTAAGCGTCGTGCCGTACGTGTTGCTCATCCTCGCCGTCACACTGGCCTTTGTCCGTGGCCGGGGCGATCAACCGGAAATCCTGCGCGCCTCGATTCTGCCACCGGAAGACACGCCCTTCGACCTGCGCGGCTATCACCCCGGGCCTGCTGTGATCTCACCGGACGGTCAGAAGATCGTGTTTGCTGCCCGCGGCAAGGACGGCACGCTTCTATACGTTCGCTCTCTCGATGAATCAGAGCCGCGCGCTGTGCCGGGTACCGAGGGCGCTGGGTATCCGTTCTGGTCGTCCGACAGCCGTTCGATCGGCTTCTTTGCCGATGCCAAGCTCAAGCGCGTCGAAGTTTCAGGCGCGCCACCGGTCACCCTGTGCGACGCCGCCGGAGGCAAAGGCGGAACATGGAGCCCGGATGACGTGATTGTCTTCGCGCCGTCGTTCAACACTGGCATTCACAAAATAACGGCCACGGGTGGCGACCCCGTGGAAATCACAGAGGTTCATCTCGACAAGGGCGAAAACTCTCACCGGTTTCCCGAGTTTCTGCCCGATGGAAAGCACTTCATATATCTTGCCAGAAGCGCGGGCGCGGGACAACGGGGGCAAGTCGGAACGGCGATACGGGTCGCATCGGTAGACGGCGACGTCGACAACGTGCTAATGCCCTCCATCTCCAACGCGATCTATGCTTGTGAGCACGTTCTGTTTTTACGCGAGGACGTGCTGATGGCCCGGCCTTTCGACGCCGACAAAATCGAATTTACCGGCGACGCGTTTCCGGTGGCGCACCAGGTACGCTACATCCCCGGCGCGGCGCGCGGAATATTTAGCGCATCCGCAGACGGTAAGCTTCTCTATCAAGCGGGTGCGTCTATGCCGGGCAATCAACTGGTTTGGGTCGATTTGGAGGGCAACGAGATCAGCCGCATGGGTGACCCGGCGGAGCACGATATGCTGAGCCTCTCCGACGACGGTACACGTGTCGCCGTAGAGGTTTACGACGAGATCGGGGGAACGGCAGATGTGTGGATATACGAAATCGACCGCGGTATTAGAACTCGGTTCACCTTCGACCCGGCGTCGGACAACAGGCCCGTTTGGTCTCCCGACGGGAACGAGATCATATTTACCTCCAGCCGCGGAGCGCACAGCGACTTGTATCGTAAGTCTATTGGCGGGTCGGGCACAGAGGAACTGATCCTTCAAAGCGACTACGACAAATGGCCCACCGATTGGTCGAGCGACGGGCACTACATTTTGTACGACAAGACATCGGAGACCCAATCGATCGACATCTGGGCGATGCCACTCGAGGATGGCGACGAACCGTTCGCCGTGCTGGCGACAAAGCATACGGAATTCGATGCCCGGTTTTCCCCGGATGGACGGTGGGTTTCTTACACGTCGAACGAGTCTGGTAAGCCAGAAGTGTACGTTCGGCCATTTCCCGGGCCCGGCCGCCGGTGGCAGGTGTCATCCGACGGGGGTGCAGCGGCGCGTTGGAGGCCCGACGACGCCAAGCTGTTCTTTCAGTCGATGGACGGATCGGTGCACATGGCAGAGGTCGATGCAGACGGCGACACGTTTCGAGTGGGACGAGTCGAAAAGCTATTCGAAACCACGCTGACACCCGACTATCAAGTGTCAAAGGACGGCACCCAATTACTGTTGATCGAAGAAACCGACGTCCACCACCTCACGCCGCTCACGCTGGTCCTCAACTGGGTGGACGATCCCAACCTGCGGCGCGTCTCGGGGGTAGAGATGATCGGTCAGACCGTACTACACTACAAAATACTCGAAAAAATCGCCGAGGGCGGAATGGGCGTCGTCTACAAGGCCGAAGACACGAAGCTCGAACGCAGCGTGGCATTAAAGTTTCTCCCACCCGAACTGACGCGTGACCCGGCGGCCAAGGAGAGATTCATTTACGAGGCGCGGGCCGCCTCCGCGCTCGACCACCCCAACATCTGCACGATTCACCAGGTCGATGAAACGCCCGAAGGGCAGATGTTCATCTGCATGGCGTGGTACGAGGGCGAATCGCTGAACGAGCGCCTCGCGCGCGGCCCGCTCGACATCGTGGACTCAATCGACATCGCGTTTGATGTGGGCAAGGGTTTGGCCA
>JBDHED010000309.1:0-2083 GCA_039591175.1 Gemmatimonadota bacterium | reverse complement strand
CGTGCTCTTCAAGAACCTCACCAGCCGCTACGTCACGGTCTCCAACTATCCCGGAACAACCGTCGAAATCGTTCGCGCCGGCGCCAACTTCAATGGCCGGCGGCTACAGGTCATCGATACACCGGGCCTCAACGATCTCTCGCCCACCAGCGACGATGCCTGCGCCACTCGGGATCTGCTCGACGAGTACGAGGGTTGCACCGTCGTCCAGGTCGCTGACGCCAAGAATCTCCGGCGGGCGCTCCTGCTGACCATGCAGCTGGCCGAGATGGGATGCCCGCTGGTTCTCGTCCTCAACATGCTCGACGAGTTGGATGAGCGCGGAGGGAAAATCGACACCGATGCGTTGAGCGAGATCCTTGGTGTACCCGTGGTTTCGACCGTCGCGACCCGCGACTACGGCACCGCGGACCTCATCGCCGCGCTCCCGAGCGCTTCCACACCGCAGTTGGCAACGAGACCCGCCGCTGACACCCAGGACGCGTACGAGCGCAGCCGGGCACGGCTCGATCACGTCAACGAGATCGTCGCCGAGACGTACTCCATATCCCAACCAACAGGGGCTTCGCTTCGGACCCGATTTGGCTTCTGGGCGATGCACCCGGTCAAGGGGTTGGCCGTCTTCGGGTTGATCCTGTTGGGAATCTTCTGGTTCGTCGGATTGTTTGGCGCCGGCACGCTCGTCGACATCCTAGAGGTCACGGCCTTTGAGCAGCGGGTTACGCCGGCGGCGATCCAGGTGGCGGACGCCATACTGCCCTTCCCTCACGCCCACGAAATCACTGCGGTACCCCACTCGATCGACCTCCCGACGAGCCCCTTCCACGAGGTGACGATCAGTTCAGGCACGAGGCAAACGATCCAACCAACCTACTCGCTATCGCCAGAGGCCTCGCTAAGCTGGCTTCAGAGTGTCCTCAGGTTCCTCCACGATCTATTGATCGGCGAGTATGGAACGATCACGATGGCGTTGAGCTACGCAATTGCGATTGTGCTCCCGATCGTAACGACGTTCTTCTTGGTTTTCAGCGTGCTCGAGGATTCGGGCTACTTCCCCCGCATGGCGATCATGGTGAACCGGGCGTTTCGCATAATGGGACTGAACGGTAAGGCCGTTCTCCCGATGATCCTCGGTCTCGGCTGCGACACGATGGCCACCATGACGACACGCATCCTGGATACCCGTCGAGAGCGAGTCATCACAACCTTGCTCCTGGCGCTTGCCGTTCCCTGCTCGGCGCAGCTGGGCGTGCTGTTAGCCATGATGTCGGTGCTGTCGCCCGTTGGAGCGATGTTGTGGGTGGGACTGATCGTTGGGGTCATTCTCCTCGTCGGCTGGTTGAGCAGCCGCCTGTTCAAGAGCGACACCAGCGACTTTATCCTGGAAATCCCACCGCTTCGGCGGCCCCAGCTATCGAACGTACTCGTAAAGACTTACAGTCGGCTGAATTGGTACTTGCGAGAGGTGATCCCGCTTTTCGTAATCGGCACCGCGATTCTGTTTCTACTCGACAAACTCCAACTTCTTCGCGTCATCACGCGCATTGGAGAACCGCTCGTGACCGGCTGGTTGGGGCTGCCTTCGCCGATGACAAACGCTTTTCTGCTCGGGTTCCTGAGGCGCGACTTCGGCGCGGTCTACATTCTCGACGCAGCCACCGCTCCAGACCCTTTGCTGACACCGCTACAGATCTTCGTGTCGATGGTCACGATCACACTGTTCGTGCCGTGCATCGCTAATGTCCTCATGATCGCCAACGAGCATGGCTCCAAGGTCGCCTTGAGGATGGCCGCGTTCATTTTTCCGTTTGCGTTCCTCGTCGGTGGAACCGTGAACCAGGTAGGCAAATGGTTGCTGGCTACCTGACCTGCCCACTCTGTGGCTTCGAGTTCGAGAAGCTCGACACGCTCTGTGCGCACGGGTGCCCGCTCGGGGCGATGTGCAGCCTGGTGCGGTGTCCGAGCTGTGCCTTCGAGTTCCCCGAAACACCGCGCAGTGTCTCCTGGCTCCGCGAGTTGTTTCGAAGGGAGTCGCCCGGTTATTCCACGCTGCCAGAGGGCGTTCGTCCAATCGACGATCTCG
>JBDHED010000308.1:0-2087 GCA_039591175.1 Gemmatimonadota bacterium | reverse complement strand
GGCGGCGTCCTTCTCGATGTGCTTCCGGTACTCGTCGAGCGTCGTAGCCCCGATCATTCTCAACTCACCACGCGCGAGCGGTGGCTTGATCATGTTCGATGCTTCGACCGCGCCCTCGGCGGCTCCCGCGCCGACCAGCGTATGGAGCTCGTCGATGAATGTGACCACCTCGCCTTCAGATGCGGTGATCTCCTTTAGAACGGCCTTGAACCGCTCCTCGAACTCGCCCCTGTACTTGGCACCCGCGACCATCGCCCCAATGTCGAGCTGGATCAGGCGCTTCTCCATCAAGCTCTCGGGGACGTCGCCGGCCACGATCCGCTGTGCCAATCCTTCAACGATGGCTGTCTTCCCGACACCGGGTTCGCCGATAAGCACGGGGTTGTTCTTGGTCCGTCGCGACAGCACTTGGACCACCCGGCGGATCTCCTCATCGCGGCCGATCACCGGATCGATCTTCCCGCGCCGAGCCAGCTCGACCAGATCGTTGCCGTACCGTTCGAGCGCCTGATACTTGTCCTCAGGATTCGGGTCGATCACTCGTTGTGAACCACGGACCTCTTTCAGGACGGCCAATACGTCGTCACGCGTGACGCCAGCTGTCTCGAGGATACGGCCCATCGCGCCGGCTTTTGTCTCGACCCACGCCAGCAGGACGTGCTCGATCGACGTGTACTCGTCATCGAGAACGCGAGCCTCGTCCTCCGCGGCGTCCAAAAGTCGGATCAGCTCACGCGAGAACCGCGGCTCGGCCCCACCGGTGACTCTCGCCAAACGACCTACGGCCTCTTCGATCCGCTCGGTGGTGGTGCGGGCGTCGAGCCCGAGCCTCGACACAAGTGTCGGGAAAAGCCCCTCGCTCTGCGCGAACAGCTCCCGGGCTACGTGCTCGGTGTGAACCTCCGGATGTTCGGCCCGTCGGGCCGCTGACTGGGCCGCCACGAGCGCTTCCTGGAGGCGCTGGGTCAATCGCTCGAGCTGCATAAGGCAGGAAAAATACGAAGAACGCGGCGCCGGGTCATGCGCGGTTTGGCATTGACCTTGTATATTGATCCGCCGCATGGAGTACGCCCTCTGGAACACGATCGCGCTCTGGATCATCGCTTCGTTTTTCCTGGTGCTCACCCTCATCCTGATCTTCGTCGGGATCCCGGTGGCGCTGGACATAAAGCGGTCGGCCAAGCGCTTGCAGGGAACCGTTGATGAGGTACGGGTCAAGATGGACCCGATTCTCTTCAGCGCGCAGTCGATGGCCGACGACCTTCAGGAGATGACGTCGACCGCCAAGCGTGAGGTCAATCGGATGGGGTCCTCAGTCGACCGCGTGAGCTCTCGCATCGATGATCTGGCTTCGTTGATCGAAGTAGTGCAGGACGAGATTCAGCAACCACTGCTCAAGTCAGTGGCCACGCTGTCGGGAGCGCGTCGTTTTCTATCGCGTTACTTGTGATGCGTCGTTGTCGTACGATGGATTGTCAACACAACCGGGCCGCTAGCTAGGAGAACCGATGAATGATCGTGATACAAGCGCCATCGATTTTGGCGCGGCATTTATACTCGGCGCCTTGTTTGGGGCCGGAATCATCATGCTCGTGACGCCACGTCCACGCCGGAAAACAGCGAAAGACGTGCGTAAACGGGTCAACAAGCAGGGTAAGCGTCTCAAGAAGGACGCCCGCAAACACCTCGACGAGGCCAGTCAGTTGGCCCGTGAAGCGGGCGAGGAGTGGCTGGGTGAGGCGGAGGATCGTTTCGGAACGCTGAGCGAGGAGCTTTCGGCAGCCGTCGAGGACGGCATGCGGTCGATCCGGAAGACGGTCGCCGAAGAACTGCACGATATGGAGCGCAGGCTGACCAAGAAACGCAAGCGGAGACTCTTCCACTAGCTTGATGGCCGTTGCGATCCTAACGATCGCCTTGCTGTTGCTGCTCGTTACCCCTGAGGCGGCATGGGCTTGGGGCCCACCGACTCACGCCTTCCTGGGGTCCCAGATTCTCGGTGACTTGGCGATTCTGCCACCGGTTGTACGCGAACTGTTAGCGGCCCATCCGCAACGGTTTCTGTACGGTAACCTCTCGGCCGACAT
>JBDHED010000307.1:0-2427 GCA_039591175.1 Gemmatimonadota bacterium | reverse complement strand
CATCGACTTCCTCGCCGCCGACATCACCTTCTCGGGCACGCCGCACAAGGGCGAGGTCTGGAACCTCATCCTGAATGGCGTGACATTTACCTACGACGTGACGACCGACGGCGAGAGCGCGAGCGACGTCGTGACAGCGTTCGCGGACGGCCGCCTCACGGGCTACACCGCCGACGACAACGCTGCCGTGCTGACGGTCAGCCGCGCCGCCCACTTCGACATCGACTTCTCGGTCACACCGGCGACGACCCAGGGCTCGATGACCGTCAGCACGGCGACCGCCAAGCAGGTCGATCTGAATGGCGAGACGCGGACCGCGGGGGAGACCTGGGAGGTCACCCTGACCCTGACGGTTCCGAATCCCGACAAGGTCAAGAGTTACTCGCTCGATTTGGACGATCCGGCCGAGACGGCCCAGGAAATCGCAGAGGATCTGGCCGGCCAGATCAACGCGGACGCTGCCAACGATTGGAAAGTGTTCACCGCCATGGCCGAGGGCGGCATCCTGATGATCGTCAATCGGGACAATGCGGCATTCAACGTGACCTTCGAGATCGAAGCGGCGGCGGCCGGGACGGTGAGCAACGCCAAGGCATCGATCGTGAACCTGAACGGCACCACCGCGCGGGGCGAGGATTGGAAGGTCACGCTGCCGTCGGTCAACACCTACACGCAGCCGGTCGGCGTCATCGTTGACGCCCTGGACGAGATCGCCGCCGAGCTGGCCACGGACATCAACGACGACAACGCCAACGCCGACGACTTCACCGCCCTGAACGACACCACCGTCTCAGGCGACGCCGGCATCCTAGTGATCGTCAACCGGGCCAACACCGCCTTTACGCCGACCTGGGATATCGTCGAGCCGACGCCGGACGGCGCGATCGACGTGAAGGGCGAGGTGAAGCTCGATTGGGAGCAGGTGATCGAGCTGCAGAGCTCCGAGCCCGGCGGCTTCTCCGATTTCGAACTCAACAACGAGTGGACGGTCAACATTCCGACCGTCGGCACCAAGACCTTCATCATCACCAGCACCACGCTGACGACTATTGCAACCGACCTTGCCACGAAGATCAGCGAAATTTCGGGGATCAGCGCCAGTGGGGCCGTGGTGAGCGGCAAGGTGCAGATCACCGTCACGCCGTCGGACGGCAGCGGCGATGAGGTAGACATCGATCCGGTGGTGCAGCTCCGCGTCAAGCCTTTCGTTGACAGCGGGGTGGTGCTCGACGACGACGCCGACGAAGGCGGCTCGATCGACGATCCGGATCAGCACTATTTCGAGGTCGATTTCGAGCTCGCGGGCGGCTTCTTCGACGGCTTCGTTGCCTTCGAGCTGTGGACGCTGACCGCCGACGGCCGGGTCTACGAGTTCCGGGCGCCGAACATTCCCACCGAGCAGAGGCAGGACCGCAACCTCCAGACCATCGCCAACGGGCTGCGCGACCTCATCAACGCCGATACCGAGGCGCCGTTCACCGCCTCGGTCGACGTCGACACGACCGACCCCGACCAGGCGAACCACATTGTCACGCTGACGCTCACCGACAAGGCGGGCAACGGCAAGGATCCGTTCGACTTCGCGCTGAAGCGCGACGGCACCGCGCTGGGGCTCTTCGACATCGACGAGAGCACCCTGATCCACGGTTTCGAGATCATCGATCTCTCCTTCTTCGGGTTGTTCTCGATCCCGGTCTTCGTCCCCTTCACCATCAGCCCGGCGATCCGGATCACCGATACGCCCACGAATCCAGAAGAAGAACCCGCAATTTTGGCCGAGGATTGGTTCAACAACGGCGAATTCCCGGTCATCGATCAGGGCAGTGACCACAACCGGGATCCGTTCCTCGAGTTCACCTTCGGCACCGTGGATCAGTATCGGGTCGAGATGCCATCGAGCTGGTGGGCAAGATCCTCACCATCGTCGAGGGCACCGGCGCGGGCCAGACCGCGGAGATCATCGGCTACGACGCCGAGATCCGCCGGTACACCCTGAAACTCGACGACATCGCCGAGTGGGTGGTGCCGGATACGACCAGCAAGTTCGAGATCGCGCTGGTCGTTGCCGACGAGTTCGACGGTCTTGACGGCCGCCCGAACTATGCCGAGAACCCGCTGCTCACCGACACCTACGACATCGTCCTCACCGCCCCGCCGGCGGCCGGCAAGACCGTCACCGTCGACATCACCCCGGCGCCGACCCGTACCTTCAACGCCGACGATGTGTTCAACCCGGACACCAACTTCGGCCAGAACGAAGAGGTGCAGGTCCGGGCGGCGACGACCCAGGTGCTGGTGGAGCTGACCAGCGACTCGCCGGACGACGAGGTCATCGAGGGCGATGTCTGGGTCATCACGCTGACCGCCGCCGACGACCCGGCCTCCACCGAGACCCTGCTCAAGGACTACCTCGCCGATCCGGACGAC
>JBDHED010000306.1:0-2098 GCA_039591175.1 Gemmatimonadota bacterium | reverse complement strand
CCGTACCTCCAGCACCGCCACCCGCGGTATTTCCCCGACGCCGAGCGGTTCGCACCGCAGCGGTTTATCGACGACCCACCACCGCGGTTCGTCTATATCCCGTTTGGCGACGGTGCGCATAAGTGCTTGGGCGAACACCTGGCGCGGCTCGAAGGCACGATGGTACTAGCGCAGACCGCGCCGCGACTCCGATTCGAGCTCGAACACGACCTTTCGATCGAGCTGCACGGCGGCATCACGCTGCGCCCGACCGGCGGACTACCGGCCAGGGTGCGCGCTCGTTGAAGGTTCTGGTCGTCAATGACGTCGCCGCTACGATAGGGGGCGCGGAGATCCTGACATACGATATGCGGGACGAGTTGTTGCGGCGCGGCCACGACGCTCGAGTGTTCGCGAGCGATGCGCACGGAGCTGGCGGTCGCGAGCCCGACTATCTCTGCTTCGGCACGATCGGCGAGCTGCGGACGCTCAACCGCGCCGCCAACCCACGCGCATACGCCGCGCTCAAACGGGTTCTCCGCGCGTTTCAGCCCGAAGTCGTCCATGTGCGGATGTTCATGACCCAACTATCGCCGCTGATACTGTCGCTGCTACGCGATCTGCCGGCCGTCTATAACGCGCCGTGGTACGAGACGATTTGTCCGACCGGACTCAAGCTGTTCCCCGATGGGTCACGATGTGATGTGCCAGCCGGTGGTGCATGCCGCCGTTGTCTGTCTCGTCGGGCGTGGGTCGCGCTGATGGGACAGCGACGGCTGCTCGCAAAACGGATCGATGCGTTTGACGTCATCGTTGCCAACAGCGAGACGACTCGCGCCAAGCTGGCGGAGTATGGCGTCGACGCAACGCGGATGATCTACAACGGCGTTCCATCAAGACCGCTGAGACCGCCACTCGGCGACACGCCGATCATCGCGTACTCCGGTCGGTTGAGCCACGAGAAAGGAGTCGACACGCTGGTCGATGCGTTCCCGCGGGTCGCCCAGGTAATACCCGATGCGCGGCTCTTGCTGGTCGGGGATGGCCCGCTGCGCGGCCCGATCGCGGCCCGGGTGCGGTCGAACGTCTTCGGACCACGGGTGACGATGACCGGCCACCGTTCTCGCGAGCAAGCCGAGCGCGAGATGGACGCGGCCTGGGTCCAAGCCGCGCCGTCGTTGCTCGAGGAGCCGTTCGGGATCGCGGCCGCCGAGGCGATGATGCGCGGCACGGCGGTCGTCGCGTCCGCGGGTGGGGGATTGAGCGAGATCGTCGAGGCCGGACGCGGTGGCCTTCTCGTCCCGGCCGGTGACCCAGACGCCCTGGCGACAGCGCTCATCGACCTCGTTCGCGACCGGAAACGCGTAGAGCGGCTCGGCGCCGCCGGCCGTCGCTGGGCGATCGACAACGTCTCCGTCAAGCGTTGTGTCGACCAGTTTGTCGAGCTGTACGAGGAGCTTGCGAGCCGCTGAGCGCCGCGGTGTCTCTCTTGCCAGGGATATTCTCCAGGCCTACCATGACTTGGCCGAGAATTTGGCATCGGGGGCCGGGTCACGGGGGACGGCGGAAACGCTCCGCGCAGTCCCCCCATCAAACTGCCGGTTAACAAACTCGGAGGGACTGTCATGAAACGTTACGCGTCGATGCTTGGCGTTGCGATGATTCTTGTCTTTGCTGGTTGCGCGCAGCAACCGGAACCCGCGCCGGAGCCGGACACGACTGCGGCCGACACCGAAAACCTTCGCGCGCTGGTGGGCCAGTTCGTGGACGCGTGGAACGCCGCGGACATGGCCGTGATCGGCCCGATGGTGGCCGACGACGTCGTCTTGATGCAGCCGGATGGTCCGTTGCTCCAGGGCCGCGAAGCGATCCTGGCGATGATGGCCGAAGCCTACGACATCACGATGGTTCAGCAGACCGCAACGGTCGATGAAGTCATCGTGCTCGGCGACTACGCCTACACGCGCGGCACCTGGAACACCGACCCGACATCAGCGGCCGGGGCCGACGTGCCGAGCGCGAACGGCACGTGGTCCCTGCTCTTCAAGCGCGGGACTGACGACGCGTGGCAGATGTCACGCTGGATGTGGAATCAGGAGGGCGCGGCAGACACGACTGA
>JBDHED010000305.1:0-2107 GCA_039591175.1 Gemmatimonadota bacterium | reverse complement strand
AGCACGACGTCGGCCAACTGTGCCGTCTCGGTGAGAAAGATGTCGATGACCACAAGGTGGTCGAGGCTCTTGAGCGCGTGCTCGCAATGCTCTCGATCGGGGTCGGATACGACCGTGTTCTCGCCGTTGATAACCATCGCCCTGATCCGATCGCCACACATGTCCAGTGCTGCCACTTTCGTCGGACCCTTCTCGAGATCGGTCTCGCGGCCGTAGGCCTTTGTGAATTTTTCCTGGTGCGCCGGATCATCGACGGCTTGGAAGCCAACGTAGTTGTTGGGTAATGCACCTGAGTCGCCGGCGCCCTGAATGTTATTCTGGCCACGCATCGGATTGATCCCGGTCCCCTCGCGGCCGATGTTGCCGGTCATGAGCGCCAGGTTGCACAGGCATTGCACGTTGTCGACGCCGCAGATGTGTTCGGTGATGCCGAGCGTGTAATAGATCGCCCCACGCTCTGCTACGCCGTACCACAGCGCCGCACGCTCGATGTCCTCGGCGGGTACGCCGCTTATCCGCTCGGCCCACTCAGGCGGGAACTTGCGTACGTGCTCGAGGAACGGTTCGCTATCGACCGTGCGCGCGTCGATGAACGCTGGATCGATGAGCCCCTCGCGCTCGATCACGTGGGCCATCGCCAACAGCAGCGCAGCATCCGATCCAACCCGAAGCGGTAGGTGCAGATCAGCCAGATCGGCAAGCGGGATCCGGCGTGGGTCGGCCACGATCAGCTTGGCCCCCCGAGCGATCGCGCGCTTGATGCGCGTCGCCGCCACCGGATGGCACTCGGTCATGTTCGTGCCGATGCAGAAGATCACATCGGGCTTGTCCATGTCCGCGAGTGGATTCGACATCGCTCCCCTACCGATCGTGGCCGCCAGACCGGCGACCGTGGGAGCGTGTCAAGCTCGGCTGCAGTTATCGATGTGGTTGGTCCCGAAGCCTGCGCGCATAAAGCGCTGCATCATGTAACAAGCCTCGGTGGGCGCACGACCGGAAGCGACACCATAGACGCTATGCCGGCCGTGATCGGCGAGCGCTCGGCGGAATCCGGCGGCCGCGCGATCGAGCGCTTCGTCCCAGCTCGTCTCGTGTAGTTCACCATCGTCGCCCCGGACGAGCGGCATTGCTAGCCGATCGCGGTGATGGACAAAGTCAAACGCGAACTGTCCCTTGACACACAACGCGCCCTCGTTGGCGGGTCCGTCCATCGCCGGCAGGACACCAACGATCTGATCACCGCGGGTCATGACGTCGACGGTGCAGCCAACGCCGCAGTACGGACAGATGGTGCGCGTCGTCTTTGTCTCGCCAGGTACGTCTTTGTTGAACAGCGCTTTGAGATCAGCTAGCGCCCCGGTGGGACACGTCTGGATGCACTGGCCGCAGAAGGTGCATGCCGAGTCCACGAGCAATCCGCCGAACTCGGTTGTTATCTGGGTATCGAAACCACGATTCATGACGCTGATCGCGTAATCGCCTTCTTGCTCGGCGCACACGCGCACACAGCGGTAGCACGAAATACAGTTGTCGTAGTCGCGTTTGATGAACGGATTGTCGTCGTCTTCGCGACTGGCGCCCGACTGTGCGCCCTGGAAACGGCCGGTTCGGGCGTCGTACCGATCGACGAGCTCGCGCATTTGCTGTGAGGCGTAGCCGCTCAACGGTTCGACGTCGATGTCGCGATTCTCGGACGCGACCATCTCCATCAACACACGACGATGCATCTCGAGTCGTGCGGTCCGGGTGGTGACGACCATGTCCGGCTCGGCCAGGGTCGTGCACGACGCAACCGGGTTCTTGACGCCTTCCAACTCGACGATACACAACCGGCACGCACCAAAGGGTTCAAGCCGCGGGTCGTAGCAGAGGTTTGGAACGTCCTTTTGGTTGCGGTAGGTGACGTCGATGATCGTTTCGCCGGCGGTGAACGAGACTTCTTCGCCGTCGAGGATGAGCGTGTGGGTCGCCGGTGGGGCCGGTTTTTTGATTGCCGGTTCTTCAGTCGCTCTACGGATCATCGGGTCGTGCCCCTTCGGTTGCCGACGTGTGCTGTCACTCGCTCGGGAAAATACTTCATCAGGCTTTCGGTGATCAGCGGCGCGGC
>JBDHED010000304.1:0-2110 GCA_039591175.1 Gemmatimonadota bacterium | reverse complement strand
CCAGGATGGCAACGGGTTCGTGATCCGTGGCGGTCGCGCATCCGAGTCGGCGACGTTCATCGACGGTGTCCTGATCACCGACTTTGGCACCCAGAGCAACCGGACCGATATCGGCACGTTCGCGATCGAAGAAGTGGACGTGATCACGGGCGGCTTCTCGGCCGAGTTCGGTCACGCGCAGTCGGGTGTGGTGAACATCGTGACGCGCGAAGGCGCGCGCGACTTCAGCGGCAACGTCCGGTTCACGACGGACGGCGAGCTGAGCACCGATGGTTACGCCTTCGATGAGATCGAGCTCGCGGCAAACACGGCGGGCTTTCCGGAGCCGCAGGATTGCTGCGGGTACAACCAGATCACCGGTTCGCTCGGAGGTCCGATCATCCCCGACCGTCTGACGGCGTTTGGCTCGGTCGAGCTGACCGGCGCAGCCAACTTCTTCCCGAACATTGCGGGCTGGAACCCGGCGGCGGGCGGCTTCAACTCGAGCGGTTCGACAGAGACGATCCTGCCCGGCGACCGCGGCAGTGACACGCGGGTTCAGACAAAGGTGACGGCATTTCTGCCGTCGAACGCGAAGCTGACGGGTACGTTCCTGTTCAACCGCGAGCAGCGCGAGAACTATCACGACCTGTCGGGTTCAAACACCATTCTCGGTTTGAACCAGAACCTGAGCTGGCTGGCGACGCGGCAGAAGACGCACGACATCATCGTGGGTTATGACCAGCAGATCTTCCAGACGGCGGAGAAGAGCCTGAACCTCCAGGTTCGGGGGAACTTCCACCAGTCGAAGTATGTCCTTGGTACGCCGCTGAACGCCCAGACGGCGCAGATCCTGTTGGACGATCCGGATTTCGGTGCCGAAGTCTGTGCCGAGTTCAACAACGCGTGTGAGCGTGGGCTCAATGTGGAGGACTCGTTCGATCCCGACTTCTTGAACTGGAAGTGGGACGACGTGGAGTTCTTCTTTGAGGACTTCATGACCGCGGCTTCGATCCCGAACATCCCGACGGTTCGCACGAGCGACCCGGACGCGATCTTCGGCGTCCCACAGATCTTTGGCAACACCGGCTTTGGCAACGTGTTCCGGCGTCGCAACGAGCGCCGTTACGGTATCCGTGTGGACGTCGACAGCCAGCTCAACCGTGTCCACCGGATCAAGGTTGGCGGCGAGTTCAACTGGGTCAACTACGACGATCACTCGTCGCAGTTCACCAGCGGTCAGTTCGCCGACGAGGTGAACGTGGACCCGCGTATCGGGGCGTTCTACGCCCAGGACCGGTTGGATTACGGCGACCTTGTGATCGACCTGGGTGTGCGTGTCGACCACTGGGATCCGAACGCGATGATCCCGCTGTTGCCGGGTGTGGTGCCATGCGACATCTCGGCGTTTGATCAGTGCGACGAGGATGCGGTGGCGGTCGCGGGCGCGAAGCACACGGAGATCTCACCGCGTTTGGGGGTGGCGCACCCGATCACGGACAACACGCAGGTGCGTTTGTCGTACGGTGTGTTCCACCAGCTTCCGCAGCTCAGGCACTACTTCTCGAGCGTGTTCACGGACTTTGTGGCCGCTCAGCAGAACCCGAACATCACGTACGGTAACCCGAACCTCAACTTCGTCTCGACGACGGCGTTCGAGGCCGGTATCACGCACCTGTTGAGCGACAACATGGTGCTCGACATCGTGGGTTATAACCGCGACCGTCGCGGTGCCGTGCGTCTCGATGTGTTCCAGACGAACGACATCGCCGAGGGTGTTCTCGAGCGTCGCGTGTTCCTCAATGGCGACAACGGGAACGTGAAGGGTTTGGACATCACGGTCCAGAAGCGTTACTCGGACTACTGGTCGACGAACCTTGCGTGGTCGCTACAGTGGGCCCGCGGGACAACGTCGTCGCCGACGGAGTTCGCGACGGGTGGCGGTTTTGGACGCCTGTTCGATCCGTTGTTCCCGGGTAAGCTGCTGACGCCGCCTTCGGAGCTTCAGAACGAGACGTTTGACCGTTTGCACACGATCAACTGGACGTGGACGCTGCGCTTCCCGGAGGACTTCAGGGAGGGTACGACCGCGGGCCAGGTCTTCAACAACGTCGGTGTGTTCATGGTGTAC
>JBDHED010000303.1:0-2165 GCA_039591175.1 Gemmatimonadota bacterium | reverse complement strand
GAGTCCGACCGCGAGCCCTCAACGCTGGCCGGCGGCCAGTCTTTCTCGAGGACATCGAGAGGGTCTCGCGACGAGGGCGCTGCTCTGATCGATGAAAGTGCTCTATCTTTGACGCCCTAATCTAGTCTGCTGGCGAGTGCCAGGTTCTCCTGCCCGTTCGACCATCATCCCGCCATCCGGAAGCCTGGGCAGAGTTCGAGGTTGGCGTTGTCGAACACCATTTTCTTGAGTTCGTCGTCGTCGGGGGCAGCGAGCAGATAATCGGGGAAGCTGCTACGGAGGGCTTGGGCGACGACCGCCTCCGAAGGCTCGCAGTGAGGTCTCATCGTTCTCATCCAGCTCTTGAAGCGGCGCCAGACAGCGTCGGAGAAGTTGATCGCAAGGTGTTGAAGGAGACCTTGCGCGATGCAGGAGAGCTGGACGTAGCGGTGGTAGGCGTCGATCTTCCGGCGCACGTGCATTCGATAGGTTTCCGTGGCCCGATGGAGGTACTGATTCCCGGAACGCTTGCGTGAGATGGGCCTCATGTCCGCCATCCAGAAGTGGTACGCGTAGGCGCCGATCGTGTGGAGTGCCTGCTTGAAGCCGACCTCGATCTTGAAGCGGTAGCCGTAGATCTCGATGACGCGCAGTGCATCGAGAGAGAGGTCCGTCGTCATGAGGATGATCCGGCCACGCCGTGGATGGTCGACCAGCACGAAGCGAACGAGGTGTCCAACCGGACGCCAGAGGAGATCGAGGCAGCGGTAGCGGATCGTGACGTCGTGATCGTCGTAAAGAGGACTCGACGCCGTCTCGAATCGATCGAGTCGCCGGAACAGGTCCCGCAAGCGGACTTTGCGGCCGTACTTCTTCGGTCGTCCTCGTTGGCGTTTCCGGGGTGTCGGTGCTTGCTGGAAAGCGACGCTATTGATTCGCGCCCGGGTCAGCAGGTGATGTCCGCACTCGAGGAGGGGACGGATGACCTTGCCGCTGCAGTAGTAGGCGTCGGCCACGAGCAGCGCCTTGGCGAAACCCGCACCGACGACGTCGACGAAGAGGGCAACCAGTTTGTCGAGGAGCGTTCGCGGGTGGCGATTCGAGAAGACGACCCCCTCATGGATCCGGCTCGCCAACGGGACCGAGAACACTGCCCCGAGCTTCCCTCGGACGAGGAGTCCGACCGCCTGGAAGGAGTGGCCGAAGATGAACGCGGGCTTGGTGTTGTCCTGGGAGCCTTGGTGCAGCTTCTTCACTGCCGGCATCTTGCGTCCTTCCTTCGGCACCTTGAGACCATCGGCGACGTAGACCAGCCGATCTCCGACTCGAAGCGGCTCGAAGAGCGTCAGGGCCAGTCGGCTCCAGAGTGCGGTGAGCTGGTCCAGAACGAGCGCGGGCGTGTGAAACAGGTGGAGAAGTCGGCGATAGGTCCGCGGTTGAAGCCAGGCCGCTCGGACAAAGCTGGTGACGCCCCAGAGATCGCAGCGGATGCACAGTCCCACGAGCGCCAACACCATCCAAAGAAACGTCGCCGCCCGCGTGCACGCCGGGCGAAGCTTCCACACACAGCGTAGCCACTCCCGCCAGAGCTGCATGGCTGGGTCCCCTCCTATGCCGATAGCCTATAAAAGCTATCGGCATATTCGGGTAGGATGCGCAGCATGAAATCGCGAATCGCAGTGCTTCAACGACGGATTGAACGGATCAAGCGCAAGCTGCTCGAGCTTGGCGATCTGCGACCCGGAACGCTCAGCGAGCAGTACAACGTCTGCGGCAACCCTCGCTGTCGCTGCAAGGACACGCCTCCCCAGAAGCACGGACCGTACTATCAGTTGAGCTGGTCACGCGAAGGAAAGAGCACCACGCGTTTCATTCGATCGCCGAGTCTCGCCGCGGTCCAGGCGCAGGTGCGCAACTACCACGAGCTCCGCAAGCTCGTCGACGAATGGATCGATGCTTCGCTCGAGCTTTGCGACCTCCAGCTTCGACGCGATCGGCAAGACGGTTCGGCCACCCAGCAAGGTTGACATCGCAACTGCGGGCGACGCTGGATGTCCACCCCGAGCGCTGCCGCGACGCGAGCGGCTGGGGGCCGCCGCAGGCCATCGAAAGTGCGCCTCGCCTCAAACGCTCCTCGCGCGGCGGAATCCGCGCAAATTGGCCCGGAGAACCTGGCACTCGCCAGT
>JBDHED010000302.1:0-2167 GCA_039591175.1 Gemmatimonadota bacterium | reverse complement strand
CGTTATCAGCGGGATCGAGCGATGGAGCTTGGCCACCGGTGAATCGGTGTTTGCCGCCATGGCACGCCTCGACCGCCGTGCGTTCTGGCCGTGGTTCTTTCTGGCCGCCACGCTGGTCTCGTTCTTCTGGCCGGGTTGGGCGGCGGTTTCGGCCGAGTTTTCGCGGACGACGATCAACACCATCGTCGGCACTCAGATCATCCCGACTTGGCACCCGATCGCTCTGTTCATGCTGGCCTTTATTTGGTTCGCGCTGGCGTTTTCGAGGGTCGTGTACAACGCGCTCGAAAGGTTCGAGATCGGGCTGATCCTGCTCTTCTTCCCGCTTCTTTTTCTGGCATTGTTGGCGGTCGGGGTGACGTTCGGCGACGTCACCGAGTTGGCCAAAGGTGCGGCATCGATCGGTAGTGCGCCGCGATCGTTGCTCTCCGGCGAGCAGTTTCCAACGCTCCTGATCGCAGTCGCGTACGCCGGTAGCGGTGGGACTCTGCTGCTCGCCCAATCGTTGTGGATCCGTGATAAGGGGTTCGGGATGGGTGTCTACCAGGGTCGAATCTGCGGCATCCGAGGCGAAAACGAGCGGGTCACCGACCGCGGGTTTGCGTTCTCCGTCCACAGCGAGACAGCGCTGGCCAGGTTCCGCGGCTGGGTGAGGCTGGCTCAGCGTGAGCTACTGGCCACGTTTGTCGTCCTCATTCTGCTGAGCGTAGTCATCACGACGCTGCTGGTGAGTGCCACCATCGGAACCGGAAACCCCGAACTGGCCGGCGACCAAACAGGGATGGTGATGGCGCAGGCCGCGGTTCTTCGCGAACGCAGCGGAGCGTGGCTCGAGATCGTGTTCCTGCTGGGCGGTGCTTTGGTCCTTTTCTCCACCCAACTCGGCATCGTCGACACGGTGACCCGTATTACCGGCGACATCGTCTACCATCGGGTCGGCCGCCACACGAACCGCCTCACGTTAAGCCGGACTTTTTTGATCTTGCTGACGCTCTTTGTGGGTGCCAGCATGATCGTTATCACCGCTTCGTGGTTGGGCGGCGAGAGCTTCGAAGCACTACAGCCGAACTTCCTGGTCTTGATCGCCGGACCGTTCACGATCGCCTCGATGTACTGCTTCGCGCTCGTCGTTACGGTGCTGAACACGCGCTACTTGCCGTCCGCCGCGCGCATGGGGCGCTGGAAACTGATTGGCATGTACTGGGCGATCGTCTTGTGGGGTTGGTTCACCGCGGAACAGGTCTCGCGCACAATCCTCCAGCACGGACTCGACGTGTCAGGCGATGTGGTAACGACAATCGCCTACCACCCGGTCCGACTCGTCATCTACGGTCTGTGGATCGGATCCCTGTTGTGGGTCGTGTGGCGCACGGCTGGACCCGGACTGGTTCGAGCAGAAGTGGACTAGACCTCAGTCCGGTGCGCGCGCTAGCACCAGACGGGCGACAGCCGGCATGCACATCGTCCCGTCCGGGAAGTACCGCGCCACTCGTCGCTCGAAGATCGACTTGAGCTCTGCCGCGCAGTCGGCGCCGAGCTCCTCGACCAAGCCGGCGACCTCGACGCTCAACTCCACCGTGTGATCCCACAGTTCGCTCGCTGAGATCGACACGCTCATCGTAAAGGGCGTTTCCAGCTCGTCTACGTTCACCCAGCCGGTGCTTTCCATGAGCGCGGCGAGTTTCCCGCTTGGCGAGTAGCGAAAGACATGCGGTTCGTCGGGTTCGTGGACTGGCAAGTCGGGGATGACATCCCGGAGAGCGCCATCGATCTCGGTGAAATAGGGGTTTTGCTCGCGATCGCCCCAAACCGCGAAAGCGACCCGCCCGCCCGGAGCGACCGCCCCACGGATCTCGTTCAGCGCAACGGGTGGATCACCAAAAAACATCGCCCCGAAGCGACAGGTGGCGCCGTCGAACACGCTTTTTACTGGTAACGCCTCGGCCGCAGCGGCGACCGGTAAGAGGCCACCCGATCGGTCGCCCACCTCGGCGCGGACGTTGTCGCGGGCCGCACGCAGCATATCGGGAACGAGGTCGGTCATCACGACCCGGCCACTCGGCGCAACGCGATCGACCAGTGACACCGCCGGATCGCCGACGCCGGCAGCGACATCGAGCCACGTCTCCCCCGGCGCAGGCTTGGCGGCGGCCAATAGCGCCTCCGA
>JBDHED010000301.1:0-2176 GCA_039591175.1 Gemmatimonadota bacterium | reverse complement strand
CCCTTGGCTTTGGCTTCTTCGGCGTACTGCTCGATAAGCCGGTACGCCTTGATGACGGCGTCGTATGCCGCCCGGGTCGACTCGTTGTCGGCCCCGAGATCCGGGTGGTAGGCCCGGACGAGATTGCGTTTCGCTTTTTTCGCGACGGTCAGATCGATCGGCTTGTTCGGCGACGGGATCGGAATGTTGCGCGTCCGACACGCCTCGTTGAACCTGCGCCGCGAGATCGACTTGTACAGTGCATCGTCTTGCTCGTCGCGCCGCTTGGCGTTGATCTTGGCGCGGCCCACCCGCGCACTGTGATCGTCGAGCATCTGGTTGACGTCGACCTCCAGTTCACCGAGCAACTGTTCGGCGGTGGACGAGTCGAGGTCCGCGTGTAGCTCAGCGGCGTAGCGTGCGACTTCGTCGCGAACGCGCGTTCGCAGGACTCGTGGATCTTTGTGTTTGCTGCGGCGCGGCTTCTTCCGTTTCGCGCCCGTGTTCCGTCGCAGCCGCGATGGCCGTTTGGCTCTCACCGGGATGCCGTCCATGACGCGAGTCACGGGCAGCTTCTCGTACTCGTCCAAGGTGATCGCGACGGCCGTCGCGATGGGCGTGCCCTCGACGTCAGCGCGCTTGCGGGCCTCGCGGAACAGTTCGACGGCCTTGTTCAATGACAACTCTTTGGCCTCAAGCCGACGCCACAGAGCGTCGGTGCCGTCGCGGTTCAAGAAGTGCCGCAGGTTGTAGTCGTTGCGCGCACCGCCGAGCGTCTTGACGAGCCAGTCGCCGAGCCGGTGGTGCGGGTCGCATTGTTGGCGCTCGTCCTCGGGAACCTGTGCCCACATCCAAGCCTCGTGCTCGGTGCGTTCTTTGAGCGACCACTGGTCGTGGTTCCGTCGGTAGTCTGCGAGCAGGTGCTCCAGCATCGACACAACAGACTCCTTCACTCGGCAAGCCCTTTCAGCCATTGCGTGATTCGCTCCAGTTTCCGATCGATCTCGTCGATCCGTTCGTCGAGGTGTTCGCACCAAACGAAGAAGCCCTTGCGGAAGTCGTCGTCGGTGATTTCTTCTTCGCCTCCCTCGGAGGCTTCGTCATCGGAGGCAATGTAGTCATCATTCTGGGTCTCGGCAAGTGGTGGGACGTCTTTTGTTTCCGGGGCGTGCCCGACGTCGCATTCTCCTTCGTGTCCGTTGGGCTGGACGCAGTCCGGGGAGTCCTCGCACAGCGGGTACAGTGTCGGCTCGGCGACCATCGCCTCGAATGAGTGTCGCTTCCGCGACGGCCAGATCAACCCGTCGAGCTGCTGGGGGTCTGCGAGAAAGTGCTCGACCGATTGCCCCGGGACCAGACCGTAGGTCGCGTCGTAGACCGTCTCGCCGTAGCGCGCGACGTAGCCGCCGTCGATCAGGCGCTTGAGGATCCCGAGTTGCCAACCGTTGTCGGACTTCTTGGTCTTGGAACCAAACAACTTCGATCGCGACATAGCCCGGCGCGTCATCAATCGCTCCAGGGCGCGCTGGGTCATCCTGCCCTTGCGCGCCTCCTTCTCGGCGGTAGTGCGCTTGGCCTTAGCCACCGATGACCTCCGGGATGGGTCGCGGGATCCAGGGAATGTCGCGCATGGACCGACAGTCCTTCGCGAAGTAGATCGACCCGTGCCCCAGGACATTGATCGCGAAATCGCAACTGCGTCGGTGCTGCGACCGGGCCAACAGGATCTGATCGACTTCTTCGATCGCGCCACAGGGCACTGGCTCGTCGGTGAACGTCGCCCCCTCGACGTAGGTGTGCGAGTGGAGCATGTAGTTGACGTCGGGCAGCGCGTCGTAGAGGCGCAACTGGATGGGCGTGTCGACCGAGGGCTTGATGTCGCCGTAGTACGCCACGGAGCCATCGTCGGCCAACTCGGTGGCCACGAACGCCTCGGGTCCTATGAATCGTTTGTCGACGTTGCGACGTGAGACGAAGATCAGGCCCTCGCGCTTGAACGAGGGGAACCCCCGGGCGCACCTAAACGAGGCGTTGCCCAGCATCCGCTCGTGGTTCACACCGTGGATGATCTCGTGGAACCGCTCGGCGTGGTCTCGGATCAGCCCGAAGAACTCAGCCTCGCTCGGCACCTCGATCGCTGCACCGACAGACCGTGACGGCACGCGGGTGAAGGTCGTCAGCTTCGTGACCCGATCGG
>JBDHED010000300.1:0-2182 GCA_039591175.1 Gemmatimonadota bacterium | reverse complement strand
TTCTGACGAGCCGCCCCGTTCACATATCCGTGATCAACGAGGTTAGACGCGCACCCGGTCCTTGAGACCTTTGCCGGCGCGGAAGGCGGGAACCGTCATGGCCGGGATGTCGATTGGGGCTCCGGTCTGCGGGTTCCGACCCTTCCGGGCCTTGCGATGACGCGTGTCGAACGTTCCGAAGCCGGTGATCGGGAATTTGCGTCCCGCATCCAGCTCTACCGCGATGATTCCCTCCCGCGGGTCGGTGGAGAAGATCGCGTCGATCACATCGTTCGCTTTGGTCTTCGAGATGTCCACCTTCTTGGCGAGCTTTTCGGCGAATTCGTCCTTGGTCATTGTTTCCCTTCAGTTGTGGTTCGACCCAACGGGGAGCCGGCCATCCACCGGCCGCAGCGAGTTGTGACATGAATTGTAAGACGCGCTCGGAGGATTGTCACCACCGCCGCCGCGTTACGACCAACACGGCCAACCCGATCAGGCAGAGCCACGAGAAGAGATCGCCGACCATTCCGTAGAGTGTGCGGCTCCGCTGGGCTGATACGTGAGCCACCATGACGTCGTCGGGGAAGTCGACCCGCGCGATGACCCTGCCGCGAGTGTCGACCGCCATGCTGCGACCGCCGTTGGTGGGTCGGAGAAGGGTGAACCCGTTCTCGACGGCTCTAAACACGGCCATCCGACCATGCAGCGCGGCGACGTCGATCCAGTCATCGGACGGACCTACGAGCAGCCCGATTCGCTCGGCGCTCGCCTGTCGCAACAGCGGTGGGAAGTCGAGATCGTGACAGATGACGGCGCCGATTCGGCCGAACTCCTGGTCGAGGCTCTTGATCAAATTTCCACCGGCATCGATAACCGAAGACTCCGCGCCGACGATCGGGTTCGCTTTGTGGTACTCCCACGCAACGGCGCCCTTCGCGTCGATGGCAACGACCTTGTTCTCGAACGGCGGCGAGCCGCCGGGACGCCAAACACCAAGGGCGATCAAGAGAACGACACCCTCTTCGGCTGCCAACCGGCTGGCTCGCGCCAGCAACTCTTCTTCCTCCGAGGCGAGCACGCGGCCCGCCGTCTCGGACCAGGCGATAAGCTTGGCTCCTGCCCGAGCTTCGCGACGGGTGCGCTCGAACAGGTCATCGTTCAGTCGTGCCGCCGCTGTCACGATCGCGCGCATGTCCGACTCCGACAGCTCTTCGCCGCTCCGAACGGGGCGTAACGATCGCTCGAGCTCGTCGAGTGCCGAGCGGGAAGGAACGAGTGACGCCGTTCGCACCGAGCCCCCCGTGTCGCCGCTGCCCAGTCGGAGCTGCCCGAACAACAGAACGGCCAGGATTGCAACCGCGAACGCACCGGCCGCCGACATGCGTCGACCCGTTTCCAAACCGGGGCGGAGCATCCACGCGACGACCGAAGCGAACCACGTCATGAGAAACGTGATCCCGGCAGTTCCAGTCAACGAGGCGAGCTGCATGAGCGTCAACGAGTCGGATTGCGTGTAAGCCAGCGAGGCCCAGCTCCCGTACGGGGTGACAAAACGCGAGAACAAGAGCTCGACGCTCACCCACGCCAGCGGAAAAACGAGCGTTGCCCGAAACGCGGCGACATCACTTGCGAACAGACGGTGCGCGACAAACGGAAGGAAATAGGCCGCGGCATAAGTCGTTGCGATCAGGTAGTAGAGCACACCCGGCGCCGGGATGATCCCCCACCAGATGACGAAATGGACCAAGACGTACACGAGGAAACCGATCGCCAGCCCCGACAAGCGTTGTGACCGGTCGAAGAACACGAGCCAGCCAATCGCGAAGAACCAACTCGCCAGCGGTAGGATCCAGCGGGCGTTCCCCACCAGCAGGAGAGCCACGCCGAGTCCAAGCCAGAGGAAACGCCGCCCCGTCATGCGCCGAGACCGTCAACGACGAACGATCGCGTCAGTCCAAACAGTTCGAGCGGCTGTGCATCGCCTTCTGTTCCCACTACCTCGTCCATGTCGCACGCGAGAAGCAGCATCACGATCCCGTGCACCCGAGACCACAAGTAGAAGGCGACGAGATCCGGGTTGTCGCTGTGAATCGCACCCGCGTCGATCGCTTCGACCACACACTGTCGGAGGATTGCATAGCCGCCCTGGCCGGGCACATCGGAGAGTTTCTTCCGCCCGCCACGAAGCGGCATAAAGAGG
>JBDHED010000299.1:0-2195 GCA_039591175.1 Gemmatimonadota bacterium | reverse complement strand
CGCCGTGTGCGCGCGGGGATACGTTGGCGGCGTTCGCGCTGACCGAACCGCATCATGGCTCCGATGTGGCCAACATCGAGTCGCGCGCGGAACGATCGCCAAACGGCGGTGGCTGGATCCTCAACGGTCACAAGATTTGGATCGGCAATGGGCAGCGCGCAGGGGTCATCACGGCGTTTGCTCAGACTCCGGTTGAGAAGGACGGCGAGATCGTCGATCGTGTCACGGCGTTCGTCGTCGAGGGTGACGACGCGGGGCTCGATGTCGGTCGTCTATGGACCTCCGACAAGCTGGGGATTCGAGCGTCGACACAGGCGGAGCTCCTCTTTCACGATCTCGAGCTGGATGACGATCGTGTACTCGACGCACCTGGTCACGGCTTCAAGGTGGCGATGAACGTCCTCAACGGTGGGCGCCTGGGATTGGCGGCCAGCGCGGTCGGAGCGATGCGGACGATTCTCGGCACGGCGATCGACTTCGCTACCACCCGCCGTCAGTTCGGCCATCGGATCACCGAGTACGATCTGATCCGCGGCAAGATCGCTCAGATTCGGCTTGACACCTTTATCACCGAGTCGATGGTAGACCTGACCGCCGACCTCATCGATCGCGGCGATGTCGACTACAGCCTCGAATCTGCGATCTGCAAAGTGTACGCGTCGGATGCTGCATGGCAGGCGGCGGACGCGGCCCTTCAGGTAGCGGGTGGGCGGGGCTACATCAACGATCGCCCGTTTGAGCGATTCCTTCGCGATGCGCGGATCATGCCGATCTTCGAGGGTACAAACGAGGTGTTGCGCGTGTTTATCGCGCTGGCCGGGATGGAGCGATTGGCGGACTACTTGGAAAACGTCGGTCGCGCACTGCGCGAGCCACTCAAAGAGATCGGGGTCTTGACCGAGTTCGCCTTCCACGAGATCCAGGATGCCATCGGAAGTCGCAGCGCCGACGTCGACGTAGCCGAGCCGCTGGCCGGTTGCCTGGCCCGCTTTGAGCGCTACACCGGATACCTCCACGAGGGAGCCGAGTCGCTCATCAAGAAGCATCGGAGCGACGTTGTGGAAGAGGAGTTTCAGCTTGCGCGGTTAGCCGACATGGTGATCGACCTTTACGCGTTGGTGGCGGCGATCAGTCGTACCCAGTCGACGATCGATCGCGACGGCGAGGCGGGAGCCGCCGCCGAGATCGATCTCGTCAGGCAATTCTGCCGCCAAGCGGGGGATCGGTTCGAGCGCAACCGCGCACTACTGTCGGAGAACCGCGATGGGCGCTTGCGTCGTATCGCAGTTCAGGCGATCGCCGATCGAAAAGGGGCGCGCGGGTGAGGCTCGGCTGGCTCACAGTCGTCGTGTCGATCGCGCTCGCCGTTGGATGCAGTGATCAAGTGCCCCTCGAGCGCACCGCGCCGGTTTCGAGCTCCGAGCCGGGGGAAATCGTGCTCCCGCCGTCAGCCAATGTTCCACGGGCCTCGTTGCCGGGGTTCACCCCGGATACGATTCGACCCGAGGGGATGATCGCACCAGACACGCTGTTCGAGGGGTTCGGCGGGTTGGCCCTGGCGGCGAGCGATCTTCCAGCGATCGTGGATGGCTATCGCGAGTACTACCGCGACGAACACACTACGCGAGGTTCCAACGTCGAAGGCGCGGTCGATCCGCGGCTAGCGGAGACCGCCAAGCGACGGACCGCCAACGACTGGGGGTACTCCGGTTCGGGCGGTTGGTCGAATCTGGTCGGTCAGCTGCCCGACGGGCTGCGGATCGCGCTCGCCAACCGGATCTTGATTGCCGATCGCGAGCTCACCGCGGAGCTCCACCGGAGGTAATCGCGCAGACCGCTGCCAACCCCGAGATCGGCCGGATCCGAAGCTACGGTCGCTTTCTCCGCGTCGAGCACACGTTGTTCTCGCTGCCGATGCTGTTCGCGGGGGTCTTCCTGGGCGGGGGGTTGGGTGTGCCGATCCGGCTGCTATTGCTGGTGCTGGTGGCCGGGATCGGAGCCCGAACGACCGCGTTGGCGCTCAATCGGATCATCGATCGCCGGCTCGATGCGGCGAACCCGCGGACGGCCGAGCGCGAGCTGCCACGCGGCGTGATGTCGCTGACCGAGGCGTGGGCGCTGGCGGTGGTGGGCGCGGCGGTGTACGCCGGTGCGGCATGGGCGATCGCCCCCATCTGCTTGGTGCTGGCGCCGAT
>JBDHED010000298.1:0-2200 GCA_039591175.1 Gemmatimonadota bacterium | reverse complement strand
CAGGAACACCAGCATCAGCGCCGAGGCCAGCACAAATCGCGTGGCGTTGAACGCCAGCGGCTCGAAGTCGATCAGGGCCGCTTTGACGACCGAGAAATTCGCGGCCCAGATCAGCACCAACGCCCACATCGCGAGCTGAGGATGATGGTGGGGCGGGTGGTGGTTTGTGCTCACGGCGGATTAGGTTACTGAACCTCAATCCAATTGACCGCCAGCACAGGAGGCATGTCGATGACCAACGGCGCAGATCGAAAGAACCTCTTCGAGCGTTTCCTGAGTCTTTTCACCGATGTGCGACCCGGCGAAGGCGTGCTGATCCTGCTGATGGCGCTCGACATCTTCCTGCTGCTGACGAGCTACTACTTGATCAAGCCGGTTCGCGAGGCGTTGATCCTGGCCGAGGGCGGAGCCGAGGCCAAGAGTTACTTGGTGGCGGCGATGGCGGTGCTGCTGTTCTTCTTGGTCGGTGCCTACGCCAAGCTTGTATCACGCTACGAGCGTACGCGGTTGATCACCGTCGTTACGTCATTTTTTATCGCCTGTCTGGTCGTTTTCTGGGCGCTCAGTAGGGCCGGCGTTCCGTACCTGGGGTACGCCTTTTTTATCTGGGTCGGGATCTTCAGCGTGATGGTCGTCGCCCAGTTCTGGTCGTACGCCAACGACGTCTACAACAACGAAGCCGGGAAACGGCTCTTCCCGCTGGTCGCATTCGGCGGCTCGTTCGGTGCGTTCGCCGGGGCCGGGATCGCGGAGCGACTGCTCGAGTACTTCAGCGTGTTCGAGATGCTGCTTTGGGCCGCGGCGGTGCTCGCGGCGTGCATCGGCCTGACGATCGTGATCTCGCGGCGGGTATGGGGTAAGGCCGCGCTCCAGGCACGGCAACGGGAGATGACCGCTAAACACACGGCCGAGGCGGACAAGGACACACCGGCCGAGAAGGAGAGCCTCGGGTTTGATCTGCTGCTCAAGCATCGATATCTGGGGTACATCGCTCTGTTGATCCTCTTGCTCAACCTGGTCAACACGACGGGTGAGTACATCCTCGGCAAGTTGGTCGAGAACTACGGGGCCGAACGCACCGAGCAGGTGGCGGCCGAGGCGACGCAGGCTGGCGTGACGCTGTCGTTCGGGAATCGGGACTTCGGTGATCCGGCAAACGCTGACAATCAGCGCGAATACCAACGGTCCGTGATCGGTTCGTTCTATGCCAATTTCTTCCTGTGGGTCAATCTGTTGGGGATGTTCATGCAGCTGTTCATCGTCAGCCGGTTGGTCAAGTATGGCGGTGTTCGAGCCGGTCTTCTGTGGCTGCCGATCATCGCGCTGGGCACGTACGCGATCATTTTCTTCTTGCCCGCGATCCGGTTCGCGAGGCTCGGCAAGACGTTTGAGAACGCCTCCGACTACTCGGTCAACAAGACCACGATGCAGATGCTGTTCCTGCCGACCTCGCGTGACATCAAGTACAAGGCGAAGCAGGTGATCGATAGCTTTTTCCACCGCATCGGCGATGTGTTCTCGGCGATCATCGTGTTCTTGGGAACGTCGGTGTTTGTGTTCGGACCGCGCGGGTTTGCGGTCTTCAATCTGGTCGTGATCGGGGTGTGGCTCCTTGTCGTGCTGCAGATCGTGCGTGAGCACAAGGCGATCGAAGCCGGTCAGCGACCCGAGATCACCGGTGCAGAAGAAGAGGCCCCGGTAGCGGCCTAAGTCGAAAAAAGCCTCTACTGCAGCATTTCGCTGAAGACGATCTCCTCGGCGGCGAGCACAAACGCCGTGGGTGGGAGCCCGCGCGTCTTCCCGATCATCTGCGTGTAGTACTCGAGGAAGTCGTCGCCTGGCTCTTGGAAGCCAAGCATGACCAGGTCGGCGTTCTGCGAGCTCTCGCGCAGGATTTCCTCGAACGGACGACCGTTGCCGACCAGCACTTCTGGCGTCGCGCCGGTCCGAATCTGACGCGTGATCGTCTCCAGGTTGTTGCGGGCCCCCTCGGCGGCAGCGTCGTTCGGGACGACCATCTTCAGCCGCACCTCAGCGCCCCTCCACGCAAGGCTCGTTTGCAGCAGGTAGGCCAGAATCACCATCAGCCCACCGTTTCTCTTGAGCCCGCCCCACCACACGTCGATGCGCTGGCACATGCCGTAGCCACGGTTCTCGGGGTCACGCACGATCACAACGTTGCGCTTCGCTTGGTGGAAGT
>JBDHED010000297.1:0-2211 GCA_039591175.1 Gemmatimonadota bacterium | reverse complement strand
CGTTCAATCCAAAAGCTCTGCGCGGATCCGCCGGGTGCGGTTTCGCGCTCGACATGGCGGTCGGGATGACGCGCACGGCGGCGGCCGAATGGTGCGCGGCACGGGAGCTTCCTATTGTGGCGCTCGAAGCCGGCGCGCCCGACCTCTTTCAGACCGTGCTTCCGTCGGTGCCCGTGGCGCTCGCGGTCGGAAACGAGACGACCGGTGTATCGTACGAAATCAAGGATCACGCAGCGCTGGTGGTCGGGCTGCCGATGTCGGATCAGGTCGAATCGCTGTCGGCGGCGGTGGCGGGTTCGATCGCCCTGTACGTCGTCGCTCAGAATCTCAGCCGGCGGGAATGAACTGACACCGATAGCGAGAACCGCTCTCTCGATCTTCACCGCGACGATAAGTGTCCTCGGCGTGGACGTCGGGGTCGCAGTGGGTCAAGAGGATGCGACCCGAATGCGTGTGCGCCAACTGGGCGTGGAGGTCGGGGTTCTACCACCCGGCCCGCTCAACGCCATCACCGATGTCGAGGGTGTACTCGTCGGTCACTCGACGGTGGTTGAGGGCGACTCGATCCGAACCGGGGTCACAGCGATTCGACCGCACCCCGGTGACGTGTTCCTGAAAAAGGTTCCCGCTGCGATCTACGTCGCGAACGGATTCGGCAAGCTGACCGGTATCACTCAGGTCGACGAATTGGGCACGCTGGAGACTCCGGTTGTCTTGACCAACACGCTGGCGGTCGGTCGCGTCGCTGACGCGCTCGTTCGCTGGACACTGGACACGACCGACGACCCCGCGGTGCGCTCGGTAAACCCGGTCATCGGGGAGACAAACGATGGTTTTCTGAATGCGATTCGAGTGCCGCGGATCGGATCGGCCGAGGTCGAATCCGCCTTGGTGGCTGCGGGGGCTGGCCCGGTCGCGGAGGGGTCGGTCGGGGCTGGCACAGGAACTCGAGCGTTGGGATTCAAGGGCGGTATAGGAACCGCCAGCCGCCAAGTTCGAATTGGCGACGCGGTCTACACGTTGGGCACGCTCGTGCAGTCGAACTTCGGGGGTGCACTCGAGATTAAAGGCGTACCGGTCGGTCAGCGGCTTGGCGCCGCCGATTTCATTCGGCGGTGGTTGCCAACCGATACACAGACTATCGGGCGCGATCCAAGCCCTGATCCCGTTGGGTACAGCCTGACGGACGAGCCCGACGCCGACGGCGGTTCGATCGTCATCGTAATCGCTACCGATGCGCCAGTCGGGGCGGACGCCTTGATCCGGATCGCCCGCCGTGCGCCATACGGCATTGGGCGCGTCGGTGGCTTCTCTTCACACGGCTCGGGTGACTACGTGATCGCATTCTCGACCCACCCGCAGCTTCGGGTTTCCTACCGTGCCGATGAAACAACGACAAGCCGGGAGTCGCTGCGGGCCGAGGCGCTGTCACCGCTTTTTCTGGCAGCGATCGAGGCCACAGAGGAGGCGATCCTGAACTCGTTGTTCCAGGCGACCACCGTGACCGGACACCGCGGCACTGCGCTTGCGCTGCCGCTCGATCGCGTGCGAGACGTGCTCGAGCAAGCCAACCGTCTCAACCCTCAGCGCTAGCCTGCGGAACCGACGGCTGGACGCGACCGCCAACACGGCGATCTTCTGCAACTGCATGGCGATTTCGATCCGACCCGCCGAGCATACCGACGTCGACCAGATCGTCGACTTCAACTGTCGCCTCGCGCTCGAGAGCGAAGACATCCAGTTGGACGACCAAACTGTGGCCGTCGGGGTGAGAGGGATCATCGCAAACCCTGACCGTGGGCGGTACTGGCTAGCCGAACAGGACGGCGCCGTGTGCGGCCAGTGCCTGGTCACCGTGGAGCCGAGCGATTGGAACGCTGGCTCTTACTGGTGGCTCCAGTCCGTGTACGTGGATTCCAGCCACCGGCGGAGCGGGGTTTTCCGAGCACTCTGGCAGAGCGTGCTTGAAGCGGCTACGGTCGCTGGCGATGTGGCCGCAGTGAGGTTGTATGTCGACAGAAAGAACCGTGGCGCGCGCGGCGCCTATCAGACGATGGGGATGCGCAAATCGAGCTATATCGTCTACGAGCTGCCGATAGGAAGTCCATGAGCCGACATTCGAAACCGATCGCTGACTTACTCGTGGTCGACGACGAGCCCGGCATCCGCCAGGCGCTGCAACAGATGCTCGAGTACGAAGGATACGCGGTG
>JBDHED010000296.1:0-2230 GCA_039591175.1 Gemmatimonadota bacterium | reverse complement strand
GATGGTGATCTTCATCCAAGACCAGCTGCGAGGGGTTGGCGCTCGCATGGACATCGAGATCCTCGCTTTCGAGATCGCAATTGATCGATTGAGGCAGGGGGACTTCGAGGCGGAGATTTTTTGGATCAACGTGGCCTCGGTGGCCTGGATGCAGCGGAGCCTGGGAGAGGGCAACAGACAAGGGTTCAAGAGCCCTCGGGTGGTGGAGCTTCTCGACCGCGCGGCGGCTACGCTGGACCCCGTGGCCAGGGACAGCGTCTACAAGCAACTGGCAGAGATCTTCCGTGAGGAATTGCCGGTGACGTTTCTGTTCCCCGACGTGTGGAGCTGGGTTGCGCATCGCCGTCTCCGCGGGCTGAGTAGCCCATGGCGGGTCGACCCGCTCACGTACATGGAGTATCTGTGGCTGGAAGACGAGCCTTGACTTTGTCCCTAGAATCTCATTCGCAATTCATCGCCCAATGGATCTAAGCGTTCTGCTCTGGGACCCGGCCTAGCACGATGCTCAAGTACACGCTCAAGCGCCTGCTGCTCTCGGTGCCGCTCGTGCTCGGTATCGTCACAGTGACGTTCTTCATATCGCACCTGGCGCCGGGCGACCCGATGGACATGTACCTCGAGCAACCGCGACAGCGGCAGTTGGATCCCGAGGTCATCGATCTCCTACGCAAGAAGTACGGACTTGATCAGCCGATCCACATTCAGTACGTGACCTGGGTCAAGAACATCGCCAAGGGCGACTTCGGGGTTTCCTTCCGCCACCGACGGCCGGTGCGGAGCATGATCCTCGAGGCGATCCCCTACACGCTGCAGCTCACGATCCTCGCCATCATCCTCGATGTGCTGATCGGGCTGACGCTGGGCATCATATCCGCGGTCAAACAGTACTCGGCGCTGGACAAGACGGTGACGGTCGGATCGCTGGCGGTCTATGCCATTCCCAGTTTCTGGCTCGCGTTGATGCTCGTCATGATCTTCTCGGTAAACCTCAGCTGGTTCCCGACGTCCCAGACGCGGTCGATGGATTACGAGTACATGAGCGCGTTGGGCAAGCTGTTCGACCGGCTGTGGCATCTGGCATTGCCGGTCTTCGTCATGGGCGTGGCGGGCGCCGCCAGCACCGCCCGCTACATGCGGAACCGGCTGCTCGAAGTGCTGAACGAGGAGTACATCGTCGCGGCGCGGGCGCGGGGATTCCGGGAGAGAACGGTGATCGTGAAACACGCGCTGCGGAACGCGCTGATTCCGATCATCACCATCTACGGGATGAGTCTCCCGTTCCTCCTGGGCGGCGCGACCGTGATCGAGACGATATTCGCATGGCCGGGCATGGGGCGCCTCACCGTCGGTGCCGTGGCGGCGCGCGACTATCCCCTCATCATGGCCACCACCACCATTGCCGCATTGCTGACCGTGTTCGGTAACCTCCTGGCCGACATCACGTACGCCGCCGTGGACCCCAGGGTCTCCTACGATGCCCCGCGTCGACGCTGAACGCGACGACATCCGAGCCAAGGCCTGGGTTCCCGGACTCGGGCACCTGGTTTTGGGTCGCGTGGGTGTCGGCGTGCAGCTCATAATGTTCACCACGCTTGTACTGGCTGTGATTGCCTGGCGCTGGGACCGAGTGGTCGGCGCGTTCTCGACCCCGTTCTTCGACCGTTGGCTCGCGTCGATTTGCCTGCTCCTGGTCGTGCCGCTGATCATCCGATTCTCCCGCTGGGACGTCAACCGAATCCTGCGGGAAGAAGATCAGCGGTACCGTGGCAAGAGTCCCTGGAAGGTGGCACTGCGGCGCTTTGGCGCGAACCGCCTCGCCGTCTGGTCGATCTACGTGATAGCGAGTTTCTACGTCGGGGCACTTCTGGCGCCCATCCTCGCGCCGTACGATCCCGCTGCGATCCCGGATGTGATGACCAACCGCTACCTGGCCCCGTCGTCTGTGCATCTCTTTGGGACCGACGAGTTCGGCCGCGACGTCTTCAGTCGCGCGCTCTACGGGGCGCGCGTATCGCTTTCTATCGGATTGCTCGCGATGATCATTGCCAAGAGCATCGGTACGCTCTACGGTGCCGTTGCCGCGTACTTCGGTGGCATCGTGGATGGTGTGCTCATGCGGATCGTGGACGTATGGATCGCGTTCCCGACGTTCTACCTGATGCTCATGCTGGTGGGCGTGTTCGAGGCGAACATCGTGGTGCTCGTCCTGATCCTCGGGTTCACCGCCTGG
>JBDHED010000295.1:0-2239 GCA_039591175.1 Gemmatimonadota bacterium | reverse complement strand
CGTCGACCTCGATGGGATCGACGATCTCGCGATTGCCTTCGGCTGGGACCTTGGCGTGCTCCTCGGGCGGGGCGACGGGACGATCGAGAGGGCACTGCACCACGGGGGAGGGGACGACGTCGTGGCGGTCGAGATCGGGGACTTCGACGACGACGGTCGGCCGGATATCGCGACGGCGAACCAACTCTCCGGCGACGTGACGATCTTGCTCAACATCGCCGAGCCACCCTGCTCCGGCGCGCTCGACAGCGATTCCGATCAGGTCGACGACGTGTGCGACATCTGCCCTGATGTTCCAAATCCGGACCAGGGCGAGTCCGTGGCCTGCGTCGATGTCGTCGAGGACGGAGGCCAATGCGTCGAAACGACGATCCAGCTCGTCGACCCTGTCGGCTCCGGCGAGCTGCTCGTGTTCGACACGACCGCTGTGGTGCCGGACTCCGTGTCATTCGATCTGCTGGCGGCGAGATGCGCCCCGGGAAACGGACTGCTGAACGTGACGTTGAACGACGTCACCCTCGTCTCGGAAGACGCCGCGGACCTGCCGCTCTGCGTCTGCAATGTGGGGGTTCAAACGCTCACGACCACGGACCCCGCGCTTCTCGCTTCCATCTGGTCTCCGGACGGCGCCTACCGGTTTCGATTGGAGAGCACGGACCGCGACGCATCGGTGGCCTGGGTTCGGGCCCGCCTCGATGCGGGCCCCGACCGGTTCGAATTCTGCCTGTTCGATCACGACGGTGGCCGCTGCGACAACCTCGATCTCTGCGACGCCGGAATCGTCTCTGAGTTTGTGCACGACACGACTCTCCCAGACCCGTTCTCGGTCGAAGGTCTGGCCAGCGCGCTGCCCTACGAGCTGGGTCAGTTGCCGGACCGCATCGACCTTGACTCAAACGCGGATGCCTCGCGACTCTGCGTCACTTCGGATGGCCTAGGGATGAACTGCGTCGCCTTCGAGCGGCATGGGGAGCAATCCCTCACGATCAACGGTGCGACCTGCGGTGCCGGGTCGGGGATCGGCAGCGTTCCCGACGGTGCGGCGGTGCCCGGAGCCCCCCTCACCCTGAATCGAGCTGCAGACGGCGACGTCGTGTTGTCGTGGGGTCCATCTTGCGCGGCCGCCGATCCAGACTACGCCGTGTACGGGGGAACGATCGGCGATTTTGCCGGTCATGAGCCGATCTCGTGCTCGACATCGGGATCGACGACTTGGACGCTGCCGGCGGCCGATCCGACCTCGTTCTACCTCGTGGTTCCGCGGGACGCCTCGAACGAAGGCTCCTACGGACTCGACAGTGATGGCCTGGAGCGCAGCCCCAGCGCTCTCGCCTGCGCGGCTCAGTCCCTGGGAAGCTGCGACCCCTAGCAGGACCGATTCGAATCCCGACAACCCGAATCTAGTTCACCGCACTCAGAACAACTCAATTGCGGCTGTAGTACGCACCAAGTTCAGCACCGCCGTAGAACCCGCGAACCTTTCCATTGAACCCGTCAGCCTTCGCTGGACGCACCAAGTTGGTGCACTACACAGGACTCTCATCCGCTGGATCATCGGACCTTTCACGGCACACGTGGCGGAGTATCCCTATTGGCAGTCTCCCACCCTTGGCAGTCGTGGCTTGGCGGCGCTTTCTGTGCTGTAAGAACTGCTTAGTCCGTCGTCGTATTCGACCAAGTAGAAGAACACATCTCCGGGGCCCGGTTGATCCCCGTCTTCGTCACCAGCCGTGCTTTCGTTCCCAGAGTCCGCCTCGATGCAAGTCACAGTTCCAAGGTCATACGCCGGTTCCAAGTTTCTAATATTGGCGAGTAAACCCCGAATCACGTTGTACGAATGCGCCCCCGGTACCTTGGCCCACTCAACCAACGTGCCGCTTCCCTTCTCCTCAAAAGACACCCCGACCGGCTCGGTCACGCCACCTCGGTCGTGCGGCACCTCCACCAAAGCGTCTGCGGAACTCTGGTTGCCCGCGGTGTCCACTGCCGTATAGGT
The DNA here is from genome assembly GCA_039591175.1 of Gemmatimonadota bacterium. Classification (GTDB taxonomy): domain Bacteria; phylum Gemmatimonadota; class Gemmatimonadetes; order JACCXV01; family JAHWKZ01; genus CAMYLR01. Next base: position 243 of record JBDHED010000295.1, on the reverse strand, counting down.
CACTGTGTAAGTGCGACCGTCGCCAGACCCGGATCGCTCAGCCCTCAAGCTAAACTTGAAATCAGGAGTGCCAAGCTCGGCATCCTGGATATCGTTGATGGTGTCCCCGTCGCCATTGCCGACCGCATTATCCGGTTCGTTGCTGGTGATCGAGACCAAAGTCACCGTCGGAGGTCCCGATGGTGCCGTGGCGACGACCTCGGCCTCGATGGACACCATGCGGTGATTGGGCGGCCACAGCAC
>JBDHED010000294.1:0-2241 GCA_039591175.1 Gemmatimonadota bacterium | reverse complement strand
TATGGGGAGCAGAACCCACGAAGCAGCTGGGGGCCGGGAGGGGTGGGGAAGGGGGAATCCCCTAGAAATCCTCCCGTCTTGCCGCCGCGTGGGCTCTGCTCATTCCCCTTTCCCATGGATACCCAAGCCTCCTGTACCTGTCCACTGATATCGGGAGGGTCGCGAAATGTTCCCTCGTTCCAGGTCGCCGGTCTCGCTGCGCCGGTTCAACCCGGGGGCACTCCCCAAGGTCCACCACAGACGCACCCGTTCCGAGCTTGGCCCCCCTCTTCTCATCTGGAACGGGTTTCAGACGAGATATCGCCAAATCTTGTGGATGAGTCGGGTGGCATTAGGCGGCGTCCCTTGACCTTTCGGTCCTCCTCTCAACTTGGATTCCGTCCTTGTATTCGATGCCGGCACGGACGAGGGCGACGAGCTCTGGGCTGTTGACTTTCCGCCACCGGTCTTGGGCGGCGTCGAGGAGCTTGTAGGCCATCACCAGGCCACGTCTTCGCGTCCCGGCACCTTTTGTCACCTTGGTTCGGGCCCTCACGGTCGCAAAGGTCGACTCGATCGGGTTGGTGGTCCGCAGATGCACCCAGTGGGCGGCGGGGAAGTCGTAGAAGCTCAACAACGCGTCCCTGTCCTTGACGATTTTGGCGACCGCTTTGGGGTACTTGTCGCCGTAGACCCCGACGAACTCGTCGATCTGTGCTTCGGCATCACGGCGGGTCTCGGCCTCGTAGATCTCATGGATCGCCGTCTTCGCTGAGCGGTGCAGCCGCTTCGGCAGAGCGTCGAGGATGTTCGCGGTCTTATGGACCCAGCAGCGCTGCTCGACGGTGTCGGAGAAGACGTCACCGAGCGCTGCCCAGAACCCCAACGCACCGTCACCAACGGCGACCATTGGAGCCGTCATGCCCCTTGCTTTGAGGTCTCGCAGTACCTCGGCCCACGACTCGCCAGATTCCCGATACCCGTCAGAACAGGCGAGAAGCTCTTTGCTGCCATCGGCTTTGACACCAACAACAACCAAGCAGCACAGCCGGTCCTCCTCCAGGCGGATACGGAAATGCACGCCGTCGGCCCACACATACACATAACCGTCACCGGACAGGTCCCGAGATTCGAACGCGGTGTACTCGTCGCCCCAGGTCTCGAGGAGGCGGGTGATCGACGTGGCGGACAGGCCGGCATCAGTGCCGAAGAACTCGGCCAATGCCGGGGCGAAGTCGCCCGTTGAGAGGCCACGCAGATACAGCACCGGCAACACATCGCCGACCTTGGGAGACCGACGCGCATAGCGGGGCAGAATGTAGGACGAGAACCGGTGACCGTCCCGGCGATCATTGACCCGAGGCGCCCGAACCTTGAGCGCTCCGGCACCGGTCACCAGGCTCCGCTCCGCAGCTTTCCCGTTACGCACCACCAACCGACGACCGGCCTCATCAACCAGCTCGGCATGGCGCTCGATGTAATCAGCGACCTCAGTCTCGAGACCGGCCATCAACATCCTGCGGGCCCCTGCAGCCACCAACTCGTCGAGCGAACCGGCCAGATCGTCGAGGTCTGTGTCATCGGGGACTATCTTCAACATCAGGCGTACTCCTTCCCCGCCGGCCAACACCGGCGGAACCCGTTACATAGGTTTGGAAGGGTACGCCGCCCTCTTATCCAGATCCGGTCATCCACAACATTCGGTTATAGCTCGTTATGTGCGGGCTGGTGTGCCTGTTGCTAGCCCTGTAGTTCGAGGCCGCAGTTGGACACAAACCAGTCCATGATCCGACTGTGGACGGTGTCGGGAATCTTGTACTCGGCATCAAACCGGTCGCGTTCTTCTTGGGGAACTGCGGCTCGGTCATAGCCAAAGTCGGCGTAGATCTCAGATAGCTCTGCGTTCGCGTCCGTGTAGTCCGATAGGTCGGCCTGAATCTCATCCGGTGCTGCTTCGACCATGCCGCGCAGCAGCTTCACACCTTCGGTGAAATTCTCCTCAAGCATTGCCGGGTCAGGAAACGGGTCAACGTCGATAAGCGGGATGGTCCGCTCATTGAGCGCCGCGAACTCGTCATTCAAACCACAAACCTTCTCCACGCTCGGCGAGTCACTGCCGCAGGCAGCGACGAGGACCGCCAACAACAAGATGGCGGGGAAGAGTCGGAGCATCGTTGCTTCCCTTCCAGCCAACCTCCCAACGTACCCACGGCGGCCGGGACACGGCAGAGGCCGACGACCTCAAACGAGGTAGCGCATAAG
>JBDHED010000293.1:0-2266 GCA_039591175.1 Gemmatimonadota bacterium | reverse complement strand
CACCGCGCTGGCGTATGGGCCGAACATCAACGCGGCGATGGACTCAACCGCCGGTGCGGCCGCCTACGAGGCGATTCAGGCAGCAGTGGCGCGGAAATCCCACGCCAGCAAGATCGAGCGCGAGCTGATCGACGCGCTGGCGGCCCGCTACAGTGCGACGCCGACCGCTGATCGGGAGCCGCTCGACCTGGCTTACGCCCGGGAGATGGTCGCGATCGCGGACCGCAATCGGGATGATCCCGATGTGCTTACTTTCGCGGCCGAATCACGGATGATGCTTCGGCCGTGGGACTACTGGGCGGCTGACGGGACACCGCACCCGGGAACCGAGCAGCTACTGAACACGCTGGAGATGGCGATCGGGCTCGAGCCAAACCACCCGGGCGCGTGTCACTTCTACATCCACGCCGTCGAGGCGGCGTATCCCGAACGGGCGGTCGAGTGCGCGGAGAGGCTCGCGAACCTCATGCCCGGCGCCGGCCATCTCGTCCACATGCCGGCCCACATCTACATCCGAGTCGGTCGCTACGGTGACGCGGTGGACGCTAACGTGCACGCGGTGCACGCCGACGAGGAGTACATCGAGGATCAGAGCCCTGACGGGATGTACCCGCAGGCGTACTACCCGCACAACTACCATTTCATGGCCTTCGCGGCGATGATGGCTGGCCGCGGCGACCGCGCGATCTCGGCCGCTCGTTCGGTGGCCGCGAAAGTCGCGCCCGAGATCGCCCGCGACGTCTACTTCCTGGAGAACGCACCCGCGTACGCACACCTGGCGCTATCGACGTTCGGGCGTTGGGACGAGTTGTTGGCGGAACCCGCACCTCCCCCCGGATTGCCGACCGCAGCCGGTCTCGTAGAGTACACGCGGGGGTTGGCGTTTGCCGCTACCGATCAGCCGGCCAAGGCGCGCGAGGCGCTGGAGCGGCTGGAGACGTTCAACACCGAGCGCGCGGCGGGTGCCGACACGCCGGCCAAGCAGATCTTGCCGATCGCGATCCACGCGCTACAGGGCGAGATCGCGCTCCGCGGTGGTGATCCCGACGCGGCGGCAACGCATTTCGAAACCGCCCGCGACCTAGAGGATCAGTTGCTGTACGACGAACCGCCGCTCTGGCACTATCCGATCCGCCAATCGCTGGGTTGGGCTCTCATCGAAGCTGGTCGGCCGGCCGATGCCGAGACCGCATATCGAGAGGACCTGAAGAGGTTCCCCGAGAACGGGTGGTCGCTGTTCGGGTTGGTTCAGTGTCTCGAAGCGCAGGGGAAGGACGCCGAGGCGGAGGCGGCGCGCGAGCGATTCGATCAGGCGTGGTCGACGGCGGACGCCGTCCTGACCCGGTCCCGGTTCTAGTCGCTAGTTCGCCATGATCGTGATCGACACCGTGGCGGTGTTGTTCACGGTGTTACTGTCGGCCTGATCGAGGCTGGTGATCCGAATCGTGTTTACGATCGTGGCGGCCACGGTGATCTGCACGCTTCCGGTCTGATCGCCGACGGTAGCCGTGACCGTGGCCGTTCCGTCGCCCACCGCGGTTGCGAGTCCCGTATTGGTGACGGTCACAACGGAAGGGTTGCTCGAGCTCCAGGCGACGTCGACCGTCTGAGCGGCTTGGAGGTCGGACTCAATCAGCTGCAGTTGAACGCTGGCGCCGATCGCCCCGAGCACCGGAGGATTGCTGGGAGTGATGGTGATCGTTCCTCCCGGTGGTAGCGGAGCGAAGGGCCCGACCCCGCTGCACGCGATGACCACCAACATCAGCAACAAGACGACAACGCGCATGGTTCCCCTTCCGTTCATCGTCATGGTCCTATGTTCACGGTAAGCGCCAACGTCGCGCTGGCGCCCGCTTCCAGCTCACCGACGCTCCAGACGCCGGTCGCGACCGAGAACGTACCCTGGCTGGCCTCGGCCAAAACCAACGAGAGCCGGCTCGGGAGCGCGTCGGTCACCTGAATCCCGGTCGCCACGTCCGGTCCGTTGTTGGTGACGGTGATTGTGTAGACGACCGTCGACCCCAGCGTCGGACTTGTATTGCTGACCGCCGCCGTGATCGCTAGGTCGGCTGAGCCCGCAGCGACCTGCGCGAACGTGACGGTGGCCGAGGCGGCGATCGATCCGCCGTTGACGGTGCCCGTAATCGTGGCCGTGCCCGGGGTTGCGCTCGACGTCAGCGTCGCGGTATACGTCCCGTCGTTGTTGTCGGTCACGCTGCTCAACGTGCCTGCCGTCGTGGACAGCGTAACGAGGTCGCCGCCGCTG
>JBDHED010000292.1:0-2270 GCA_039591175.1 Gemmatimonadota bacterium | reverse complement strand
GAAGGTGTCGCAATCCTCGCCAAACTCATCACACCACGTGACCGTGAACGAGTTCTTGTTGTCCGCGTTCCCGGCCAGCAACCGCTGGTACGCCGTGCTGAACGTGTCCGGCGATACACCGTTCCCCGGATCGCAGTCGTTGTCGCCGTCGACGTCGACGCAGAAGAACTCCGACGGATCGAGCTGCATCTCGAAGATCACCCAACCGGTCAGGTCAGGATCGGTGCAGACTGGGCTAGCATCGTCGTTGCAGAAGTCAAACTCACCCGAGGCGAAGTCGTCGGCCGTCGAGAAGTCGTCATCAAAGCCGTCGTCAGCTCCAGCCGACGGGCTGGGGAAGTCTTGCTCGACGTTCGGAATCGCGGCGTCATTGAAGACGTCGATGTCCGGCACGTCGTCGGTCACCGTAAGCTTGATCGTCCCATGGTGGAACGCTGTGAACGGTGAGTCGGTCCGCAGCGGCTGCACTTCAGCGTAGATCAGCAGCTGATTGTCCAGCGTGCAGCTTTGGCCGGGACCTGGGGCGATAGTATCGCAAGGAGCTGCCACCGCCCGGTCGAGGACGTTGGTCAGCGTGGAGCCTTCCGAGATGGCGGTGAACGACGCGCCGCTACCCGATTCGTTCGGGTCACCAGCCGTCCCGTCCCAATCCAGCTCGTCCACGGCGGTATCCCAGTTGACCCAACGCTTGATCGCGATCTCCTTGTCACACGCATCCGGTGAGCTGTTCGCACAGTCCGGATCGCTGGCCGGAATGTCCGGCGTCGCCGCGATCACGTCCGTGATACCCTCTACCGGCGATGTGATGATGATCCACGTCTGACCCGTACCCACAACCACGTTCGAGTTGTTGAACGCGATCGTCTGGTCGTCGTCGTTCGTGAACGTCACCGCCTTGCGCGTGTCCACGTTGAACGCCGGGCTCAAGCCCGACCGTGCCGTCGCCGGATCCAGGTCCGGATCATCCGAGTCCACGATCGAACCCGTATTGATCGCCGGAACCTGCTGCGACGAGATGTTCAGGTCCCACTGGACCTTCACACCCGACACTGGCGTGCCCGCGGCGTCCTCTACCTCGGCGATAAACATGTGCTGGCTGCGGATAATGTTGCAGTCGACCGACGGGTCGCTGTCATTACCCGGAACCGGAACAAAGAAGATGTCGGCGTCGTCGGTCAACGTCACCGCCTCACCGTCGATGTTCGGGAACACGCTCTGACCAAAGTCGCGCGTCAGCGTCAGCTGCAAGAACGACGTCTCGCCGCCGACGATGTTCGTACCACCAGACGCACGGAAGTCGATCCCCGAGATCGTCTTCGTCGCCGACACGCTGTACGCGCCCTCGTTCAAAGCCGAGAAGATCGCGAACCCGTTGGCGTCCGTAGTTCCGCTCGCCGCCACCGCGCCGGCCGCGTCGGCTACCGATACGTCGGCCCCTGACTGCGGCTCGCCGTTGCGGTTCGTCACCAACACGTTCAGATCGCCCATCGTCGGATCCGGTGGGCCCACCTGTGGTGCCAGCGCAAGGTTCGCCGTCGCCGTTGGGGCGGTGCTCGAAAGCGATACGCTCGTCGACGCCGAAGTAAATCCGCTCGCCGACGCGGTCACCGCGTACGCAGTCGGGCTCGTCGGGATCGGAACGTTGGGGATCGAGTAGTTGCCCGCTGCGTCGGTCAGGGCCGGAGCGGTAGCCGGCGACGTCCCCACCAGGGCGCCCACGATGGCGCTCCCATCGGCGGAGCTCGTCACCGAGCCACTGATCGTGCCCGTGACCGGTGGCGGCGGCTGGATAATCGGTGTGACGTCATCGTCATCGTCGCAGGCGGCGACAAACGGCACCGCTGCCACCAACGCGATCGCGACAAGTCGCCACGACTTATCGAGGAAGCTCATGCTGACGTTCTCCTCCGTGAAGGACAATTGCCACAGAACAAAAGGGAAACCTCGCGTGCGTGTCGAGCCGAGCGCATGACTCCCGCTCGGGGATATTTCAACCCAAGAGATTCGAAATTGCCGGAGGGGCTTCGATGCTGCCCCCTAACATGCGCCATGGCGCTAGAAAACTCAACCGTTTTCTTCGCAAGCCGCATGCCGCTGCCTGGGGGCGGCTATCTCCGATCTACGAGACCCGTTCAACCCCTAGACCGTGCGCTTCAGCGGCTGGCAAAACGCGGCCATCCTCAAACCGCAGACCCTGAAACGGGTCGTCGGCCAGGAGCAGGTGGCCGTCCAGATCGACGTAGTCGGCCAGCGGGGCGAGGTGGGCGGCA
>JBDHED010000291.1:0-2463 GCA_039591175.1 Gemmatimonadota bacterium | reverse complement strand
GAGAGGTGGCCGGCGCGAGTCCGGTCGAGAAGCGGCCCGGTCGCACACCGGCGTTGTTGCCGGAGCGTACCCGGTGTTTCGAGCGGCGATGCGGCAGGCGGGAGTGATCGAGGTCGAACGCACCGACGAGCTGCTACCGGTGGGGATGACGCTGGCCGAGCAACCGCCGATCCCCTCGGGTGCGGGCGTCGCGGTGTTGGCCGATGGCGGCGGCCATGCGACGTTGGCCGCGGATGCGTTGTCCGCACTCGACGTACCGCGGGCCGAGCTGTCACAGAAAACGCGTGACCGGCTTCGTTCGCTGCTGGGTCCGGCAGCGAGTGTCCGCAACCCGGTCGACTTGGCTGGCGCCGCAGACACGTCGCCTCAGGTCTTCGTCGCTGCCCTGGAGACGATCTACGGCGATCCAGCGGTCGGGGGTGTTCTCACAGCTGGACTGTTTGGTGGCTACGCGATTCGGTTCGCCGAAGACTTAGCAGAGCCGGAGTCTGAGGCCGCCAGCGCGATGATCGAGATCGTCCGTGAAGCTGGCCGGCCACTCATCGTTCACACTCTGTTTGCTACCCATCGAACGGAAGCTCTCGAGCGGTTGTTGGCGGCCGGCATCATGGTCGTCCCCTCGCTCGAAGTTGCAGTGCGCGCGATCGCTTCGGCAGCGCTCTGCGGCCAGGTCTTGGGCGACGGATCGTCCGCGGACCTGATCGCGAGCCGGACCCCACGGAGTCGAAACTCGCAGGCGCCCGAATCACCCGTCATCGCCGCGGTGCGGGCCGAGGGGCGCACGGTTCTGACCGAGCCCGAGGCGCGGGAAATCGCCGCCGTAGCGGGTGTTCCGGTTGTCGCGGTGACATGGTGCCGATCCCCGGAAGAAGCCGCCCAAGTAGCCGACGAGATTGGTGGCCCGGTCGCGGTCAGAGTGGTCTCGGCGACCGTCTCGCACAAGACCGAAGCCGGCGGCGTGGCGCTCGACGTGGTTGGCGGCCCAGCCGCGAGCGAGGCGCACATGCGAGTCACCGCGGCGGTGCGAGCGTACGCGAGCTCGCAAGGCCTCGAGCCCGACGTTCGCGGCGCACTGGTGTCACCGATGCTCGACCCCCCGATCGCCCAGCTCTTGCTCGGGGTCCGTCGCGATCCCGAGTTTGGTCCGGTCGTCGTCGTCGGCCCCGGCGGCGTCGCCGTCGAGTTGTTTGGTGATCCCGCGATCCGCGTTCTTCCGGTGACCGCCAGCGAGGTCGCTACGATGTTCGGCGATCCATCGGTCGCGCCCGTGCTCGGCGGTTATCGCGGTCGCCCCTCAGCCGACCGCCAGGCGCTCGTCGATCTCACCCTGAGCCTCACGGCTTGCTTCGAATCCCACCCCGGAATCTCTGAAATCGAGGTCAACCCGGTGTTTGCCTACTCCGATAGCGCCGTTGCGGTGGACATTAGGGCGTTTCTTGACAGAAGTACGCCTTCCTGTTCATAATCTGGCCAATCTGACAGAGGGGTCGTACACCCGGGAGGTGCTTAATGACACGACGAACGTTCGGGACAGTCCTTTGGAACGTCGTTTTCGCCAGCCTATTAGCACTCTTACCCGCCCAGGCGCTTGCCCAGCAAGGCGTCGTCGTAGGGACAATCACAACGGAAGACGGGGAGGTGATTCCCGGCGCCGACGTATCGATCGTCGGCACCGCCCGTGGGGCGGTGACCAACAACCTCGGCGAGTATCGACTCTCCGCGCCGTCCGGGATCTACACGCTCAGGGCGCGTTCGTTTGCCCACCAGTCTGTCGAACAGCAGGTTATCGTCGAACCCGATCAGACGATTTCGGTCGATTTCACGTTGGCTCCAGCGCCACTGCTGGCCGAGCAGATCGTGGCGATCGGCTCACGTACCACACGCAGCGAGGTCGACACGCCGGTACCGGTGGATGTGCTGTCATCGGAGGAGATCAAGATCTCCGGTCAGACCGAGGTGAATCAGCTGCTCGCGGTAGCGATACCGAGCTTTAACGCGTCACATCAGACGATTTCCGACGGAACCGATCACATCAACCCGGCCAGCCTCCGCGGTCTGGGGCCGGATCAGGTGTTGGTGCTGGTCAACGGAAAGCGACGTCACCCGAGCGCCCTGGGAACGGCATTCCGACAGCGGCGATCAAGCGTATCGAGGTGTTGCGTGACGGCGCCTCGGCCCAGTACGGGTCGGATGCGATCTCGGGTGTCATCAACATCGTGCTCGAGGATCAGACCGACGCGCTGTTGATCGACGTGCAGGGCGGAGGGACCGGAGAGGGCGACGGTGAGCAGCTCAAGGTCGACGCCAACTACGGTTTCTCGATCGGCGACAACGGGTACTTCAACGTCGCTGGGATGTACCTCGATCGGAACCGGACCGACCGCTCGGACCCGTGGACAGGCGACATCTTCCCGGGGATCGAGGGCACGTCCGCGACCGACGCCGAACTCGCTCGAATTGGGA
>JBDHED010000290.1:0-2284 GCA_039591175.1 Gemmatimonadota bacterium | reverse complement strand
GTCCTTGTGGCCCAACTCGTGAACGGAAGCATGATCCTGCCATGGGAGTCCGACCCGCGTACTGCCAGGGGACGACGGCTGCTCAGAGAACAGGAGTTCGCTCGTCGCCTAGAAGTTGCTGAACGGGCTGAACTCCAAGCGGCTCCGACGCAAGAGGCAATCACGGCCTACGAAGAGGCACTGACTGTAGCTCGACATCCAGTACAACGGCACTATGCTCGCCTGCTCCTGGGACGGACCTACTCGAAGCTGGGAAGTGATCGCGAAGCGACCCTGCAGTACAGAGCCGTGCTCGCAGCACCCTCGGATGTGACCGATGAGTACGGCTTCGCGCTGTGGTCCTATGCCGCCACTCGGTTGCTGGAATTCGGTCTTGCAGAGAGTGAAGTGCTGGAGCGTGCGCGAGCCGACCTAACCTCAAATGTCTGGCTGGACCCCGCACAACTCCACCTGATTCGGACTTTACTCGTCACTCTGGCAGAGTCCGCCAGCGACAGCGCTGTGGCCGCAGCGGCCGGGATTCTGGAGCCGAGTATCTCCGCTGCCATCACAACCGCTGACCGCGCGCTGGCTCTGAAGCGCGATTTCGCGAGCCTCCCGATTTCCACCTATCCCTCAAACGGTGCAGCAAGTCCGTGGACGCTGTGGGAGGAGGGTAACTGGTTGGTCGGTGTGGGATCGCCGATTGGTGTCGCAAACGCGACCGTCATCGCGGCGCTTGCTGACGCAGTCTTCGCGTCACTCGATGCCACTTTGACCACAGAGATCGGTGGGACAGTGACGCTCACGTCGGATCACGATGAGGATGGCGAGCTGTTAGGTGCCGAGTTTCCCGGTCTCAAGGTCAGATTCGGCACCGACCCTGAAGACGTGCTCGGGGAGTCGTGGAACGTGAGGCGCTGGTTCTATTTCCTCACCGTTCTCCTGGTGGTAACCGCCACGCTGTTCGGTGCATACCTGCTGTGGCGCGACGTGCAGCGCGAGTTGCGCGTGGCCGAACTGCGGTCGCGGTTTGTCTCGAGCGTGTCGCACGAGCTGAAGACACCGCTCACTGCCATCAGGATGTTCGCCGAGACGTTGCGGCTCCGCGCCACCAAGCCCGAAACGCAGGCGGAGTATCTCGACACGATCGTGAACGAGAGCGAGCGGCTCACACGCCTACTCAACAACGTGCTCGATTTCACGAAGATCGAGCGCGGGACGAAGACGTACCGGCGCGAGCCGCACAATCTCGCTGAGATCGTCGAGTCGAGTGTGAGGGCAATCCGATACCCGTTGGAACAGAGACGGTTCGAACTGCGCGTGGACGTGAATGACGGCATTCCGCCAGTGAATGTCGATCGCGACGCCATCGAGCAAGCGATTCTGAATCTCCTGACGAATGCGATGAAGTACTCTGGTGACAGCCACGACATCGAGCTGCGCTTGCACAGCCAGGACAGTGAAGCGGTGATCGACGTGGCAGACCGAGGCGTCGGAATCGAGCCGGCCGAAAGAGCGCGCATCTTCGAGCAGTTCTATCGAGTGCGAGCGCCGGAGAATCAGAACATACCCGGTACCGGCCTGGGCTTGACCTTGGTGAATCATATCGCGAAAGCGCATGGCGGTCGCGTGGTTGTCGAGAGCGAGCCCGGTGTGGGCAGCACGTTCTCCATCCATCTCCCACTCGACGAGGGTGACAGATGAGCCGGGTTCTCATCGTGGAAGACGATCCGGCGATCGCTCGCGGGCTCAAGGACAATCTAGAGGCTGAGTCGTACGAGGTGTTGACAGCTCCGGACGGTCAGGCCGGGTACCGCCTGCTGGTCGAGCAAGAGCCCGACTTGGTCATTCTCGATCTCATGCTGCCGAAGCTGAGTGGCTACGAGGTGTGTCGCAAGGCGCGGAGTGAAGGAATCACCACGCCGATACTCATGCTCACGGCGCGCGGCGAGGAGGCCGACCGTGTCCTGGGTCTCGATCTGGGCGCCGACGACTATGTGACGAAGCCTTTCTCCGTTCGAGAGCTGCTGGCGCGTGTGCGGGCGATTCTACGGCGTGCGAATCCGCCGCAGGACCTGCCCAGCCAGCTGCGTTTCGGCACGGTGGTGGTCGACTTCCGCCGCTACGAGGCCTTCAAAGGGGACTTGCGGTTGGACATGACGCCCAAGGAGTTTGGGGTGCTGCAATTCCTCGCGTCCCGCACCGGTGAAGTAGTCCGGCGTGACGAGCTGTTGGACGGCGTGTGGGGCTACAGTGCCGATGTGACCACGCGTACGGTGGACAACCACGTCGCGTCGTTGCG
>JBDHED010000289.1:0-2286 GCA_039591175.1 Gemmatimonadota bacterium | reverse complement strand
CGCACTCGGCGCCGTTGGCGATCACGGTGTCGACCGTCGCATCGATCTTCTTGTACGTCGGGAAGCCGGCGCCACCGGCGCCGACCACGCCCGCTTGTTGCACTAGTCGAACCAAGTTGTGCATCGAGAATCCATCCGTTGGTGGGTCATGGCATTACGACGTTCTCTTCGGACACCAGAATCGTCGACCGGGACCAATCGATGAAGTTCTGCTCGTCTTCGAAAAAGGCTTGAACGAACCCCTTCGCTTGGTCCGTCGACCAATCGCGTTCAAGCGCCTCCAGGCTGTCGACCCAGAGCTCGGCGATTCCGTCGAAGGGTTCTACCAGCCCCGTACGCGGGCCGATAACCACATCTCGTACGTCCGTATCGAGTGGAAGAACCTGAACGTAGCGTTTGATGCCGAGCGTCCCAAACGCCTCGTGGGGTACGGCCGAAGGGTGTTTCTCGCTCCAGTACTTTTGAAACTCTTCGCGGCTCATATGCGGCAGACGTCGCATCAGATAGCTCAGCTTGATCATAATTCTCCTCCAGTTGGCAAAGATTGCGGCGAAACACTACCGCGATTCCACGGCTCTGTCCCGTAGGTTGAGCACGATCGATACGATCAGTGCGGCGATGCCAAGCGCAGCCACGCTGTTGTCGACGAGGGACGAATTCCAATCCAACCCGGTCAACCGGTCGAGGTAGTACTTCACGTACGAGTTTGGAAGGTCCGTTTCACCCAGCGATCGCTTGACCTGCCAGTGCCAGTCGGTGCTCGGGCAATAGCCGAAGCCATAGAAGAAACCGAGTCCGACCCACGACAGACACGTGAGTCCGATCGTGACGAGGTGGAGGCGCCGCGTCCGACGCCAGACCCACCCCGTGATGTTGAAGACGACGAGAGCGGAGTGGAAGACCACGAAAAAGATGTCGAGGGAGACGAGCACGATCCCTCAGCGCGCGGTGATGATGAAGGCGCGGATCCGTCCCTCGACGGCGCCTTCGCCGAAGCGTCCCGCGATCGCTTTTGCGGCGTGTTGGGTAGCCTCGTCCAGACCCGGACCCTCGCGGGCTTCGATCTCGTTCCGAAGCGGGGTGCCGCAGCAGTATGCGATCGCGGGGATCGCGGGGCTGTCCGCGGCGCTGATCTCGTCGAGGGTTTCGATCGTGACGTCGCCGAACCCGGCTGACTGGAGCTCGGCTCGATACACATCGGGGTCATAGTGACCGTGAGGTGTGCGGTCGAGAAACAAGGGTGGATCAACGGGGAAGATCTCCGCCAGGGCTTGCGTCACCACGTGCGCGAAGTCGTTCTCCTCGATCCGATCCCACATGTTGAAGATGAACGCGCCGCCGGGCCGGAGTACGCGACGGACCTCGCCGTACGCTTTGACCCGATCGGGGAAGAACATGGCGCCGAACTGGCACAGCACGACGTCGAAAGAGTCGTCGTCGAATGGCAGCTCGATCGCATCCGCCGGCTTCCATTCGATTCGCTCGGGGTGCGGTTGCATCGAGGCGGCTCGCTCGAGCATGGGTGGGTTCAGGTCGGTCACTACGTGGCGCGCGCCCGATTTCAGTACGGGCGCGACCGCGCGCGCGACGACCCCGCTCCCGGCGGCGATCTCGAGCACTGCGTCGGGATCGATGGCGGCAGTACGTCGAGCGAGGTCGGCAGCATACGGGTCGAAGATCAAGGGGACGAGATGGCTGTCGTAGACCTCGGCGATCGAGCCCGTAAACACCTTGTCCGATTCACTCACCGTTCGCTTCCTCCGTGGGCAGCACCACGTGCGGTGCCCGGTTTGCGCGGGTCGGCCTTTCAAAAGCACATTTACGATCAGCGACAGACCCCGCAACGCATGGTCTAACATGTTGAGACTGCTGCACGATAACGCGGTGTCCCCGGTCAAGAAAACGGCGCCGGCGAGCGCAGAACGCTTCAGCCGATCCGTTCTCATCGTAGTGATCCTCATCATCCTGCTCCTGCTCACGCCGCGCGTGGCCGCGGCACAGCTCGCGGTCTGGCATCCCGAAGGCGCGCTGTGGGGCGGCGTGCGAACCGACGGCAGCGAACTCTTCAGCCAGCTCCAGTGGGGTCAGACCGGAGACGTGCCGCTGACCGGCGACGTCGATGGCGACGGCCGCGACGACCTGGTGATCTGGCGGCCGGCCGACGGGAACTGGTACGCCAAGAACACCAAAAACGACGTGCTGTTTCGGCAGATTCAGTGGGGTCGGATGGGGGATCTGCCGCTGCTCGGAGACGTCGACGGTGATGGCCGCGACGACCTGGTGATC
>JBDHED010000288.1:0-2297 GCA_039591175.1 Gemmatimonadota bacterium | reverse complement strand
GTCTGGCGATCGCCATTGGGAACGACAATTCCCAGCGTGGGCTCATCGAAGTCGGGGTGGTTGGCCTCGAGTACCTCCCAATCGGTGATGCGGTCGAGTCGCTCGCTGAGTTGCAGACGAATGACACGATGCGGCCGAATGCCGTTTTGAATCGCGATCAAGCCGTTGTTGTAGAACGCGATGCCGTCGATGCCCAGTATCGTCATATCGTCGGGAACCGGCAGCCGCCGGATTTCCCGATTCTTGCAATCGAGCCGGAAAATACCGTGGGAGTAATCGGCCACGAATAAGTAACGCTCTTTGTCATCGAAGGTGATACCCTGGAGTGACGAAAAACTCGACTGGGAATCCAGCCAGCGTTCGAACACACCGGTCGGCTCGTCGATGCGGTATATTGAATTCTCGATGGTGTCGGTGACGTATAGTTGTCCCGAGCGACTGAGCACCATGTCACCGAAGAGATGTTTACCTCTTGCGTTCGACAGCACAAATCGGTCAACTACCAGCCGCGTGGTGAGGTCGTACTTGAAAACACCGGCGTAGCCTACCTCTGATTCCGTAACCCATCGCGTCTGTTCGATCGCCGATGAGCAGGCCCACAGCAGCCGTCGCGCGGGGTCGACGCACAACGCAAACACGCTCCACAGACCGTCGCCGCTCTCCCACGAACCAAAGCTGCGCACTTCGCCTTCGGCTTCTTGCTCGTTCGTGTCTCCGGGACGGATTTCAACGATACCGCGTTGGTAAACGCTGCCCACGTAAAAGTAACCGGTGAGCGGATCGTGCGCGATTCCCTCGGGGATCAACTGTTTCTGGGGGATGGTGAACGCGGCTTTGCTGTTTCCGATCGGTTTTGCGTTGTCGGCTAACCTTGCTATCGCGGCATTGAACCCGTCGGTGTTTGCGATCGAGTCGAAGTCGCTGTCCTCCGCCGGTTCCGCCACCAGCCCCAGATCAGCCAGACGGTTGAGCTCTTCGATCGCCCTGCTATTCTCTCCGCTCAGCGCGTATGCCCCGGCGAGCATGTAGACAACGCGTGGGTGGTTGTGCCGAATACCGTCGATCTCCCTCATCACGCGCAGATACTCGGCGTAATCCTTGTCGTTATACGCGGCCAGCGCCTGGCTATACAGCTCACGCGATTTTTCGACCGGGTCGCTCTCGGCGCGAACCGCGCCTGCAGCCATCATCCCGGCCGCTACAATGACCCATATGGTCCAAATCCGACTTCGCATGGTGGCATAATAATACTCGATTCCGTGCAGGTTTCAGGTATCATTTGTGACGACAGTCACACAAAAAGCCGCCACGAGAGGTAAGTCTGGTCAAATGGCTGACACGACACCCGTCCAAACCGGGCTCAAAACGTCGGGAATCGCGATCGGAATCAACGTCGTGCTAGCCGCGGGCAAGATCATCACAGGCGTTTTCGGCAACTCGAACGCGCTGATCGCCGATGGTACAGAGTCAGCCGCCGATACAGTTTCGTCGATAATCGTGTGGCTCGGACTTCGCATTTCGGCCCGGCCTCCCGACCGGACCCACCCGTACGGTCACGACAAGGCGGAATCGATCGCGGCGGTTGTCGTTTCGTTTGCCGTGCTGGGCGCCGCCGCTCTCATAGCGTTTCAGAGCATTCAAGCGATCGTCTCGACCCAAACCGCCCCCCCCGCTCCGTATACGCTCGTCGTACTACTAGTCGTGATCGTCGTTAAAGAACTGATGTATCGCAGGATTCACAGCATCGGAAAACGAATCCACAGCAGTTCGCTCAAGAGCGACGCGTGGCACCACCGAGCCGACGCCATCACCTCATTGGCCGCGTTTACCGGTATATCGGTCGCTTTGATCGGCGGAGAGGGTTTCGAGAGTGCCGATGACTGGGCAGCGTTGGCGGTGTGTGCGATCATCGCGTTCACCGGCGGCCGTCTTTTGATGACGTCGCTCAACGAAGTCATGGACGCCGCCGCGCCCGAAGAGACACAAGTGGCGGTGAGGCGAATCGCAGGGGAAACCGAGGGCGTCGTCGATATCGAGAAATGCCGAATCCGTAAGAGTGGTCTGGGAATACTGATGGATATCCACGTCGTCGTCGACGGCGGCCTCCAGGTTCGTCAGGGACACCTCATCGGCCATGAAGTTCAGCGTCGTTTGTACGAAGCGATGCCAGAGATTCGTGACGTCGTGGTCCACATCGAACCCGACGATTACTGAGACTCCACTGGAGACGATGCGCTTTTTCGGGAACTGATCGCGCTCACTAAATTCAGCACGAAGAACAAAAGTATCGCCGCGGT
>JBDHED010000287.1:0-2322 GCA_039591175.1 Gemmatimonadota bacterium | reverse complement strand
CTTACTCTTGTCCCAGGCGAACCGCAACTCGGACATACATACATTGTAACTACACCGTGGGTGGCTGTCAAGAGCTAGAGATTGTGCGTATAATGAACCGCCCCGGGTTTACCGGAGGCTCCATTTCTTGAGAGGATGGGGCTATGGGACACTCAACAAGGTATTCACCGGAGGTTCGTGAGCGGGCGGTGCGGATGCTATTCGAGCACGCCAGCGAGTACGATTCTGAATGGGCCGCGATGCAGTCGATTGCGTCGAAGATCGGGTGTACGGCGGAGACGCTCCGGAAGTGGGTCCGGCAAACGGAGCGTGATGCGGGGCGTCGCCCTGGACTGACCACCGACGAGAAGCAACGCCTCAAGGAACTCGAGCGCGAGAACCGTGAGCTCAAGCGCGCGAACGAGATCCTGCGTAAAGCGTCGGCTTTTTTCGCCCAGGCGGAGCTCGACCGTCGACCGAAGTGATGGCGTCGTTCATCGATGAGCAGCGCAGCGCCTACGGGGTCGAGCCGATCTGCACGATGTTGCCGATCGCCCCGTCGACCTATTACGAACACAAGGCCCGCCAGGCCGACCCTGAGCGCCTGCCCCCGCGGGCGCGACGCGATATCGCTCTCCAGGGGCAGATCCAGCGAGTCTGGGATGAGAACTTCAGCGTCTACGGTGTTCGCAAAGTCTGGCGGCAACTGCAGCGCGAAGAGACCATCGTGGCGAGGTGTACGGTGGAACGCTTGATGCGGGAGATGGGGCTGCGGGGCGCTGTTCGCGGGCGGAAGTTCAAGACCACGATAACCGACGATGCCACGGCTCGACCGGCTGACCTGGTTCAGCGCGACTTTAGCGCCACACGTCCCAATCAACTATGGGTCTCCGATTTGACGTACGTTGCGACGTGGCGCGGGTTCGTGTACGTCGCTTTCGTCATCGATGTCTTTGCCCGCCGGATCGTCGGCTGGCGTGCATCGAGCTCCCTGCGCACTGACTTGGTGCTCGATGCCCTGGAACAGGCACTCTATGCCCGCCCTGTTGACGACCAGCTCGTTCATCACAGCGACCGGGGCGTGCAATACCTGTCGCTTCGATACACAGAACGTTTGGTTGATGCGGGCATCGAGCCGTCTGTCGGCAGCGTCGGTGATTCCTACGACAACGCTCTGGCCGAGTCGGTCATCGGCTTGTACAAAACCGAGGTCATTCGCCGGCGCGGCCCGTGGCGTCATCTCGAAGCGGTCGAGTTCGCGACTCTCGAATGGGTCGACTGGTTCAATAACCGTCGCCTCCTCGAGCCGATTGGAAACATTCCGCCGATCGAGTTCGAGGCGCAGTACTATAGTCGTCAAACGACTCCAACTTTGATGGCTGGAGTCAACTATTGAGTATTGCGTAAATAATAGAACGGTGCGATGCTATGGGGCATGAGACCCATCGGATCCGCAGCGAGCCTGGAGAAGCGCCGTCGTCGTGCCGTGGCATTGTCCAAGAGCGGGAAGGGGATTCGAGAGATCGCCCGTCGGGTCCGGGCTTCACCCGGAGCCGTGCATCGTTGGATTCAGGACTGGAAGAAGCATGGCGACACAGCCTTGGCAGCCAAGCCGACTCCGGGCCGGCCAAGGAAAATGACCGCCACGCAGCGCGCCAGGCTTCAGAAGCGGCTGCTCGCCGGGGCGATGGCCTGCGGGTTTCCCAACGAGCTGTGGACGTTGAAGCGTATTGCCACGCTGATCCGCAGGGAGTTCGGCGTCCGCTACCACCCAAGCCACCTGTGGCGCGTCCTTCGGGCGTGCGGGTGGAGTTGCCAGGTGCCCGAACGCCGCGCGATCCAGCGCGACGAAGAGGCCATCGCTCACTGGAAGAGGCACAAGTGGCCGGCAATAAAAAAAAGCCCAAAGGCTTGGCGCCCACATCGTCTTCCTCGATGAGAGCGGCTTCATGCTGATTCCCACGCGCCGTCGGACCTGGAACCCGAGAGGGCGTACCCCGATCGTTCGCTACAACTACAAGCACGACCGGATCTCGGCCATCGCGGCGCTCACGGTCGCGGCCAGGCGTGCTCGCCTGGGCCTGTACGTTCAGCTTCGACAGGACAACTTCAAGGCCGTGCAGGTGGCCAAGTTCCTGCGCCTGCTGCTCGCCCATCTGCGGGGGCACATCATCCTGCTCTGGGATGGTGGACAAATTCACAAGGGACCGGCCATCAATGCAGTGCGCGACGTCTTTCCCAGGCTCCACCTCGAACGCTTCCCCGCCTACGCGCCCGAACTCAATCCGGTCGAGCAAGTCTGGAACGACTTCAAGCGACATACGGGAAACAGCCTCCTCCGGG
>JBDHED010000286.1:0-2326 GCA_039591175.1 Gemmatimonadota bacterium | reverse complement strand
TGACGTTGTCTGGTTTCATGTCCCGATGCACGAGTCGGGACTGATGGGCCTTCGCCAACCCCTCTGCAATCTCGGTGGCGTATCGCTGGGCATCCGGGATGGGTAGCGGCCCTTTGGCAACCACCGCGCGCATTGTCTGACCCTCGACGAACTCCATTGCGATGAAGAGCGTCCCGTCGGACTCGCCTGCGTCGTAGATGGATGCGATGTAGGGGTGCGTGACTGCCGCAGCGGAATGTGCCTCTCGGAGGAACCTCTCTCGGCGCTCCTTGTCTTCCACGAACTCGGGCTTGAGCACCTTGAGCGCGACGGGCCGCTTCAGCTTCTCGTCGTGGGCTTCGTAGACCTCTCCCATCCCTCCGTGCCCGAGCTTGCGGAGGATCTTGTAGTCAGTATGGAACGACCGGCTCCGATCGCAAAGTCGTAGGTTACGCTAGCGATCGAGACCGTAGCGCAGAGCTACATACGAAAGGAGCCGGCCGTGCGCAAGCATACACGATACGTGGGGTTGGACGTTCACGCGGCGACGATCACGGTGGCGGTCGCGGAGCCCGACGGCGAGGTGCGTTCGCTGGGGACAATCCCGAACCGACCGGAGTCCGTGCGCAAGCTGATGAAGAAGCTCGGTTCTCCGAAACGCCTACGCGTGTGCTACGAAGCCGGGCCGTGCGGGTACGTGTTGTACTGGCAGCTGGTGGGGATGGGGATCCACTGCGACGTCGTGGCCCCGACCTTGGTGCCAGTGCGCCCGGGCGATCGAGTGAAGACGGATCGGCGCGACGCTCGTAAGCTGGCTCGCAGTTACAGAAGCGGTGACCTCACGCCGGTGTGGGTGCCAGATGCTGCGCACGAGGCGTTACGCGACTTGGTGCGCGCTCGCGAAGCGGCCAAGAAGGACCAAACACGAGCTCGTCACCGACTGACGAAGCTTCTCCTGCGCCAGGGGTACCGTGCACCGGAGGGCGTGAACAACTGGACCCAGAAGCATGCACAGTGGCTGCGGACGCTACGCTTCGAGCAGGAAGCTCACGAGATGGTGTTCTTGGACTACCTGAACGAAGTGGATCACATGACGGAGCGGCTGGCACGTTTGGAGAAGGCGATCGATCGGGCGGTGACGAGCGTGCCAGAGTCGATGCGCGTGGTGATCGAGGCGCTGCAGTGCATGCGCGGCGTCAGGCAGTTGACGGCGGTCACGGTGGTGGCCGAGGTGGGCGACCTGTCGCGCTTTGCACATCCGCGCCAGCTGATGGGGTACAGCGGCACAGTCTCGAGCGAAGACTCGAGCGGACCTCGGGAGCGTCGCGGGCCAATCACGAAAACAGGCAACGCACACCTGCGCCGCATCGTCGGCGAAGCTAGCTGGAACTACCGATCGAGACCGAACGTGTCTTCGATTCTACGTAAACGCCATGAAGGCCAAAGTGAAGCGGTGAAGGAAATCGCGTGGAAGGCACAGCATCGACTGCACCAGCGCTACTGCCGGTTGGTCCGGCGAGGCAAGGGAAAAAACAAAGCCGTCACGGCCGTGTCGCGTGAGCTTCTGGGGTTTATATGGGCCATTGGCAAGCAGTGCGAAATCGAGATGGCCGAGAACAAGCAACGTGTGGTCTGAGGACACTGGAAATCGGTGAGGTGTGATGCAACGGTTTGGCGGTCGAGGGGCACGGCGGGAAGGAGAATCCTCGGCTCCCACTTGCGACAGGGCGTCCGCGCCTGGATCCGCGATTGTAGTCCGAGGTAGCTCCCGACGAATCAGGATTATGACGGCGGGCCCCCGGGCTCGATCCGCGAATATCAGACTGATCAATCGTCGGCACAGCCACCTCGACCGCCACCGTGCATCTCTGAAATCAGGAGGGACATATCGAACCCGTCGGTGCTGGACTTGACAGGTCGTTCCATATCAGTGGGAGATGGTCTGGCCGATTTCGACACCCATCGCACCCTGCTTCCTTCGTTAGCGCGGCATGTGTGAGCGCAACATGCTGCATCTCAGTCGGTTGTGGAACTGTAGCCGTCCCAACGAGGACCAGCAAGCGCTCCCTTGTAGCAAGCCGTGGTATCCTCGCCTGCACAGCCCAGATCCGACAACTCGTTGCGCGCCAAGCAATTCCACTGAGGAGACCGCGTGAGCCTCGCGCCCGGTCAGAACCTGTTGCACTACACGCTGATCGAGCAGATCGGTGCGGGCGGGATGGGCGTCGTCTACAAGGCGACCGACACGAAACTGCGCCGGGACGTCGCGATTAAAGTCCTCCCCGACGACTTCGCCCAGGATGCGGATCGGCTGGCTCGTTTCGAGCGTGAAGCACACGTTCTCGCG
>JBDHED010000285.1:0-2331 GCA_039591175.1 Gemmatimonadota bacterium | reverse complement strand
AGCCAGCACCCTCTTCGAGCGGGTTGTTCACGACGATATAGTCACAGCCCTTCGATTCGAGTTTCACGCGCGCGCGTTCGAGTATATCGTCGGTCTCGACGGCGAATCCGATCAGCACCGTCGTGGGGTCCCGATCGGTGGCGGCGCGAGCCAGGATATCCTCGGTTCGAGAGAGCCGTAGCACGCCGTCCCATTCGTCCTTCTTGAGCTTGTGCTCAGCCGTATCGGGCGCCCAATCGTTGACCGCCGCCGCCATCCAGAGCTGTGATGCACCGGGCAGTGCCGCCCGGACCGCCTCACCCATCTCGTCGACGGTGCGCACCGCGACGGTGCGGACAAAGGGCGGCGTCGGCAACTCCGTCGGGCCGTGAATCAGCGTAACATCCGCTCCCTGGAGCCATGCCGCCCGAGCGAGCGCGAAACCCATCCGCCCGCTGGCGCGATTGGTCAACGTGCGTGCCGGGTCGATGTCCTCCTCGGTGCGACCGGCGGTGACGACGACGCGATGGCCCTCGAGACGCGCCGAGCCGTTGACGACCCGATCGAGCGCCGCTACGATCGATCGGTTCCCCGGCCATCGGCCGATCCCTTCTTCGCCGCACGCCAACGGTCCTTCGTCCGGAGTCACGATCCAGTACCCGCGCTCGCGTAACACGGCGCGGTTGGCGACCACCGCCGGGTGGGCGTACATCGTCGCGTTCATCGTCGGCACGAGCACCACCGGGGTGTTTCGCGGATCGACCGCCAGCAGCGTCGTCGTCAGCAGATCATCGCCGATCCCGGCCGCGGCCTTACCCAGCAGGCTGGCAGTAGCCGGGGCCACGACCAGCGCATCGATGCCGCGGGCGAAATCGAGGTGCGGGAACTGCGCGTAGGCACCCTCCTCGTCGTGCGACCACCCCTCCCAGAGCGAGGTCCCGACCTGCTCTCCGCTCAACGCTTCAAACAGCGCCGGCCGCACGAGCTCGGCCGCAGACGCGCTCTCGATTACGCGAACTCGCGCCCCCGAGCGCTGCAGATCGCGCATCAGGTCGACCGCCTTGTAGCAGGCGATGCCGGACGTCACACCGAGGGTGATGACCCGGCCAGCGAATGGTTGGGGCTCGGTTATGCCGACCTCTTATCTACGACTGCGTAGTCGATCTCCCCGGAAACGAGGTCTTCTAACGCACGCGTCGTGTACTTCCTCTTCCACTCCTTGCCACCCTCCTTGGGCAGCTCGTTGAGCTTACGCGCATAAGCGGCCGCAACCATGATCGATTCGTACTTGTTCTCGCTCGTGGTCGCGGCGGCGATCTCACCTGCCGTATAAACCTTCATCGATTCCCTCCTGATCCACAGATCGCGTCCACTCGTCCCCGATCGGGAAAGCGGCTTTCGATCCATTCACGTAGGCTATCACGCCGAGCGCGTCGATGCTCCTCGGCGCGGATGATACTAGCGAACACTTCGACTGTTCTCTCCACCTTCTCATTGACGATCACGTACTGATAATCGGCAACGCAATCGATCTCGTTTAGCGCCGCATCGACCCGTGTCTGGATCGCGTCCGGTGATTCCGTTCCACGACCCTGAAGGCGCTCTTCCAGGACCGCATGCGATGGCGGCAGCAAGAACACAGATACCGCGTCGGGATAGGCCTGCATGAGCTGCATGCCACCCTGAACGTCGACGTCGAGCAGAACGTAAGAGCCCTCCGCCAGCGCCGCGGCGATCTCGGCCCTCGGCGTACCGTACAGGTGCCCGTGCACCATCGCCCACTCAGCCAACTCGTCTGCGTCCCGGG
Source organism: Gemmatimonadota bacterium (assembly GCA_039591175.1). GTDB lineage: Bacteria > Gemmatimonadota > Gemmatimonadetes > JACCXV01 > JAHWKZ01 > CAMYLR01. The sequence continues at coordinate 545 of JBDHED010000285.1, read as the reverse complement.
CGCGCTCGAACTCGGTCGCGTCTACAAACCGGTAGTCGCCGTCGTCTATCTCGCCCTCACGACGGGGGCGTGTGGTCAGCGAGACCGAGAACCGCATCCTCGGGTCCTGCTTCAGCATCTCGTTCGCGACCGTCGTCTTGCCGGCTCCACTCGGCGCCGACAAGATGATCGGAAACGGCCGCGTCGTACCTTCGGCGCTCACTCGACGTTCTCAGCCTGTTCGCGGAGCTTCTCCATCTCGGTCTTGATCTCGATCGCTGCCTGTTGCATCTCGGCATCGTTCGCCTTTGCCGCTACGGTGTTGGCCTCGCGGTTCATCTCCTGAATCAGGAACGTCAGCTTGCGGCCGACGGCTCCACCGCTAGCGGACGAGAGCTCCGATCCAAACTGCTCGATGTGGGTGCGCATCCGCATCAGCTCTTCGCTGATATCGAGTCGGTCCGCGATCAGGACGATCTCCTGTGTCACCCGGTGGTCGGGTTCCCCCTCCAGCTCGGGTACCAGCGCCTGCACTTTGTCGCGCAAGCGATGCCGCTCGCGTTGCT
>JBDHED010000284.1:0-2331 GCA_039591175.1 Gemmatimonadota bacterium | reverse complement strand
ATCGCGGCCACACACGGGACGTATGGCGAACCCGGTTGGCGTGGGCTCGGCCAGATTATCTTTGGTGACGACTATGACCCGGATGTGTTTGGCGATGATGACGCGTCGTTCGTAGCCCTTCAGGGGGTCGCCGGCTACCACGTGCCGCTGTACAACACCGCGTATCTCATCGGCATGGAACCGGTCGTTCGGCTGGGTTGGGCCCGCGTTAACGACGGCTCGATCGTGATCGACGACGAGTTGGTACCGGTTGGCGACGATCCGGAGACGCTTGTCGCCACCGGAGGGGTCAACCTGTTCTGGCAAGACAACGTCGTGACTCAGTTCCAGGTCGACGTGGCGGATCCCAATATCGGTGACAGCGACACCGAGGTCGCATTTCGGTTTCAAGCCGGATTCGCGTTCTAGTTTTCGATGACTTTCCCTGTAAGGAGAACAATCATGCGTGTAAGCACGAGCCTTGTCTTCGCAACGGCGATCTTGTTGACAGTTACAGCCTGCGGTGGTAGCAGCAGTGACACCGCTTCGAGCGCCGGGCTCAGCGGCGCGGTTGCTGTCGATGGGTCGAGCACCGTATACCCGGTAACGGAGGCGATGGCTGAGGAGTTCCAGCTCATGCACCCGGAGACCCGCGTGACGGTTGGTGTGTCGGGCACCGGTGGTGGCTTTAAGCGGTTCTGTGTCGGCGAGACCGATATCTCCGACGCGTCGCGACCGATCAAGGAGTCCGAGCGCGAGATGTGCGCCAGCAACAACATCTCGTTTACCGAGGTCCGTGTTGCGTGGGACGGTCTGTCGGTGGTGACCAACCCGTCGAACGACTTCTTCGATTGTCTCACCGTCGACGAGCTAAAGGCGATCTGGGAACCGGGCAGTCAGATCGACAACTGGTCACAGGTTCGGTCTGGCTTCTCGAGAAAGAAGCTGATCCTCTACGGTCCCGGCACCGATTCGGGCACGTTCGACTACTTCACCGAGGCGATCGTGGGTGAGGAAGACGCCAGCCGGCCGGATTACACCGCCAGCGAGGACGACAACGTGTTGGTGCAAGGTGTCGAAGGCGACGGCGGCGCGCTGGGTTACTTCGGGTACGCCTACTACGAAGAGAACGCCGATCGTCTGAAGCTGGTCGGGGTCGATGGCGGTGCTGGTTGTGTGAAGCCGTCGGTGGAGACGATCGAATCCGGATCGTACGCTCCGCTCAGCCGGCCGCTGTACATCTACGTGAGCGCCGCCGGGATCGAGAAGCCACAGGTCAGCGCGTTCGTCGATTTCTATCTGACCGAGGGGACGCCGCTGGTGCGGGAGGTTGGATACATCCCGCTGCAGCCAGGCCAGTACGACGAAGAGCTGGACAAGGTCGAGGCGCTGAGAGCGGCCCAGTCCATGGGTGCGGAGACGAACTAGACCACTGCCGTGACCTCACGCCCAATCCCCGCATCGGTCCTCGGAACGGTGTCGAGCCGCACGGCGAGAGAACGTGTCGTCGGCGCGATCGTTACCGCCGCCGGAGGCGTTTCGATCCTGACCACAATCGGGATCGTGGCCGTGCTTGTGTGGGAATCGATCGGGTTCTTTCGGCGCGTGTCGCCAGTTGAATTCCTGACCGGCACCCAGTGGACGCCGCTCTTTCAACCCCAGCATTTCGGTGTCTTGCCGCTGCTGGCGGGATCGGTTCTGGTTGCCGTCATTGCCGCCCTGATTGCGATGCCACTCGGGCTCGGCTCTGCGATCTACTTGAGCGAGTATGCGCCGCGTCGGTTGCGAGCTGTGATCAAGCCAACACTCGAAGTGCTGGCCGGTATCCCGACCGTCGTCTACGGCTATTTCGCGCTCACCTTTATCACGCCGCTGCTGCGCCACGTCATTGCCGGGCTCGGGGTCTTCAACGCGTTAGCTGCCGGTATCGTAGTCGGAATCATGGTGTTGCCGACGATCGCGTCGCTCTCCGAGGACGCAATGCACGCCGTGCCGCGCGAACTGCGACAGGGCGGCTACGCGCTCGGTGGAACGAAGTTCGAGGTCGCCACTCGGGTTGTGACGCCGGCCGCGCTGTCAGGAATCGTGGCGTCGTTCATCCTGGCGATCTCGCGCGCCATCGGTGAGACGATGGCGGTGGTTCTGGCGGCGGGGATGACGCCCAATCTGACGTTCGACCCGCGCCAGTCGATCCAGACGATGACCGCCTACATCGTGCAGGTGAGCCTCGGCGACACGCCGTTTGGATCGATCGAGTACCAGTCCATCTTCGCGGTGGGGTTATTGCTGTTCATGGTGACGCTGGCGATGAATGTGTTCGGTCGATGGTTCCTGCGGCGCTATCGCGAGGTG
>JBDHED010000283.1:0-2342 GCA_039591175.1 Gemmatimonadota bacterium | reverse complement strand
CGTGGCCGGGCGAGCGATCTCCTCGGGTGGCGGGGGGATCTTGATCTCGGGTGGGATGTCGATGACCTCCATCTCCTCGGCCCGAGCCTCGAAGCCAGCCCCACGGGGTGCCACAAAGAAAAAGATCATGATCCCGTGGATGACCGTCGCGGCGATCGCAAACGCCTTGAAATAGCGGCTGTAAGCGCTGTGGAGCCGCGAATTGGCGGTCGAGTACGTGGCGCTTGCGGCTGGCTTGGCTTGGGGTTCGTTCATCTGTTCGTTTCCTCCTTTGACCTATCTACCCCGCCTCGAGGTCTCGCGTTCGAGGTTGGTAGTAAAGTTCACCCTCACCGCACCGGCGTCCCTTAGCTCCTCTTGCACATCGTTGACCAGATCGTAGGCCACGTCGACGTCACCCCGGATCGAAACGACCAGCCGTACGCGCTCGAGTCGGATCGGGGCGATCACGTCCGAGATCTGCGACATGGGCACGTTCTGATCGTTTATATACACCGCACCGCTCTCTTCGATGAACAGGTTTTGGATGTCTTTCCGCTTTTCGGGGATCTTCTCCTGCGCCGTCGCCTCGGGCATGGTGACGTCCCGCGGCTGCTCGGAGCGGAAGGTGGTCGAGACCATGAAGAAGATGAGCAACAGGAAGGCGATGTCGGCCATCGACGAAGAGGGGATCTCGCTGCTCGCCTGGTGTTTCTTGTCGAACCCCTTTTGTCTCACCGCCATCTCGGTTTCACCTCGTCAAAATTGTAGTCGATTCTACCGCGGACCACCAGCGGGAGGTCCGCTTGGCGCCGATCGGTTGTCGCCCGCCCACAACATGTCTTGGATCGACTGCACGCCTTGGCGCATGTCGACGATCAGATCGTCTATCTGAGATACAAACCAGTTGTGAGCGATGTTCACCGGGATCGCGATCGCCAACCCGGTGGCCGTCGTGATGAGCGCCACCTTGATGCCGCCCGCGACCAGTGTGGCCTCGACCTCGCCTGCCGATTCGATCGCTCCGAAGGCCATGATCATTCCCGCTACCGTGCCCAAGAAGCCGATCAGCGGAGCGACGTTGGAGATGGTGGCCAGAACCACCAGCCCCTTCTCGAGGAACGCCATCTCGATTCGACCGGCGTGGGTGATCGCTTGCTCGGCTCGGGTCGAGCTCCGCTCCGCGTACAGGTGGAGGCCGGTCAACAAGATCGATGCCACCGGCCCGCGCGTGTTGGCGCACAACTCCATGGCTTGATCGACGCGACCGCTGCGAACCATCGAGTGAACCCGATCCAGCAGCCGACCGGTTTGAACCTTGGCCAAGCGAAGGGTAACGAACTTGACCAGGATGACGGCCAACCCGAGGATCGAGCAGAGCAGCAGCGGGTACATGAACAAGCCGCCGTCTCGGAACATCTGAAGTAGCGTCACGCGGCCTCCTCGAGGGGTGAGGAAGGGGGAGCGGAATCGATTCGCGGCGAGTCTATTCGCCCCCCGGAGCGGTGTCAACTGCAGCCGATGGCGCCCGCACCACGTTCTCCCACCGCAGCTCTTCCGGAAAATCGCCACTTTCGAGAAACTCCTCGTACATGCGACCGGTCATTGTGTCTGCTGGGTGGGTTCGTACCCACTGATAGAGGAAGGTCTTGGTCAGGACGTCATTCCCGATCGCGTCAGCCAAGTTGATGTACCGAAGAAACGCGCGGCGGTTGTTGGCATCGATTCGGATCGCCCGTGTGAGGAGCTTCATCCCCTGCTCGGTGTCGGCCGCGGCGATCGCCATCTCGGCCATGTCGATCCAGAGCTCGGGCTCGACCGCGGTCAGATCCTCGCGGAAGTACTTCTCGAGTAGCCGGTCGGCGACTTCGTAGTGGCCAACCACGGCCGCGTTATAGGCGGCGGTCTTGTAGTAGCGATCGTCGAGTCGCTCGCCGCGACGATCCTCGGCGGCTTGTAGCAGGCTGTCGATCTGCGCATACGAACCGCTCACCGCGAAGACGTTTAGCAGGCTGGTCAGATAAGCGTAGTGATCCGGATCGCGGCCCAGGATCGAGTGTCCACGGCTGAGCGATGGTATCGCCGACTCGGTGTCACCCTGCCGGGCCTGAGCCGCAGCGAGCTGCAAAAACGTGGCCCCGTAGTTGCCGATCAGAGCGCGCGCGGTTGCGTCCTTATAGATGTCTGGGTCCTCGATGCCCTCGTAGCGATACACGCTTTCCAGCAGCAACTCGGTTCTTGGAACGTTTATCCACGACCGCTCCGGTGGTTGCATCGGCACCACCTGCTCACCGCTTCGGGCGAGATCAGAAGCGCGGCTTTCGCGCACGCGGTCGACGATCCCCTCGCGCAGCAGATTGTCG
>JBDHED010000282.1:0-2343 GCA_039591175.1 Gemmatimonadota bacterium | reverse complement strand
AACGCATCGGGCGTTGTCGTGGGGATGTCGGTCAACGCTCAAAGGGCGTTGGTACCGTTCGTGTATAGAAACGACGAGATGGTTCAGCTCGACGATCTGATGGCGGGGCCGTGGGTCGCTTACTTCGTGGGAGCGGGCGCGATCAACGATGCGGGGCAGATCGTCGTGAGCGCCTTCGTACCCGGCGGGGGCACCCATGCCCTTCTGCTGACCCCGACGTCCCCCACCGCGGTGGCCGACGGCACCGGAAGCGTGAGAAACGATGCGTTCTACCTGGCCACCCAGGGTCACCGGATCACGTTCGGGATCCCCCGTAGCAATCCGGTCACGGTCTCGCTGTTCGACGTGACGGGTCGTCTGATAGCGATGCCGGTCGATGAGGTGCGCCCCGCGGGCGACCATGAAGTGTTCTGGAACGGGCGAACGCGGAGCGGGCGGCCCGCCACATCGGCTGTCTACTTCGTGCGGCTGTCGACGCCGGGCTTCGTCGCTTCCAGCAAGCTCATTCTAGTGAGGTGATACGGTACACGACGTCCGCGGCCGCAGGATCGCCACGCGCTGGCGGAGGGGATCCGCGTTGCGGATCGGCATTCCTTTCGTGATCGAAGAACAAGAAGAGAGAAACAGCCGGCTTGCCCACAGCGCCGGGAGAAAGAGGAGGGGACGACCAATGGACAAAGCCAGAGGATTCCGAATCGCACTGCTCTTATCTTGTCACTGCTTCTCTCTTGCCTCTCTGGTTTCTGGACAAGAGTACGAAGTCATTGACCTCGGACCTATCGGGTATCGCCATCAGACCTGGTCGATTAACCAGAACGGTCAAGTAGTTGGGTACTCTGAGGAACTCCCGGCCGGGGAGGTTGAGGGCTTCGTCTACGACGGCAAGGACTTCATACTCATCGGTCACCCTCCCCAGACGTCTCGAAGCGACCTTTTGGGCATCAACAATCTCGGCGAGGCCGTCGGAAAGTCTGGCACCTTGCAGGAGAACGGGCAGGCCATTCTCTGGACTCCGGGTGGCGCGCACGGACACATCCAGAGCTTGGGTACCCTCGGGGGAAGCCGCTCCGGCGGGAGATCCATCAACGATCTGAGACAAGTGGTCGGTTGGTCTAAGCTCCCGGGAGACGCCGAGTCCCGCCCGTTCATCTGGGAAGACGGCGTGATGGATTCGCTGCCGCTGCTCGGCGGTGGGCAGGGCCAAGCCAGATGGATCAACAACGCGGGTCAGATCGTCGGCGGCTCGACGACCGATACCGATGGTCTGACGCAGTTTGCCGTGATCTGGGAAGATGGGACGGTGACTCGGCTTCCGCCGTTCTATCCGGAGCGTCCGGGCCTCAACCACATCGCCAACTACATTCACGACAACGGAGATATCGCGGGCACCATCCGAATTCCGGAAACATTCCCGGACTTCACCTCACGGGCTGTGATTTGGCGGGATGGGCAAGTGCATTTGCAGCTTGGGACGCTGGCCGATAACACACCGGTCGAGCCGGAGGCGTCGAGCTGGGCGTCTGGGGTGAACGCATCGGGTGTTGTCGTGGGGATGTCGGTCAACGATCAAAGATCGTTAGTGCCGTTCGTGTATCGAAACGGCGAGATGGTTCAGCTCGACGATCTCACACCCGGCGAGTGGGTGATGACGTTCATAGGGTCGGGCGCGATCAACGATGCGGGACAGATCGCAGTCAGTGCGTTCATTCCTGGCGACCCCAGTGGTAATCTGCATGCATTGCTCTTGACGCCGACGCAACCAACCGCGGTGGCCGATGGCGCCGGAAGCGCGCGGACCGAGACTTCCTACCTGGCCACTCAGGGTCACCGGATCAAGTTCGGGATCTCCCGCAGCAATCCGGTCACGGTCTCGCTGTTCGACGTGACGGGTCGTCTGATAGCGATGCCGGTCGATGAGGTGCGCCCCGCGGGCGACCATGAAGTGTTCTGGAACGGGCGGACGCGGAGCGGGCATCCGGCCGCCTCGGGAGTCTACTTCGTGCGGATGTCGACGCCGGATTTCGTCGCATCGAGCCGGCTCGTTCTAGTGAGGTGATACGGTGCACGACGTCCGCGGCCACGGGATCGCCACGCTGGCGGAGAGGATCCGCGGCGCGACGCAGTGCGTGCTGATTAGACCAGGTTCCGCCACGCGCCTGAAGAAAGCGGTAACGGAGGATTACCGGTAATGCCTGCACCTCGCCTGCATTGCGGGGGGAGAGCGCGGCCGTCGACGTCGATCACGTGTAGGTCGTCAGATCTTGTAGTGTCCAGAAAGAGATGTCCTGCCTTTCGTTCTGGAATTGAGTGACATGTCCTCTCCTCTCAGGCCGGACACGGTCC
>JBDHED010000281.1:0-2359 GCA_039591175.1 Gemmatimonadota bacterium | reverse complement strand
TACCGGTTTGGGAGAGAGCGAGGGAGAGTTCGCCGACTCCGACTTTTCGTCCAACGTCGACGATCTGGTGGCTGCCGCGAACTACTTGCGGCGCGAGTACCGAGCACCTGGGCTTTTGATCGGCCACAGCCTCGGCGGCGCCGCGGTGCTCCTGGCAGCAGCCAAGATTCCGGAAGCCAAGGCGGTCGCGACGATCGGCGCACCGAGCGATACCAAACACCTACGGGCCTCCTTGATTCAAGGCGCGCCCGAGTTGGCGTCCACAGACGAGGCCGAGATCGAGCTCGAAGGCCGGAAGTTCACCATCAAGAGGCGGTTCCTAGAGGATCTCGAGGCACAGAACGTGGAGCAACAGCTGGATGGGCTCCGGGTGCCTTTGCTGGTGCTTCATTCACCGACCGATGAGACGGTCGCGATCGAGCACGCCCGAAGAATCTACGACGCGGCCCGGCACCCGAAGAGTTTCGTGTCGCTGGACGGCGCCGATCACTTGCTCCGTGAGCCTCGTGACGCTCGGTTCGTGGCCGGGTTGCTGGCCGTATGGTCAGCGCGCTACCTGATCGCCGAGGCCTCGGATCAGCACGCCGGTCGTGTTCCCCCGGGAACGGTTCAAGTGCGCGGCGGACGCTCGGGGTACGCGGTCGAGATCGAGACCGCATCGCATCGACTCGCGGCCGACGAGCCGCTCGACGTGGGTGGCACCAACACGGGTCCCAACCCGTACGAACTCCTGCTGTCGGCGCTCGGCGCTTGCATGACTATTACCGCCCGTCTCTACGCGGATCGAAAAGGTTGGCCGCTGACGGGAACGATCGCCCGCCTCGCGCACGACCGGATGCATGCCGAGGATTGCGCCGATTGCGAGACCAAAGAGGGTCTGATCGACAGGATCGCGGTCGACATCGAGTTTCAGGGTTCGCTGTCGGATGGCCAGCGGCAGCGGTTGCGGGAGATCGCCGGTCGGTGCCCGGTTCACCGCACGCTGACATCTGAGATCGTGATCGCAGAATGAACCTCCAAGGGAGGATCGAATCTCGGACCAGCAACGAGCCGATCCGCTGATCGTCGTTTTCGACTGCGACGCAACGCTGTCGTCGATCGAAGGCATCGATTGGCTGGCCGAGCGTAATGGTGTTGGCTCCGAGGTGATTGGTCTCACCGCTGGCGCGGTGGCCGGCAACCTCGCCCTCGAAGAGGTGTATGCCGAACGACTCCGCCGTGTTGATCCGACGCCGGCCGACCTGGCGGCGTTGGCCGGAGCGTACGTCGCAAACGTAATCGAGGACGCCCCGGAAGTGATCGCCGCGCTGCGAGCGTGTGGGTATCCGGTTTGGGTGGTGAGCGGCGGGCTGGCAGACGCAGTCGTGCCATTCGCGGTCTGGCTGGGTGTAGATGCAAACCATGTGGTCGCGGTGCCAGTTCGTTGGGACACGGACGATCGGTGGGCGGAAACCGCCGCCAACCCGTTGGCACATGCGGGCGGAAAATCCAGGGTTATCGCCCGGATCAGAGCAGGAGAACCGGCCGTTCTCGTCGGCGATGGCGCAACCGACGCCGAGGCTCGTTCCGAAGTGCGGTGTCTGATCGGCTACGGTGGCGTCAAATCTCAACCCGCGGTCCGGGTTGTCGCCGATGGGTGGATCAACTGTCGTAGCTTGGCCCCAGTCGTGCCCATGATCGTGGGACGGGCGGGTCACCCCAAGCTGGAGACCAGTGGTCACGCTGACATCTGGGCCCGCGGCCTGACATGGATCGAGGCCGGCGACGCGACCGGTGGTTGCCCGCGCCCTTCGGTCGGTCGATAATCGGCACCATGGAACCACGGCCCGCTCGCCTTTTTCTACCTGGACCTACCGAGGTGCGTGCCGAGATCCTGGCCGCACAAGCGGAACGGCTGATCGGTCATCGCGGTCCCGAGATCTCCGCGTTACTGGAATCGATCCAGCCGCGATTACAAAAGGTCTTCCAGACGACCAACAACGTGTATATCTCGACCTCGTCGGCGACCGGTTTGTTCGAGGCCGCCGCCCGCAGCTCGATCGGCCGCCGTGCGCTGTGTTGTGTGAACGGGGCGTTCAGTGCTCGCTGGGCGGAGGTGGTTGAGGCCAATGGCAAGTCTCGCGACGTATTGGAGGTCGAGTGGGGTCGGGCGATCACCCCGGACCTTGTCGCCGACGCCCTCGATCGGGCCGATTACGATGCTATCACGGTTGTTCACAACGAGACCTCGACCGGGGCCACCAACCCGGTTGGCGACATCGCCGAGACGGTGCGCGAGAAGGCACCCGAAGCGCTCGTGCTGGTCGACACGGTGTCCTCGTTGGGCGGGATCGATGTGGGGGTTGATCGCTGGGGTCTC
>JBDHED010000280.1:0-2363 GCA_039591175.1 Gemmatimonadota bacterium | reverse complement strand
CTGGGTCGACCACCAACCGCCGACCGGCACTGCAAACACCACCACAATTCCGACCGCCGCGAGGCGGACCCCTGCGACCCGCGAGCGCGTATCCGGCCGACTCACAACCCACGTCCGATCTCGCTCACATCGACACTGCTATACCGTCGAACGCGATCCTCTACGGCCGGCTCCATTTAATCCTCCGTATCCGTCGTTGATGACCCGTTGGTAGATCTGTTTTCCGGAGCGTTGGCGCTGCCGGACCTGCTCGTCATGCGCCGAGGAAGATTTCGCCCCTGCGTGGCGATTTAGCCTGATGGGATGGTTACGATCCTGTCCCGATTCGGTACCGAGCCAGGCATGTGGAGCATTCTGAAACGATTTGGTTGCCGCACCGAGGTTCTAGAGCCTTCCCCCACTACGGCTTGATGTCACCACGTCGGTCGCATGGCATATCAGCCTTCCTCCACTATCCTCTCGAACACGAACCGCGAACCGTGACCGTACACCGTGAGCCTGGTGGCCCGACCCACCCGGTCCTGCTCGAACACGAGGTTGATAGTGCCGTGCTGCGAATCACCGCTGAACCAAAGTGGAGAGTGCGCTCGCAGCTCCACCCGCTCCCCGTCCGGCGTCATCACGCTGACACCTGTCTCATCGACGTCTACCGTACACGTGGCCTCAGGCGCGAAATCGAGATGGTACACCCCGACCACTCGTTCCAACTCCTCTTTGGAGGGAGTCGTCGTTGGCGGCGCGGCCGTGCCCAGGAGTGCGGGTAGTACATAGTCGTCGATCATCTCGAACGGCTGATCGGCCAGCGGGCTGTCGTAGTTGCCGCCCGTGGAAACCGCCACCATGTCGTGATCGGGGAAGATCACGATGTACTGCCCTCCGTTGCCCGACGCCCAGTACGCGGGAACCAGCTCCCCGGCCTGGAAGAACGCGCCGATCTGCCAGATGTAGCCGTACTCCACCCCGGCGTGGTATTCGGCTTGCGGACGCGTGCTGGTCTCCACCCATCGCTCCGAGAGGAGACGCCGGTCACCCCACATACCGCGGTGCAGCATGAGTTGGCCGATCTTCAGCATGTCCCGTGGCGTGGCCCGCGCTCCGCCACCCACCCACGCATGACCGCCTGGCGAGATCGCCCACTCGAACGACATGACGCCAAGAGGTGCGAACAGTTGTCGCTCGGCAAAGGCCGCGAGCGACGTGGCGGCCATCCGGGCAATCGCCTGACCCACCAGGATCAGACTCGCGCTGTTGTACGCCCAGCGCTCGCCCGGCGCGTGCACGATCGGCAGATCGAGCGCGTACTGTACCCAGTCGTCCGTCTCGTACATGGCGTCTTCGCACGCGAACGCGGGAGTCGCAAGATCGTCACAGTCGTATCCGGACGTCATGCTGAGCAGGTCACGAATCCGGATCGCGCGTGCCGCATCCGTCCAGCCATATGCGGGACGGTACTCCTCTTCGAAGTAGCGGTAGATCGAGTCGTCCTCGGATGAGAGGAGCCCCTTGTCGATCGCGATACCTACGAGCATCGATCCGATCGCCTTGGTGGCCGACCGGAGCTGATGCGGCGTCCCGGCGTCGTACCCGTCGAAGTACTCCTCGACGACCAACGTGTCGTTCACCAGAACCAGTACGCTGTGGATGTCTGTGAATTCGCCGTCACGGATTCGCTGAATCAACTCAGCGAGCAGTGCCCTATCCCCGGCTCGCTCGAGAGGAGCACCGTCTTGCGTCACAGAACATGCCGGCAGTGACACCGCCAGCGCGGTGGTGACGGCGAACAGCTTCCCGCACGCATTCATTCGTTCCACCGCGGCCACTCCATTCGGTGCTTCACTACCGCCCGCGCACCCGCCGGTAAGTGCGGTCGTTGAACATGAATCGTGTGCGGACACCCAGCACGGTGCCATCGGCGGCGAACTCGAAGTCGAGTGTCACATCGACGAGACCAAGCAGCGTTCCACGGAAGCGCGTCGGGGTTACAGGCGCGAGCACGAGCGGTGGGGATCCCTCGGAGGTTCCGATCAGTCCTCCGTCTCGATACGCGATGGCAAACCGCTGCTCGGACGCGGCGTACTCTCCCACGTAGCGAGCGAGCGCAACCGAATCGAGCCGCACGGGATCGGGCTGCGGCGCTTTGCCTGTAGCGGCAGGCAGCACGTAGCGGGCAAGGATCGCGCTGTTGTGCAGCTCGCCCATCGGGTTGTCGAAGACCGCGTGCGTCAGCACAACGACCAGGTCGAGGTCCGGGAACACATAGATCTTCTGTCCGCCGTGGCCCGACGCGAAGTACGTGAAGGCCGCGCGGTCACCGAAGTGGAAGTCACCGCACCACCACTGGTAACCGTAGTTGGGTTGTCCCT
>JBDHED010000279.1:0-2366 GCA_039591175.1 Gemmatimonadota bacterium | reverse complement strand
GACATCCCGGCCGAGCGATTGGAGGCCATCCGGGCCCAATTCAAATCGCGCGATACACTCGAGCTATACGCCGAACTGCGATCCGTCGACCCCGAACGGGCCAAGAGACTCTCGCCCAACGACCGGGTCCGGATCACGCGCGCGCTGGAGATATACGCCGGCTCGGGCCGGACGATGAGCGAACACATGACAGCGTCCGCCGCCCGATCGGCGAAGGGTGAAAAAGCGAAGGTGCTCAAACTGGTGTTGACGATGCCGAGAGAGCGACTCCGTGATCGAATCGCCGATCGCACGCGTGCGATGTACTCCGCCGGGTGGGCAGACGAGGTCCGGCGGCTCCTCGACGCTGGCCACGGCCCGGACAGCCCCGGTATGCGCGGCATCGGTTACGAGGAAATCTCTTCAGCGCTCCTGGCGGGGAGTGACCCGATCGATACCGTAGACGAGGTGATAGTCCGCACGCAGCAGTACGCGAAGCGCCAGGAGACATTTTTTCGCAAATACAACGGTGCCGTGTGGTTGGACGTGACCGGCGATGATTTCCTTGCGGAAGCCCAGGAGCGGGTGACGGACTTTCTCGCTTAGCGCTTTAATATATACTTGACATAAATTGTCTAAGATACTAAATAACAATTTGTTATACGAGCGGGCATAACTCAGTTGGTAGAGTATCAGCTTCCCAAGCTGAGGGTCGCGGGTTCGAGTCCCGTTGCCCGCTCCAAAAAACTTCAAGTGGCGTAGAGAATTAGAAGGGCCGCCTCCGATTAGGCGGCCCTTTTTTGTGAGAAGACGATAATCAAGGCTTGCTTTACTTCAGCATTATCATCTTCTTGGTCATACTGAACTTGCCGGCGACTAGACGGTAGAAGTACACCCCGCTGGCAACTCGGTCGCCGTTGCGGTTCGTGCCGTCCCATACGATTTTGTAGAAGTTGGCCTGCTTCTTTTGGTTGATCAGCTGTCTGACCCGTCTGCCCGCGACGTCATAGATCGTCAGATCGACGTGGCTGTCTTTGGGGATCGTGAACCGGATCGCGGTATTCGGGTTGAAGGGGTTGGGGAAGTTCTGCCCGAGACTGAACGACGCCCGGAACACGATCTTGAAAGGACCAAACTCTCGGTTTTCACCCGACTCGGATACCTGCTGTAGCTTATAGAAGTAGTCCTGGTTGGGGCGGGCCGTCCCGTCGCTGAAACCGTAATCGGCTCCGCTCGGTCGGCCTTTGGAAGGAATCACCTCCGAGTTCAGCCGCTCGTATTTGCCGGCGTCGTTTTCGGCGCGGAGCAGGTGGAAGCCGTTGATATTCAGTTCAAGGCCGGTGGTCCATTGAACGACGGGCGTTCCTCTCTTGATCGTGCCGGTAAAGCCGGCAAGCGTTATGGCCACCGGTGATTGGATCACGAACATCTCCTGGCTCATGCCCATGCCCAGATCCGAGCCGCCCTCATACAGAGTGACCATAACCCGGCAGGAGTCGTGGTGGATAAAAGGCGTCAACCACTCCACCGATCCCGCGTCGGGAATGCCTTCGGCGATGGGGTACCAGCCGCGGCCGTCGTTGGGCGTCCAATGGACATCGGCCGCGTCTGGGTTGTAACCCGCGGGAGACGTCCAAGTGACATTTACGACAGACCCGGCGACGAGGAGTTCTCCGCCCTTGGGGAACGTGGCGGTCGGCCGGATCGTCCGGATCGTGTCCAAACCGGCGAACGTTCGCGTTCCGACTGTTGCCGTGATCGTGACTTCGACCGAGTCGCCCTGTGGCAACATGGATTGGAAAAGGGCACGGTCGAACTTCACGACGAGTTCGTCGATGTCGTTCTGGTTCTCGTCCTCGATTTTCCATTTATCGGGCTCTGCCGGCACCGTTCCGTTTAGCAGCACCGTACCGATGTCGATGTCCTGGACGTGGAAGGGCGGGCTCGGCGTGAGTTCGATTCGCCCGGTGACCCAACGTCCTCGCGACTGGAGGTTGAGCGTCCGGGGCGAGACGCTGATCGCGGCTTCGAGCGGACCGACCGAGACATCCGACGTATTGAGTATCAACACGAGCTCGTCACCCGCGCTCGAAACCAGAGCCAAACCGGAACCCGTAGGATCGAAGACGATGGGGCCGAGATCGCTCCCCAGAGATAACTCTTTAATGAGCGTGAGCTCCGAGATTCCCTCAGTACCAGCGTCCTCGATCACGGACACGTTGCTCGGCGTTTCGACCGAAAAGACCAGCACCTGGTCATTCTGCAGGGTCAGGTAGAGTAACGTACCAGGCGGGTTCATGGCAACGGTCTTACCGCCGCGACCCCTCGTGGAATCCGTAACCTGGTTCTCATTGGGGCTTCCAGGTACGATATTGTACACGACCAGG
>JBDHED010000278.1:0-2378 GCA_039591175.1 Gemmatimonadota bacterium | reverse complement strand
GACGGGACAGGCGCCCGCCTGCATGCACTCGTGCGTGGGTCGAATTCGATATCTCGGCCTGCTGCTCTACGATGCGGATCGGATTACGGATGCAGTGACCGTCTCCGACGAGGAGTTAGTGGATGCGCAGCGGGACATGATTCTCGACCCGTTCGACCCGGAGGTGATCGCGGAGGCGAACCGGAGCGGGATCGATCCCCTCTGGATCGAGTCGGCTCAGCGTTCGCCGGTCTACAAGTTCGTAAAGGAGTGGCGCCTCGCATTGCCCCTGCACCCGGAGGCGCGAACGCTTCCGATGCTCTTCTACGTGCCGCCTCTGCTCCCGGTCATGGGGTCGAAGGAGTCCGGGGCCTTCGAGATCGAGGGCCAGGACTATTTTGGAGAGATCGAAACCGCCCGCGTCCCGCTGCGGTATCTGGCGCGTCTTTTTGCGGCCGGGAACGAATCGATCGTTGGCGATGTTCTCAAGAAACTCATCGCTGTGCGACTATTCAGACGGCACGAGACCGTAAGCGACTGCGATCCGGCGGCCGTTGACCGTGCGTTGACCGAAGCCGGGCTCGACGCCGAGACCGCCGAGGCGATCTATCGCCTCACGTCCTTGCCGACGTTCGAGCAGCGCTTCGAGGTGCCACCGTACCATCGCGAGATGGCGATCGAGATGATGGACGACCCGCAGACTCGAAAGCAGATGGCCGGGGTCGGATCCCGGAACGAGCCGCAACGCGGGCCCTAGCGATGGATGTGATCACGCGAACGGGGTTTTCTCTTCTCGCCGAGGTGCTCGAATACCCGGGCGACGAGTTGACGGTGTCGTGTCAGTCCCTGATTGACGAGTTCGGTGAGGGACGGGGCGAGGCGAAGCAGGCGATCGAAGAGTTTCTGGCATCGGTCGAGTCGCTGTCGACATCACGCCTGCAGGAGATCTACGCCGGTACGTTCGATACGAACCCCGCCTGCTGCCTGTACGCGGCCTATCACCTTCATGGAGACAGCTATAAGCGCGGTGCGTTCATGGCTCGGCTAAACCGGGAATACCGGGAGCGCGGATTCGAACCGGGCAACGATCTCCCCGATCATCTGCCAGTCATGTTCCGGTTCCTGTCGCAACTGGACGACCCCGAGCTCGCATCGGGACTGATCGTGTATGCCATCCTGCCCGCGCTGGCACATATCGTCAGGGCCTTCGAGGTAACCGACAACGTCTATGCGAAGCTGGTACAGGCGGCCTTGCACGCGCTCAAGCCTGACGGTTACGTCACGCCCGAGAGTGTAGCGAGGGAGCTCCCGCTCCTCGACAGGGACGCCACTCAGCTGCGAGGTGCGACTCATGTCTGACTTCATCCTCTTCGCCGGCTTGCCCTATGTGGCGGTCGTCCTCGCGGTGGTCGTCAGCGTGTATCGGTTCAGGTCGAATCGCTACTCGTTCTCCAGTCTGTCCTCGCAGTTTCTCGAGGGGCGCCGCCTGTTCTGGGGTTCCGCTCCTTTCCACTACGGAATCCTGGTGATCCTCGTGGGACATCTGGTTGCGTTTCTGTTTCCGCGAAGCATCGTATGGTTCAACGGCGTACCGATCCGGCTGTATGTGCTCGAGATCGCCGCGCTGGCGTTTGGTCTGTTGACCCTTGTCGGCCTCGTCCTGCTCATTCGCCGGAGGCTGACCAGTCAACGTGTGCGCGCGGTGACGTCGAAGATGGACGTCGTGCTTCTGATTCTCCTGTTGACGATGGTTGTCAGCGGCACGTACACCGCGATTTTCCATCGCTGGGGATCGGCGTGGTTCGTCCACACGGCGACGCCGTACTTGTGGTCGCTGGTCAGGTTCTCGCCTGAACCACAGTTGGTGGCCTTTCTGCCACTGGCAGTCAAACTTCACATCCTGAACGCGTGGGTGCTTGTCGCAATTATCCCATTCACGCGTCTCGTGCATTTCCTGATCGTTCCGTTCGGGTACTTGTGGCGTCCGTACCAACTGGTGATCTGGAACCGTCGGAAGCACGAGGGGGATGTGCTCTCCTGAAGTAACGAGCGTCGGCGCGAACTTCGTCTGAGGGTCTGTCATCGTGCAGGAGACTGCGACCGCCAAATCGCACAAAGCCCTGTTCCTCAACACGCTGGCGTTTACCGTTTGTTTCGCGGCGTGGATGATGAACGGCGTCCTGGTCACTTTCTTGTCTTCAAATCAAGTGTTCGATTGGGGGCCGGTCGAAATCGGCTGGCTGATGGGGATTCCCGTCCTGGCTGGTTCGATCTTCCGCCTCCCAGCGGGGATGTTGACCGACAAGTTCGGTGGCAAGCCGGTCTACGGTACACTGCTGTTTGTTTGCGCTGTTCCGATGTACATGCTCTCTCACGCCGACACCTTTTTCGAGTTCGCG
>JBDHED010000277.1:0-2386 GCA_039591175.1 Gemmatimonadota bacterium | reverse complement strand
GGGGACGGCGATGAACGATTGGTTGGTGTCAGGCGGTTTCGAACACACCCGCGTCAACTCACGCACGCCGGGTCGCGAAGCGGATACGACGAGTTCGGCTGGGGCCAGACGACACCCCGAGAGATGGCCGAGTTGATGGTGATGATCTACGATCGTCGCGCGGTGAACGCGTCGGCCAGCGAGGAGATGTACCGCGCGTTGAGCGGGACCTGGTTTCGCGGCGAAGCGATCGGGGTGATACCCCCGTATGTACAGACCGCTTCCAAGCAAGGAGCGAGCGATCGATCGATCGCGGTCCGAGGTGGCGATCGTCAACGCCCCAAGCAGCCCATACGTCCTGAGCGCGATAACAAAAAACCAGGCCGACACGAGTTGGGATTACGACAATGCCGGGTTCGCGCTTTTGCGCGACATCTCGCGAACGATATGGAATCACGTTGAACCCGATCGGCCGTACGCGCCTCCCGAGGGGTGCGAGCGATGGTGGAGCGGTGAGTAACGACGCCAAAGAGACCGTGATCAAGTACGCGATCGAACCCGATCTCTCCGTCGACGAGTTCATCGGTGTGCTCGAAAACTCGACGCTGGCCGAGAGGCGACCCGTCGATGATCGGGCGTGCATCGCCGGCATGCTCGAGCACGCCGATCTGATCGTGACCGGACGGGCCGGTGGCGCACTTGTCGGCGTTGCGCGCTCGGTGACCGACTTTCATTACTGCTGTTACCTGTCAGACTTGGCGGTCGACGAGCGCTACCAGAAGCGCGGCATCGGCAAACGGCTGATCGACGAGACCCAAGACCGGCTCGGGTCGCACTGCAAGCTGATCCTGCTCTCGGCACCGGCGGCGATCGAGTACTACCCGAGGATCGGTTTCGAAAAGCACCCTCAGGCCTGGTTCTTGGAGCCCGGAAAACACACGGAGTGAATCCGCTCGTCGGCTAGAGCAGCCACCAGACGCCAACGAGGAGGGCCGCAGTCGAGGTCGCGGCGAGGAACCGGCCATGGTACTTGAGCCCGGCCTCGACGAGCCGAGCCGAAACGCGGCCCGCTAGAGATGACACCGTCGTCATGACACCGATCGTCGCGACCGCGTAGGCGCCGATGTAGGCGCCGCGTGCTGCTACCGTCGGCAGTGCGACAGCGGGGAGCACGGCCACCAGGTGCGCTCCACCGGCAATCCCGTGGAGCGTGCCGACCGCGAGCGGTGCGTGCGTGTGGGTGTGCGCGTGGCTTTCAGCGTGGTCGTGGTCCGTAATCTTCCCAGAAACATGGACGTGGAAGTGCCGGTGCTCGTTGTCGGCGTGAGCGTGAGGGTGCGCGTGGATCCGGATGCGGACCGACCGGTGGAGACCCCACAGCCCGATCGCGATCAACGTCAGCCCCACCACCTGCTCAGCAAACTCAGATAGGGCCTCGAGCGGCAAGATGTCGCGGATCACGATCGCCGCCACAGCCACGACGGTGACTCCGAACGAGTGGCCAATACCCCAGAGCGCCCCCGGAATCCACGATCGTTTGCGGTCCCCGACCGCGAATGGGAGGATCGCCGCCAGGTGGTCGGGGCCCGCGAGAACGTGCACGCTCCCCGCGACAAAGCCCGCAAGCGTGGCCAACAATGTCTTATACCTCAGCAGATGCGCGGGGGATGGTCGGGGATGAACTCGAAACACAACTCACGTCGCAATCCACCGAAGCTGACACTCCCGGCGAGATACCGCACTCATCATCGATCTCGACGATCCTCTCACGAATCCACGCGGCGGAAACCCAGCACCACGGTCGCCGCATCGAAGAGTCTACCCACCGAGAACACGAGCCGCGCGTCGAGGAACTGCTGTCGGCGGCGCCAGCGATCGACTAGAATCCGGGGCTATGGCTCTGGACGCTTTCCACCCGGCTGTTCGCGCCTGGTTCGAGCACCGTTTCCCCAACGGACCGTCAATTCCGCAACAAAAAGGATGGCCGGCGATCCGGTCGGGTCGCCATACGCTGATCGCCGCACCGACCGGCTCGGGCAAGACGCTGGCCGCGTTTCTGTCGGCGATCGACGAGCTCATCCGGCTGGGGCTCGATCCGTCGGCCGGCGGACCCGGTGCGCTTCCAAACGAGACCCGCGTCGTCTACGTCTCGCCGCTCAAGGCGCTCAGCAACGACATCGAGAAGAACCTGGCCGAACCGCTAGCCGGCATTCGGGCCGAGCTCGAACGGATGGGGCTTCCCGATGTCGATATTCGGACCGCCGTACGGACCGGCGATACGCCGGCGTCGGAACGCCAAGCGCACCTCAAGAACCCACCGCACCTGTTCGTGACGACACCGGAGTCGCTGTTCATCCTGCTGACGACATACCGCGGCCGGCAGATGCTCCAGACCGTGCGCACGGTG
>JBDHED010000276.1:0-2413 GCA_039591175.1 Gemmatimonadota bacterium | reverse complement strand
GGCCATGGCCCGGGGCTCGCTCCTCAACTTCCTGGCGTGTCAGAAGGATGACGGTTCGCTGCACGGCCGGCTCTACACCAATCACCTCGAGGGTACGGATTTCTACCACGCGAATTGGGGCGATGCTGCGCTCGCCGTAGACGCCGTGCACCCTGACCCTGGTTTCCTCACCGAGGTGTATGCCGGGCTGTCGCGCTATGCCCGGTGGCTCGACCGCACCCGAGACCGGGAGCAGTCGGGCCTGTATGACATCCTCAACCACTACGAGACGGGTCAGGAGTACATGTCCCGCTATCAGGCGGTCGATCCTGATGCGGATCGTTATGGATGGGAGGATCGGATCAGGCTGAAGGGAATCGACGTGACCGTGTATGCTTATCAGCTGAAGCGTGCGCTGTGCGCGATGGCCTATCGGCTGGACCATCTGCGACAGGCGCGCGGGTGGGGTGAGGGAGCCGATCGCATCGGCGCGGCGATTCTCGAGCGAATGTGGGACGAGGAGATCGGACTCTTCAGCGATGTCGAGCCGACGGCCATGGCGAGAACCGGCGTCAAAGCCGCGGTGTCGTTTTACCCTCTCCTGACCGACCTCGTCTCACCAGACCGGCTCTCGCGGTTACTGGACCACCTCACGAATCCCGAAGAGTTTGCGACGCCGTATCCCGTCCCATCATCCAGCCGTGACGATCCGATGTTCGACGCGAGCGCCGAATGGAAAGGCAAGCGACATATCTGCCCGTGGAACGGACGCGTGTGGCCGATGACCAACTGTCACATCGTCGAGGGATTGCTCCGGCAGTGGCACCGGGGACGGCGAGAGGTCGGCCCCTACGCCGCCCACCTGCTGTCGTCATTCATCAGAATGATGTTCCACCAGGGTAACCCGGAGCTACCAAACTCCTACGAACATTACAATCCCATCACGGGGCGTCCATCGGTCTATCGCGGCATCGACGATTACCAACACAGTTGGATTCTGGACCTGATCGTGCGAGGCGCCGCCGGTCTCGAGCCCTGCAACGACGAGATGCTCCTGGTCGATCCGCTTCCCCTGGAGTTGGACGAACTGCAGCTGACACGCGCCACTGTTCGAGGCCGATCTGTCTCCATTGAGAGACGGGGATCGGCCATCGAAGCGATGGTCGCGGGTACACGCCACGACACCGAAGTCGGAGACCCGTTGGAGATTGCCCTGTGACCGACTCGACCCGAGACCGATCCGTTCGGCTCGCCGGCGTCGCCAAGCGGTTCAACGACATAACGGCCGTGCACCCGTTGGACCTCGACGTCGGCGATGGGGAGTTGGTGGCGCTCCTCGGTCCGTCGGGCTGTGGGAAGACGACGGTACTGCGCATGATTGCCGGCCTCGAAGAGCCGACCGCCGGAGACATCTTCATCGGTGACCAATCGGTCGTCGATCTCGAGCCAGCGGCACGCGACATCGCGATGGTCTTTCAGAACTACGCACTCTACCCGCACATGACGATCAGGGCGAACTTGGGATTCGGCCTCAAGGTGAGAAGGGTCGGCGCGCACGAAATCGCGCAACGGGTGGAGCGCGCCTCGGGCTTGCTCGGGCTCGATGGGTTGATGGACCGGCGGCCGGCTCAGCTCTCGGGTGGACAGCGCCAGCGAGTGGCCCTGGGGCGGGCCATCGTTCGCGAACCGCGGGTGTTTCTCTTCGATGAGCCGCTCTCCAATCTCGACGCCCGGCTCCGGGTAGAGATGCGAAGCGAGTTGGCGGCGCTGCACGCCCGACTCGAGGCGACGATGATCTTCGTGACGCACGACCAAGTCGAAGCCATGACGTTGGGACAGCGAATCGCGGTCATGCGCGCGGGCGAGCTTCAGCAGTACGCCGAGCCGCTCGAGGTTTACCGGCAACCCGCCAACCTCTTCGTGGCGCGCTTCATCGGGACTCCCTCCATCAACACGGTGGAGGGAACGGTGCAGCAAGACAGAGGGGGGCCGACGTTTCGGTGCGACGATTTCCTACTTCCCGTCGAGCCATCCGCCCCGGCTGGCCCGACCACACTCGCAATACGTCCGGAGGGTATCACTCTCGTGGGCGCCGACGCCGGAGATGTGGATCTCACCACGATCATCACACGACTCGAGCCCCTCGGCAACGAGCTGCTGGTTCACGTGGAAGGACCGGGCGGAACGCAGTGGGTCGTGCGAGTCGAAGCGGATCGGGAGCTCAGCGCGGATTCACGGCTCGGCCTCCGGCTCGATAGAGCCCGCGTTCATTTGTTTGGCAAGAATGGGGAGCGGGTGGTGTAGGGCGGTAGGGCGGTAGGGCGGTAGGGCGGTAAGGCGGTAGGACGGTAAGGCGGTAAGGCGGTAAGGCGGTAAGGCGGTCGGGCGGTCGGGCGGTCGGGCGGTCGGGCGGTCCGTCAGGATGTGAAGACGT
>JBDHED010000275.1:0-2418 GCA_039591175.1 Gemmatimonadota bacterium | reverse complement strand
TCGAGGGCGGCGCGATCCTCGGTCGAGATCTACCCGAATGGTACACGACCTCCGCGGTGTCGATGGGCGGGCCCGGGTTCGTCGCGCCGGGGCACACCGCCGAAACGACGGTCAACCTCGATCCCGGCACGTACGTCGCCGAGTGCTACGTGAAAACCGCCGAGGGGGTGTTCCACGTGGCGATGGGGATGGCGATGCCGATCGTCGTGACGGCCGAAGACTCTGGGGCCACGGAACCCGAAGCCGACATCGACGTCACCGTGTCGAATGAAGCGATCGATGGGCCCGAGGCGCTCGCCGCCGGCGAGCACACGATCGCGCTTCACTACGCAGAGCACCCTGAAGCGGGGCTCGGCAACGACGTCCACCTGGCGCGGTTAAAAGAGGATTCGGACATCGACGAGGTTGTTCGCTGGATGGACTGGATGGAGATCGACGGTTTACGCGCGCCAGCTCCCGCCACTTTCGTCGGTGGGGCACACGAGATGCCGGTCGACCGGACATCATATTTCCGCGTCGATCTCGAGCCCGGGCGTTACTTGTGGATCGTGGAGGCCGTCGCGGAGACGGGGCGGGCGAAGGAAGTGCTCGTGGAGTAATCCGGACGGAGTAGGGCTACTCGTCCTCTAAAGCGCGGAACGCGCCGGTCTCTTCCACGACGACGGGAAAACCATCGACGGACGAGGGGATCACCTTCAACAGCTCGTCCGTTTTTTCCGCGACCATAACCACGAGGCAGGGCTCGCCCTCGCACTCGCCGATCCCGACGCCGCTCACCCCCGGCAGGTCGATCACGCTGTCGGTCAACGTTCGGTTCGCCTGTTCGATGCCAGACTCGGTCATCCCGATCGCCTCCCCGTCAGGACCGTCGATCCCGGTCTTGCCTCCGGCGCACGCGAGCGTGAACCCGGTGAGCAAGAGAAGAAATGTGTGCCGTGCGTTAGCTCCCGTCGATCGTGACACCGAACTCGCTGAGGACCGGACCGATCGGGTTGGCGATCGTGGAGTTGCTGCTGCCGGCGTAGAGAAGACCGACTGGCTTCAGCTTGTCGCCGCCCTTCTCGACCACGATGAGCGAGCCGGAGTCGCCACCGGCGCTAAACCCACCGCCACCGATGACGATCTGATTGACGAACCGCGCGACGCCCGGGCCACCATAGTTCACATTGACCGTGGCGTTGATCACCGAGATCCGCCCCTTGGTCTGTTGGGTGGTGCGGCCGTACTTCATGACCCTCATGTTCACGGCCGCTGTCGTCGTGGTCGACTTGGGCGTCCCGTAGCCGTTCGACGGAGTCGAGTTGTCCAGGTTCGCGGTCGACGACAGTGCGATCGCGGCATCGATAACGTTGTTACCCCCACTGAAATCGATGGGCTGAAAGTCGGCCAATGTGCCGATATCGTCAGCCGGCGAACTGCCACCATCAAACGTGCCTGGCTGAATTACTGCATCGCCGATCGTGGCAGTGTTTGAGGCAGCGTAAACGTGATTGTTACTCAGCGCGTACACGTTGCTGCCCTTCTTGACGCGTGCGCCGATCGTCCCCGCGGTAATCGCAGGATGACCCGTCGACACGCCGATCGGAACTGGGAGCGGGAACCGGGCTGTCGGATCGACGTCCCCGCCACCGCCACCACCACCGCCGCCACCCCCATTGCAGGGCGGGTTTTCGCACTTCTTGCGTGGCTCTTGCTGCAGCGCCCAGATCTCCCCGGTCACCATGACACGCACCGGTACGCCGCCGAGTGATGCCGGCAAACCCGCTACCCCGCCCCGCTCAGCGAGGACGACGACGGCTGGGCGGCCGCTGTCAGTGGCGCCGAGACCCACGCCGACCACACCGGGGACCGCCATGAGATCCTCCTGGTGACGCAGCTGGACCGCCGCGGCTGGGGCTAGTGCACCGCGCGAGAGGAGTTCGGGCGCATTCGGAGCGGTGGGACCGTCGCTCTCGGCGCAAGCGGCGATGATAAGCGAGAAGAAAACGAAAAAGCTCGGTGAGCGGACCCGCATGGAGGGTTCCTCCTCGGCCTGGGGAGGTGAACCGGGGGAGGTGAAATGACAGCTAATGACTCTACCCGATCAGGGGAGATCTGTCAAACGATCATCAATAAAGGAAACGAGCTTGGATCTCGCTAGGCAGGGGCGCTGTCCCCCCACGATCATTATTCTCAATCAGCGCCATGAATGAGCCTCAACACCGCCTCGCCGCCGTTTGGTTTGCCGATATCGTCGACTATAGTCGGCTCTCCGCCGTTGACGAAGCCGAGGCGATTCGGCTGGTCGAGATCTTCCAATCCCTCGTCAAGGAATCGGTCGAAAAACACGACGGGCGAGTCGTGAAGTTCCTGGGTGACGGGGTGCTGGCCGAGTTCCCGAGCACCCAATCCGCGGTTCGCGCGGGCATCGATCTTCAG
>JBDHED010000274.1:0-2430 GCA_039591175.1 Gemmatimonadota bacterium | reverse complement strand
TCATCGGTCCACTCGAGGGGCAGCGGAATCGGGAACGCCGCAATCACCTCCAGCGTTACCGATGTCAGCCGATCGCCCGCTTCACAAGCCGGTGGGTCGGCGACGTTGGTGATCTCGCAGCTGGCGGTGTCACCGAGCCCCAGCGTGATCTCGTTGCCGTTGGCCAACGAGCCGTCACCGGTGCACGACCACACGCCGGTCGTGGTGTAGAACGGAGGCCCGTCCTCCTCGGACAGCGTGTAGGTACCCACGTCCACCGAGGCGTTTGTGATCGCCGCGTCTCCCTCGACGCCAACGCCGTTGTCCGGACCCTTGAACCTCAACGACCAGTCGGTGTCGATCGCGGTCCCGCCGGCGCTGTTGTCCACGAGCTTTGTGAGCGTCAGCGAGATCGGATCGTCGCGGTTGGTGATCCTGCAGGTGGCGGTGTCACCGAGCCCCAGCGTGATCTCGTTGCCGTTGGCCAACGAGCCGTCACCGGTACAGACCCACGCGGCGTCCGCCGTGTAGCCCGAAGGCCCGTCCTCCTCCGACAGCGTGTACGTGCCCGCGTCGACCGCGGCGTTCGTGATGGGACCGTCGCCCTCGACGCCGATGCCGTTATCCGGACCCTTGAACCGCAGCGACCAGTCGGTGTCGATCGCGGTCCCGCCGTCGTTGTTGACCACGATCTTCTCGAGCGTCAGCGAGAGCGGGTCGTCGGTGTTGGTGATGTCGCAGCTGGCGGTGTCACCGAGCCCCAGCGTGATCTCGTTGCCGTTGGCCAACGAGCCGTCACCGGTGCACGACCACACCCCGGTCGACGAGTAGCCAGAAGGCCCGTCCTCCTCCGACAGCGTGTACGTGCCCGCGTCAACCATGGCGCCGGTGATCGGACCGTCACCCTCGACGCCGACGCCGTTGTCCGGACCCTTGAACCGCAGCGACCAGTCGGTGTCGATCGCCGTCCCGCCGTCGTTGTTGATCACCAACTTCGTGAGCGTCAGCGAGATCGGGTCGTCGGTGTTGGTGATCTCGCAGCTGGCGGTGTCACCGAGCCCCAGCGTGATCTCGTTGCCGTTGGCCAACGAGCCGTCACCGGTGCACGACCAAATTCCGGTCGACATGTAGCCGGAAGGCCCGTCTTCCTCCGACAGCGTGTATGTGCCCGCGTCCACCGCGACGCTGGTGATGCTGCCGTCGCCCTCGACGCCAATGCCGTTATCCGGACCCTTGAACCGCAGCGACCAGTCGGTGTCGATCGCCGTGCCGCCGTCGTTGTTGATCACCAACTTCGTGAGCGTCAGCGAGAGCGGGTCGTCGGTGTTGGTGATCGTGCAGGTGGCACTATCACCGGGTTCCAGCGTGATCTCGTTGCCGTTCGCCAACGAGCCGTCACCGGTGCAGGACCAGATCCCGGTCGTCGAGTAATTGGCCGGCCCGTCCTCCTCCGACAGCGTGTACGTGGCTGCCGGCACAAGGGCGTTGGTGATGCTGGCGTCACCCTCGACGCCGACACCGCTGCTGTCCGGACCGGCGAACCTCAACGACCAGTCGGTGTCGATCGCGGTCCCGCCGTCGTTGTTGATCACGATCTTCTCGAGGGTTAACTGGGCCAAGATCTCAACCTCGACCAAAAACGGTTCGCAGTTGCACTTCGACTTGTTGGCCGGGAGCGTGCCGAACCGGATATCATTATCTGCATTACTCGTCGTCGGACTAATGGGGCAGTCCCGATCGCCGCCGGGCTGCGTCCAAGACACGCAGGATGCGATTTCGATGAACGTCATGCCGTTGACGACCACAGGACTCGCGGGGCAGATGAGATCCAGGTCGCCGAGCTCGAAGTCCTCGACCGTCCCGGCGTTCTGCATGTCCCCGCAGCTATCACCGTCGGCGTCGTGGACATTCGGCTCGGCGGCAATGTCGACCGGGTCGAAGTAGAAGAAGTCGCAGACGCCGTCCTCGGCGCCCCCTGC
The DNA here is from genome assembly GCA_039591175.1 of Gemmatimonadota bacterium. Taxonomy (GTDB): domain Bacteria; phylum Gemmatimonadota; class Gemmatimonadetes; order JACCXV01; family JAHWKZ01; genus CAMYLR01. Next base: position 472 of record JBDHED010000274.1, on the reverse strand, counting down.
CCCGTTGTCCCCGTTCTCGATCCAGATCCCGATGTCGTGGCGGACCGAGGTCGCCGTCTCGACGACGTCAGCCACGATATCAACGCCGGTAATCAAGTCGCCGGGAAAGCACGTAATCGGGTCGCCCGACGCCGTGGCGGCGTTCGCGATGCGCACGTCGTTCGCCGTGCAGTTGAAGTTGAGCGGGTCCGATCCGAACCCGGACACGGTCCCACTTACGGCCGCGTTCCCGAGGATCGCGTCGTTGCCCATGCACACACCCGTGCCGAGCGCCTCGGCGGGAGTCAACGGCCCGCTGGGTACGAACCCTTCGGGCGCTACGGGGTGGGAGAGTTGCTGTTCTTTGCCGCAGGATAGCGCGAGCACACCTGCGATCGCTGCCAGGGTACATGCTTGTAGCAGCTTGCGCGTACCACTCATGAAACCTCCTGGTCTGTCTGGGGGGTGCCCAGACCTAAAGGTGGCAACTGAC
>JBDHED010000273.1:0-2466 GCA_039591175.1 Gemmatimonadota bacterium | reverse complement strand
AACTTCGGCGGCGCGCTCGGTGGAGCTGGCGATATCGGAGAACAGAATCGTGGCGATCGAGCGGTCAGTCTCCATGCGTGCTCCCAACGCTGCGGTTCTGCCTCCATTGTAATGCGGCAGCATCGTTGCGCGTACGGTTTTTTCCCACGTCTGAGAGCGGGTTTTCCCGGACAGAGCCCCTAATCCAAGCGATTATAGACTGAACATACAGCAAAGTGGCGCAACCCACGGGCGGAAACGATGAGAATCGCACGTAGGCTCACGCTAGCAGGGCTGTTTTTGTCGGCATTTCGGCACCGTCGTGAGAAGAACGATTGAGAGCACGGAAATCCTGGCTGTTCGGGCCCTTTCAGCCTTCTCGACATCCAATGTATTGAGGGCGGCGTGGATGGTGGAGAATCCTCGTGGGAGATGTTGCCGTATCTTTTCACACAGCGGCCCTAACCGCGTGATACCAGCGCAGACACCATAGAGAGGCTAGCGATGAAACGCATAAAACGATGGAGGATCAACGTGACGGCCATGGCAGGGATCTTCGCCCTAGTTCTGGCCGCCCCTGGCGCCGCCCAGCAGACGACGGATGCCAGTAAGATCACACTGGATCGATTGTTCGAAACCCGCGATTTCTTCCCCGAGCGGTTCGGCTCGACGCGATGGCTGGAAAGCGGAACCGCGTATACCACCCTGGAGAGCGGTGCAAACGGCTCCGGACGAGACCTCGTGATGTACGATGCCGCATCCGGCGAGCGAGAGGTGCTGGTAGACGCCACTCAGCTCATACCCGAGGGCGCCACTGATCCGCTCGAGATTCAGAACTACGAGTGGTCACCGGACGGCAGCAGGTTGCTGATTTACACGAACTCAAAGCGCGTGTGGCGTTTCAACTCCCGCGGGGACTATTGGGTGCTGAACCTGAGTACGGGGGCCCTACGGCAAATGGGCGCCGACCGCCCCGAGTCGAGCCTCATGTACGGCAAGTTCGATCCCTCCGGTGACCGTTTCGGGTACGTGAGCGAGAACGACGTGTACGTGGAAAACGTCGAGACAGGGGAGGTCATGCAACTGACCTTCGATGGGTCGGAAACGATAATCAACGGCAACTTCGACTGGGTGTACGAGGAAGAGTTCTTCATGCCTTTGCCGGCCGATGGCTGGCGCTGGGCGCCGGACGGTGAGTCGATCGCATACTGGCAGCTCGACGCAGAAGGCATCGGCGTCTTCAACATGATCAACAGCACCGACTCGCTCTACTCCTTCACGATTCCCGTCCAGTACCCGAAGGTAGGCACGAGGAACTCAGCCGCGCGTGTGGGCGTCGTGAAGGCGAGTGGCGGAGAGACAACGTGGTGCGACGTGCCCGGAGACCAGCGGGACAATTACATCCCGCGTATGGAGTGGTCTGGGAACGGCGACGAGGTAGCGATACAACGGATGAACCGCCATCAGAACACGAATCACGTGCTGCTTTGTGACGGGGACGACGGGGCGACCCGCACGTGGCTCACTGAGACCGACCCCGCCTACCTGAACGCGGTCGATGATTGGATCTGGCTCGACGGCGACCGTCGCATGACGTGGATCAGCGAGCGCACCGGCTGGAGGCACGTCTATACCGTCGACCGGGAGAGTGGCGAGCTCAAGCCAATCACGTCTGGTGACTGGGAAATCGTCAGCGTCGAGCTGATCGACGAGGACGGCGGTTGGCTCTACTTCATCGCGTCGCCCGACAATGCGACGCAACGCTATCTGTACCGGGTGCCCCTTTCAGGCGGCGATCCGGTCCGGCTTTCACCGACCGATCAGCCGGGGACACATAGCTACGACCTCTCGCCGGACGGCGCGTACGCTATCCACACGTACTCGACACTAACCTCGCCCCCGGTCACGAGCTTGGTCAGCCTGCCGGACCACGAGGTCCAGCGTGTGCTCGTCGACAACGTTCGGTTGAACGAGACGCTCTCCCAGCTGGACCAAGGCCGCATGGAGCTCCTTCAAGTGGACGTGGGAGACGCGATGCTGGACGCGTGGATCATGTATCCCCCGGACTTCGATCCGAGTCTCAAGTACCCGTTGTTCTTCTTCGTATACAGCGGCCCGTTCGCCCAGAACGTGTTGGACCGCTGGCGTTTCGGAGCCCGCGGCTGGCATATGATGCTCAGCCAACAAGGATACATCGTGGCCAGCGTCGACAACCGGGGAACGCCGGGTCCCCGCGGCCGCGACTGGAGAAAGGCCCAGTATCGGAAGGTGGGGACAGTCTCGAGCGCGGACTTGGCCGCGGCAGCCCGGAAGCTCTCTGAGCGATCGTACGTGGACACATCACGGATCGGGATGTGGGGCTGGAGTGGCGGCGGCGGGGCAACACTGAACGCCCTCTTTCGGTATCCGGAGATCTATAGTACCGGCATCGCGGTCGCAGCGGTCACGCGCCTCGAGAACTACGACACGATATACATGGAGCGGTAC
>JBDHED010000272.1:0-2472 GCA_039591175.1 Gemmatimonadota bacterium | reverse complement strand
GCCGCTGGCGAGAATCGTCGATTATGCCGCCGCCGGCACTGAACCCGAGATGCTCTTTTATGCGCCGATCTTCGCGGTGAGAAAACTCATGGAGAAGACCGGCCGCTCGATCGACGACTATGAGTTGATCGAGGCGAACGAAGCCTTCGCCGTGCAGGCGCTGGCGGACGGTGAGGAGCTCGGTTGGGATTGGGAGCGGGTCAACGTCCACGGCGGTGCCGTGGCCCTCGGCCACCCGATCGGCGCGAGCGGCGCTCGGGTCCTAACGACGCTCATCTATGGATTGAAGGAGAGGGGCTTAACACGCGGCCTGGCAACACTTTGCCTTGGCGGTGGAAACGCTGTCGCGATGGAGATCGAGCGGTTGTGACGATCGAGAACGTCGCCGTCATCGGAGCCGGTACGATGGGTAACGGCATCGGCCACGTGTTCGCTCAGCACGGTCACAACGTGGTGTTGGTCGACAGCGACCCGGTGGCGTTGGGTCATGGCCTCGAGACGATCGGCCGCAACTTCGACCGCCAGATCAAGAAGGAGAAGGCGACCAAGCTGGACAAGAACGCCGCCCTCGATCGGATCGTCTCCAGCACCGATCTCGAGTCGACCCACGGCGTGGATCTCGTTGTCGAGGCGATTGTCGAGGACGAGGAGATCAAGACCGATGTCTTTCGAACGCTCGACGCGATCGTGAAACCCGACGCCATCCTAGCCAGCAACACGTCTTCGATTTCGATCACCCAACTTGCGGCCGCCACGTCGCGGCCCGATCAGGTGATCGGTATGCACTTCATGAATCCGGTACCGGTCATGAAGCTGGTCGAGATCATCCGCGGTCTCGAAACGTCCGCGGCGACCCACGACACAGTCGCTGCGCTGGCAGAATCGCTGGGGAAGATCCCTGTAACGGTCGAAGATTACCCCGGCTTTGTCTCGAACCGGGTTCTCATGCCGATGATCAACGAGGCGATCTTCTGCGTGATGGAGGGAGTCGCCGAGCCGGAGGCGATCGACACGGTGATGAAGCTGGGAATGGGACACCCGATGGGACCGCTGACGCTGGCCGACTTTATCGGGCTCGACGTGTGCTTGGCGATTCTCGACGTGTTGCACGACGGTCTCGGGGATCCCAAGTACCGCGCCTGCCCACTGCTGAAACGGATGGTTGCGGCTGGCCAGCTGGGTCGGAAAACCGGCCGCGGATTTTTTGAGTACGGGGGTGGTGTATGAGCTGCACGCTGGTCACTTCCGAGGGTCACAGAGGTTTCCCTCGGCCCACCGGCGCTCCACTTGGTCGAGCCTCCTTGGAGTTGAACCCTGCGGGGTCTCGACTCGCTCTCGCGCAAACGGTTTGCCGAGGGAGAACCCTGTGACCTTCGGAGGCAGCCAGGCGTGGTAACCCAAATCCGTCAACTCAACGCCATACAACAGGAGGTCGTTCGCACCGCAAGGGACTTTGCGGAAAAGGAGCTGGCTCCTCACGTGGCAGAGTGGGACCGGACCGGCCACTTTCCGCGCGACGCAGTTGACGCGCTCGGCGAGCTCGGCTTCCTGGGCATGCTCATGCCGGAGGAATGGGGTGGAAGCGGGCTCGACACCGTGACCTACCTCCTCGCACTTGAGGAGATCGCCAAAGTCGACCCATCTCTGGCGGTCTCGATGAGCGTTCACAACTCGCTCCCGAGCCAGATGTTACTGACTTACGGGACGGATGAGCTCAAAGAGCGGTATCTGCGCTCGATGACGGCGGGGAAAATGTTGGCCGCGTTTGCGCTATCGGAGGCCGATGCCGGTTCGGACCCTGCGGCGATGATGTGCCGCGCCCAATTGGATGGTGATCGCTACTTGCTTAACGGTGCTAAGGCATGGGTGACTAACGGTGGCACGGCTGATGTCATCGTCGCGATGGCGCGCACTAGCGATGATGGTGCGCGCGGCATATCCGCGTTCGTGATCGAACCGACATGGAATGGTTTTAGCGTCGGGAAGGAAGAGAAGAAAATGGGTCTCAAATCATCGAACACGACCGAGATCGTGTTCGATGATCTAGAGGTACCGGTGGCTAATCGGTTGGGTGAAGAGGGGAACGGCCTAAAGTACGCACTCGCCAGCCTCGAACACGGCCGTTTGGGGATCGCCGCTCAAGCGCTCGGGATCGCCGAAGCGTGCCTGAGGTTGTCGATCGACTACGCGCGTGAACGGCGTGCGTTCGGACAGCCAATCGCTGAGTTCCAAGGGCTTCGGTTCCAACTCGCCACACTGGCCGCGGAAGTTGCTGCAGCGAGAGCGCTAACCTACGCCGCCGCCGACAAACAGGATCTCGGAGGCTCGGCACGAAAAGAAGTCTCGATGGCCAAGCTACTGGCCAGTCAGGCCGCGATGAAGGCAGCGGTTAATGCGGTGCAGGTTTATGGCGGATATGGCTACACCCGCGACTATCCGGTGGAGCGGTACTTCCGCGATGCCAAGGTCACC
>JBDHED010000271.1:0-2477 GCA_039591175.1 Gemmatimonadota bacterium | reverse complement strand
AGTGCTATACCGGTGTTGCCGCTGGTCGGCTCGATGACCTCCATACCGGGCTTCAGCACGCCGCGTTCCTCCGCATCCCAGATCATCGAGGCGCCGATGCGGCATTTCACCGAGTAAGCCGGGTTACGCCCTTCGATCTTCGCCAGCACCAGCGCCCGGCCCGGATCGACGACTCGATTGAGTTTGACCAGCGGCGTATTGCCGATGGACCGTGAGTTGTTCTCAAAGTAATTCATCGCGGCTCTCCTTGATAGTCTCTGGATCAGCCGGCGGCACGCGCCGGTCGGCGCCGCGCGACGCGGCTCGCTCCAAAGTCGTTCACGGATCGGGGCAGATCACCCCATGGTCGTCGTGTGCTCCGGCGCGATGCGGAAAATCACACGCACCTCGTCCGGGACCCGATAGGGGTATTTGTCCTCGTTCAGATAGCGCTTCGCGAGCGCATCGATATTGTCGTCCGCGCCATCCTCGGTGATTTCGGCGACGCGCCCTCGCACCTCTAGATAACGGTACGGGTTTTTCGGGTCGACCACTGTTACCGCGACCCTCGGGTTGCGGCGCATATTCTCGTCTTTCGCGCGCCCCTTGGCCGTATTGACCTCGATATGCGTGCCGTTGAATCCAAACCAGACCGGCGTCGCCTGAGGACTGCCGTCCGGCATGACCGTCGCGAGCGTCGCGACTGTGGTCGTCTCCAGCAGGTCTTTGAAGTCGGTGGGAATGACATCGCTCATTTTTCTCTCCTCGCTAGTCTTACGATGCAGTTCGAAGGCGTAAGTCATACGCCGATTTTTTTGCTTATAAATACGCGGCTAACTGCTTATGACAGAATTCTAGCCGCGGAATTCAATCATCCTCGGGATCCGCTAGCCCGCATATTGCACGAGTATCCCGAGAGATCGCGCCGGACTGGTGCTCGCTGTGCGTGCTCGTGACCGAAAGCATAGCGGAACTATGCTTGAGGAAGCATGTGCGCGCAGCGGGTGCCAGAACAAGCGAGAATCGGGATAAGCAATCTGTCCGGCTTGCGGCCTCGCGAAAATCACGGCTAACGGTATGAAACTATTAAGCATCATCAGTCCATCACCGCTGTACTCGTACAATATGCGGGCTAGCAGTCTGTCGGACTGGGCATGCGCACTGACGGCAAATAAAGTGCGTGATGCGGATTTGTGCGTCGATTCATCTTGGTTGCTCTCCCGGTGCGCCAGCGCGTTTCAGCGTTATCGCCTACGGTTCGGGGCGTTGCGTGTGCTCATCTCGGCCCCATCGTCTTCTATTAGGGCATCGCCTCGACCAACCGATGCAGCCTTTTACAGTTGTAAGCGAGATTGACCAACTGCCACTCGCCCTCGACCTTCGCGTGCCCGCGCAGCATGAATCGAGTGAAGCCGAGCACGTTTTTGATGATGCCAAACACCGGCTCAACGCTCTGTTGACGCAACCGGTACTTCGCGCGCCCCGATTCACTCTCGAGCTTGGCCCGCATCGCCTCGGCCCAGGCACTGCGAGCACGACTCGGACCTTTCGCCTCCTTCGGGGGACGGAAGTCGTATCGACGTCGGCGCCCCTCGGCCCCCATCGACACCAACACCTCGATAGACTCGCCTTCGGGGTCCTCGGCCTCCAGTGTCTCGACCTCACGCTGATTGGCATAGCCGTTGTCAGCCACCACCGTCTCTGGGCGACCCAACTCTTGGGGTATGGCCTCGATGTCGGCCGCCAGCTCGTTGGCATCACTGGCGCATTGACTCACCCGAGTCCCCAACACCAGCTGCGAGCCCTCAGCGTCCACCGCGCATTGGGCGTTGTAGCTCTGACGGTACTCATGGCGTTTGGATTTACGCATCAGCCCGCTGTCGGGGTCGGTCAGATTCGTCTGCTCACTCCCCCCAGGCCCGTCGTCGGGCGGCTTGATATGCCGGCCCTTGCGCTTACCCTTTCGACTCTCGCGCTCAGACACCTTGCGCTCATACTCCCCGCGTTCACTCTCAGCGCGCGCCTTCGCCTGCTTCTCCAAGCGCTTACACGCCGCATCGAGCTGCTCGGCTAGCTTCTCTCGACGCGCCAACTCCTCGGGCAGCGATTGACTATCCACACCCCCGCTCGAATCGGCTTGTTCCGCCTTCTCCAGCAGCTCATCAATGTCCGCCCGAAGCTGCTCAACCAACGCCTTCGCCCGGTCGTAGCGAACACTGCGGTGCTTGCTCGCGTTCGCATCGAGCTTCGTGCCGTCCACACTCACCAACCCCACTCGAACCAGCTCAAGCTCCCGCGCCAGCAACAGCACCTGCAGAAAACTCTCCGACACCGCCTCGAAGTTCTCCCGGCGAAACTTACATATCGTGTCGTGGTCCGGATGGGTGTCCGCCGTCAGGTAACGCGCTCCAATGTCTCGGTACGTCGCCCGCTCGATGCGTCGTGACCCAAACACCCCGTTCGCGTAGCAGTAAATCAGCAGCGCCAGCATCATCCGC
>JBDHED010000270.1:0-2482 GCA_039591175.1 Gemmatimonadota bacterium | reverse complement strand
CAGAAACGCGGCGCATCGTTCCGCCTACCCCCGCGTTTCCGTCAAGGGGACCTGACGTTTTGCCTCGCGCGGTTTAAGGTAACGGACCGCTCCACCTACCCCGGGCATCGTTCCACCCACGCCCACGTTTCGCTTAGGGGGATCAAGGTGTACCAGTTTCTGTACCAGTTCGCGTACGGAATCCATCAGCACCGACGGGTTCACGATACCGACGCTCTCGGACAACTCGTTGATTTGTAGTGACATTGTAGGTATCACCCCAAAGCCCCGGAGGAGCCCTCGCCTGCCTCACATGCAGGAGGTCGGGGGTTCGAGTCCCTCACCGCCCACCACGCGTTCACCCTCACTACCGTTGCCTTTGCAGAGTCCTCCGTCGCGACACCGTGATTCAACCGCTGCCGGTCCCACTCCGGTGGTCGGGCTCATGGCGGTGCTCTGGCTCGCGATCTCTGTGTGTGGGCTGCCGCTGCAGGCGCAGGATTTAGACTCTACAGTCGTCGAACAGGACTCGTTTCGCCTCCACTGGGTCAGTCGTGCCGTTGGGATGGAGCACTATCAGGTCGTTCGACAAGGGGTCGATGTGCTCACCGAGATCGATTTCGAGTTCACGGATCGGGGGACGTCCGTTCCGCTTTCCGCCGAGCTCGTTACCGCCGAGGACTACACTCCGTCGAGGTTGACTGTCGAGGGCAAGGTCGCGCGCCGAGTGGCGATCGATCTCGAAGTCGAGGTCGCCCAGGGGAAAGCGCGTGTTACCGATGGTGATGTGGATCGCGAGGTTGACCTACCGAGCCGGTACTTCACCGTCGCCGGCTACGCGCCGATCACCGTCCAGATGATGTTGCTGCGGTACTGGGAAGCTCATGGTCGACCCGACCGGTTGCAGGTATTCCCCTCCAGCACCGTAACGATAGAGTCTCGTGGCCGGGACCGTGTGCAGGTCGGTGATCGCGCTCGGTTGCTCGATCGCTACAGTATCGGCGGCCTCATCTGGGGTCACGAGACAGTATGGACCGACACGACCGGGACGCTGGTCGCCGCCGTTACGATCGACGGCGAGGGTGACCAGTTCGAGGCGATTCGTGTCGGTTACGAGGAAGCGTTGGAGTGGTTCGTGGCACGCGCGGCAGAGGATGGGCTCGATCGGTTGGGTGATTTGGCACCGGGCGAACCGCTTGGCGATCGACCGCTGGCGCTAATCGGTGGTCGGGTGATCACCGGTGTCGGAGATGAACCGCTGGAGGATGCGGTCGTGCTTATCCGTGGTGGTCGGATCGAGGCGGTCGGGAGCCGGCATGAGGTCGTCGTCCCCGCGGACGCTCGCGTGATAGAGCTCGACGGGCAGACCGTAGCGCCGGGGTTGTGGGACATGCACGCCCACTTGGCGCAGGTCGAATGGGGACCGGTCTACCTGGCAGCTGGCATCACGACCGTGCGCGATGTCGGCAACGACGTCGATTTTGTGCGCGCGATGCGCGATGCCAGCGCGTCAGGTCAGGGTCCCGCCCCGCGGATCCTCGTCGCTGGGGTCATCTTCGGAGACGAGGTCTCGACCGTGGACGAGGCAAAAGCGCTCGTACGGTCCTATCACGAAGCCGGGTTCGAGCAGATCAAGATCTACAGCTTCGTCAAGCCCGATCTGGTTCCAGTCATCACCGAACAGGCGCACACGTTGGGGATGAGCGTGACTGGCCACATCCCGCAGGGCATGGATCTCTTCAGTGCGACCGAAGCCGGCATGGATCAGATCAACCACATCAGCTTTGTCGAGGCCGTAATGGTCCGGAACTCCGAGGGTGACGAGGACCCAGTGCCCGTTGGCCCTGAATCACCGGAAGGCGGGCGCGTCATCGAGTGGCTGGCGGAGAGGCGCATCGTGGTCGATCCAACGATCGCATTGTACGAGTTGCACGGCAGGTCGATCGACGATCCTCTCACTTCGTTCGAGCCGGGTGCGGCGCGGGTGGCGCCGGAGCTAGCCGGGCCTCTCGAGGGCATCGGGATCGCGCCAGAAGAGTCCGGAGCGGCCCGAGAGGCGCTCGAACGACGGTTCGGAGTGATCAAGGCGCTGCACGAAGCCGGCGTGACGATCGTGGCTGGGACCGACATGGCGATCCCCGGCCACTCGCTCTACCGCGAGCTGGAGCTCTACGTGGACGGGGCCGGGTTCACGCCTCTTGAGGCGCTTCGCGCGGCCACGTCTGATGCGGCTGCAGCAATGGGGCTCGAGGACGAAACGGGCACGATCGAGGTGGGGAAACGGGCCGACCTGATCGTTCTGGATCGCGACCCGTTAGCGGATATCAGCAACATCCGCAGCGTGACCACGGTCATAGCTGCCGGTCGGATCTACGACAGCGCAGAGATGTGGCGGCTGGTGGGCTTTACGCCGTAGCCCGAACGGGTTGATTCCAGTACTATCCACGCCCGCAACTCTATCAACAGCATTCAGGAGCGTTTCATGGCCGGGACGATGTTCGAG
>JBDHED010000269.1:0-2487 GCA_039591175.1 Gemmatimonadota bacterium | reverse complement strand
GGTACCGCAGTCGATACCGAGCAGGCTGGTCCATTCGATCCATGTTACAATCTGGCGGCGAGCGCTGCCGCCCCAGAGCTAATCCTGATTCGAAATACTTTTTTGGGGTGAAACGCCCAAATTGAAAGTGGCCCCGTCGGTGGGTATGGAAGAAAGAGCCACCAAACTTCCTCCACCAAAGGGGCCACAATCGTGAGAAGAAAGAAAAGCTCGATTCGCAGTCGTGTCAAGGGCGATCTTCCGATCGTTTTCACTGATGAGAAGCTCAGCGCGTACGGCGGAATCGAGCTGTTCCGGCGCTTCGTGGATCGGTCGGGCTTCGCCGAGCGCCTCCAGAAGGTGTTTTCGATTCGCCAGTTCGATGGTGACTACGGATCGTTCCGCATCACGCTGGCGCTGATCGGCATGTTGCTGGTTGGCGGTACGCGCCTGCGGCATCTGCGGGTGTTGGAACGAGATCCGTTGTTTCTCCGATTCACACGTCTCCACCGGCTCCCGACCGATCGCACCGTGTCGAACACGTTGAAGGAGACGACATCGGCTGTACGCGATCGGCTCGGAGACCTGCTTCGCGATGTGGCGTACGACACCGCTCGGCAAGCCGGGCTGTCGCGCATCACGATCGATCTCGATGGCACTGTGCTGCGGACCGGCTGGTTCGCCGAAGGCGCCGAACGTGGCTTTAACCCACACCATCCGAAGGACAAATCCTACTACCCGCTGACGGCCCACTTGGCCCAGACCGGTCAGCTGCTGGCCGTGGTCAATCGCGAGGGCAACGTCCACGACTCCCACCGGGCGCTGGAGACGCTGGAGTTTGTGGTCGACGAAGTGCGCGCAAACCTCGCGCCACGACACCTCGAAGCCCGCTTCGACGGGGCGTTCTTCCGACGGGATATCCTCGAATTCCTGGAGCGTTCGAGAATGGAATACGCGATCAAGGCACCGTTGTGGGAATGGCTCGACACCCGCCGCCTCATCGCCCAGCGCAAGCGTTGGAGGCGGATCCGGCCCGGCCTGCAAGCCTTCTACACGAAGCTGCGGATCCCCAAGTGGGATCGCACGCTGCGCGTCGCGGTGTATCGCAAGCACGTCTCTCACCGGACGCGGAAGAACTTCCAACTGGATCTGTTCGATCCCAATGATGGGCACTACGAGTACTCGTCAGTCGCGACCAACAAGCGCACCGGGCTGCGCACGCTGTGGGACTTCATGGCCGGCCGCGGCGGCCACGAGAAGACGCTCGGCGAGCTGAAACAGCACCTGGCCTTCGACACGATCCCGACGCGCGATTGGGATGCAAATACGACGTGGCAGTTGATCAGCGCCTTGACGCACAACGTGCTCCGCCAGTTCCAGATCGCCACAGCGGCGGCAGAGCGCCGCAATGGTCCCAAGCGCACCTACCGATGGGTACTCGAATCGTTGCGCACGTTCCGCTACGAGGTCCTGAACTTGCCCGCGAAGCTCGCGCGCCCTGAAGGCCGCACAGAGCTGCGAGTCGCCGCTTCAACCGATACCCAGGAGAGAATCCGGAAGATCTTGGACGCCCTGCCGAAAGCCGCGTAACCTCGAAAAGTATTTCGAATCAGGGTTAACTAGCGGTTTTCCTCGGGTTCCTGCACTCTTCCCAAGCAGAGGGCCGAGGGTTCGATCCCCGCCTCGCGCTCCATGGCGCTCGTCTAGAAATCGCATTTCGCGGTAGGTGAACACGCGGAACGATTCGCGTCAGCAACCCGGCGGGGCCGGATACATCGAGGGAGGCATCCGGTCGTGAAACGAATTGCCATTGTATTGTTTGCGTTTAGTTTCGTCGCATATCCGGCGCGTGCCGATGGAATCAAAGGCCTAGCCGGCGCCCTGGGCGTGGGAAGCATCTCGAGCATTCTTTGTACGCTCACTTCGGCCTTTGGCTGGGGCGATGAAGATTTGTCGAGCGAAGGCTTCGATCGAAGGGGCTTCTTCATCGGCGTCGGCGGAGGCTTCGCCGGTGAGAATTTTTCGGACTCCGAAGCCACCGCGACCGCCGACGATGGTTGGAGCGTGAAGGGCGGCGGGGGTTACCGATGTCACCCCCGATATTCGGTGGGCGCCTCGTTCGAATATTTCGCAGGCTTCGACACCCAATGGCCCGTGGTCTCGGATATATATGACGGCGACATTGAAATCTATGTCGGCACGTTCGACATCAAGGGGTATCTGCTGACGGGTCGCTATCAGCCGTACCTGCTGTTGGGCGGGGGCGTCTTCGCGGCGCGCTCGGGCGTCACAGCCTATCTGGGATCCCAGTTCCCCGACTATACGGATTTCGTTTTCCGTTTTGGCGGTGGTTTCGACGCCTACGCGACCGACCACGTGGTCGTGAACATCGGCGCCAGTTATTTGCTCCCGCTGGGCGTGGTGAGCGGCCTCGAGCTGTTTAGGGTCGGTGGGGGCATCGAATATCGCTTCTAGAAGCGCCACGCCCTTATGATGCTTATCCTCATT
>JBDHED010000268.1:0-2752 GCA_039591175.1 Gemmatimonadota bacterium | reverse complement strand
GCAGATGCGGATAAACCACCCCTTCGGAACCTCGAAACCATCGAACTCGATCGGCTTGATGACCTTCCGGTACACGTATTCACTTTGCGCCAAGCGAAGGGTTTCGAGAACGACACATTCGGTGGGGTTTCTGACAGAGACCGCGCCGCGTTCTGCACCACGGACCATCTCAACCGACTCGGGGCTGTCGGCGAGGTTTCTCAGGATCCACATCAACAACCCGCCGATGCTGTCCCGGGACGCCTCCAGCAGCAAGAGCGTTCCCGATCGCCGTCGAATCCGACGCCGCCTCGGGTCTCAGGCGCAAAACCTCACCCCATACCGAAGAGCGATCGTACTGCATTAGTGAATCGCTACTGCTACGCTCCCGAATCAGCTCTTCGAACGTCCGTAACGCGCGCCGCGCCCGGGGACTCGCCCTGCCGATCGTATTACCCGATCCGATGTCTCGACAACAACCTTCGATGACGGTTCGATCCGAGGGACTTATGTCCTCGCCGAAGTAGATCCGCAGCAATACCGCGAACATGATTCGCTCTACGACGCCTCGCGGATCGACGACCTGGGGCCCACTATCGATGGCAGCTGCCAGCGCACTCAGTTCTCGACGGACGGTTTGCAGAACGAACTCACGATTCGCCTCGAGCACAACCTCGGAGAACGCCAACCGAAACAGCTGCGAATAGACGGCGTAATCGTCGAGCTTCATGTAGCGGATAAATCCACGCGGGATCTCGGCACTGATCGGTAGCGGGGCGAGCACGAGGCTATCGGACTCGCGCTTGAGGAGCTCTCGCCCCTTCCCGATGTCGACGATGCAGGCGACCGGCTGGTGAAACTGCGCCATCTTGAATATCGGACCGTGGCGCTGGGCCTGGCCCGCGTAGAAGCTTCGATCTACGATGGCATCAAGTGAGCTCTTAAAGCCCAAGGAACCGGGCGGGCGGGAGCGGCTTCGACCAAAACCGGGACGGGAGCGCCATGCGAAAAACGCGACGCAGATCGCTGCCGCGATCGACATCAACCGAAGGGTGCTCGGCGAGCGAACTGCAGCCCAGATCACAACGGTCAGGGCAGCGACTCCGACCACAGCGAGGAACGCGGCGAATCGAGGGTGTTCGCGAAGCTCTCGACGAGCCGCCGGCATCGTCAGGATCCGCACGGCCAGCGTCGCCGCGACCAACAAGACCCCAAGCTCTACAGCGCGCTCCATGACCGGAAACTGGACCACTACCCCACGTTCCGGCCACCTGGCGATTCTGACCTTTCACGGTTTCGCTACGCCAGCTACCACTATTTCGTTTCCACCCGCGGTGCTCCGAAGCGGACTCGCGCGACTGGCTCGCAAGGGGTACCGGAGCGTCGATCTTCTCGACGCCGTCGAACTCTTGCATGGCGGCTCCCCGCTCCCTCCGAAGAGCCTCGTAATCACGATCGACGACGGCTATGAGAGCGTGTACCGCGAAGCGTTCCCGATTCTGCAGGAGCACGGGATGACGGCCACCGTTTTTGTAACCACCGGTGATCGGCCTGGCCGCGACTCGTCCGAGAGGCTTCCCCCGTTCGAGGGTCAACCGATGATGAGTTGGAGCGAGCTCGGCGAGATTGTCGATGCTGGTTTCGCGATCGGAGCGCACACGTTGACGCACCCCGACCTGACCCGCTTGTCAGAATCAGAGGCCGAGGCGGAGATCGTGGGTGCCAAAGCGATCCTCGAAAATCGTCTCGGCGTAAGCGTTCGGAGCTTTGCGTACCCGCGTGGAAAGTACGACCAGCAAGCGCGAGAGATCGCGGCCCGACACTACAGTTGTGCGTGCTCGGATCGACTCGGCTTTGTGACCCGTGCGAGCGATGACTACGCGCTCGAGCGAGTCGAGATGTATTACTTCAGCCGGCGACCGGTTTTCAATCTGCTGACCACACCTCTTCTGCCGGCCTACCTGCGTCTTCGAGCAGTGCCACGCAACACTCGCAGGGCCTGGGCGCGACTTCGATGATGACATCCGCTCCGCCACGCGTCGCAGTGGTTATCGCTACGGTCCACCGTCCCGAGGACGTCGTCGTCGCCTTGGAAAGCGTGCTTCGCAGCACAGTCTCGAACTACGAGGTGCACATCATCGATCAGAGCACCAACGAACTCAGCCGAGAGCGGTTGCATGTCTTCCTAGACGACCCTCGCGTTCACTACACCGCGCACTCCGGTGGCGGGTTGAGCGCGGCTCTGAATCGTGGCGCGAGTTTGACCGATGCCGAGCTGCTCGCAATCACCGGCGACGATTGTACCGTCCGCGCGGATTGGCTCGAGAAGATGGTTGACGCGTTTGATTCGCACCCGGACGTCGGCGTGCTCTTCGGCACTGTATCGCCGGGGCCCTACGAGCGTGATGATGGGTTCGTGCCTGGCTGCGTCTTAACGGATACAGCGCTCGTCAAAGGGCTGGATGACATCCACCGCCTGAGCGGAACGACCGCCAATATGGGGATGCGGCGATCCACCTGGCGAGAGCTGCATGGCTTTGACGAAACGCTCGGCATCGGTGCGCCACTCCGTTCCGCTGAAGACCTCGATCTCACGCTTCGCGCCCTCGCACGCGGTTATCACGTTCTGCAAACACCCGAGGTCGAAACCACGCATCACTCGCCGACCCTCTGGGCGGACCGAGCGGCCACGATCCGGCGCAACTGGTACGGCAGTGGCGCCGCTTTTGCGAAGTCTCTGAGGCTCGAGCGTATCCCGATGCTACGCGCCTTG
>JBDHED010000267.1:0-2513 GCA_039591175.1 Gemmatimonadota bacterium | reverse complement strand
GATCCGCGCGCTGCCGGTGGGTACGCCAATGACTTTCGGATTGCTGCACAGAAGGAGCGAGTCCCTCGATGTTGAGGTACATGACCGCCGGCGAATCGCACGGCGAGGAGTTGATCGGGATCCTGGAAGGGATTCCGGCCGGGCTGCCGCTTTCAGTTGACGACATCGATGGGTACTTGTGGCGGCGCCAGGGAGGTGTTGGGCGCGGAGCTCGCATGAACATCGAGCGTGACCGCGTGCGCATCGTCAGCGGCCTGTGGAAAGGCGAGACAACGGGTGCGCCCATCGGTTTGTCGATCACCAATCGCAGTCAGATCCCGCATGACAAGCAACCGCCGCGAACGGTGCCGCGGCCTGGACATGCCGATATGACCGGAATGTTGAAGTACGGTTTTGACGACGCCAATCCGGCGATCGAGCGGGCCAGCGCACGTGAGACGGCGATGCGAGTCGCACTCGGAGCGGTTGCGCACACGTTCTTGCGCGCGTTTGACATCACTGTCGTCGGTCACGTCGTCGTCGTTGGTGGTGTGCAAGCATCACCGGATCGATCGGACTGGGGGCAGCTCGTCGCGGAGCGCGATCGTTCGCCGCTCTATTGCGCTGATCGGTCGGTGGAAGGCGAGATGTTGTCCAAGATCGACGCCGCGCGAGAGCGACAGGAAACGTTGGGTGGGGTGGCTGAGGTGGTGGCGCTGGGTGTGCCTCCGGGGCTGGGCTCCTATGCGCAGTGGGATCGGCGGCTCGAGGCGTCGCTCGCTCGGGCGATCTTGTCGATCCAGTCGGTCAAAGCGGCATCGATCGGCGACGGAACCGATACGCCGTTGGACTTCGGGGGCGATGCTCAAGACGAGATCTTCTGGCAGGAGGGTGTCGCCCGGCGGACGAATCGCGCCGGTGGAATAGAAGGCGGGATCTCGAACGGGGAGCCGATCGTCGTCAAAGCATTCTTCAAGCCGATCGCTACCCAGCGGCGACCATTGCGGTCGGTTGATCTGACCACCGGTGAAGAGACCGAATGCCGCTACATCCGGTCAGACACGCTCGTCGTTCCGGCGGGCAGTGTAGTGGCCGAAGCGATGGTCGCGCTGACGATCGTCGAAGCATTGCTCGACAAGCTTGGTGGAGATCGCTTGGACGACACGCGTTCGGCGTTTGACCGCTACGTGGAACGGATCCCGTGGCATGCTCCAGTGCTTCCGGAAGCTTTGCGCGCTGCGCCCGCGCCGCCACCCGAGCCCGTCGAACCTCCGGCAGAGGAGGTCTAGCCTGAACGACGTCAGCTCGACCAAGGTGTACCTGGCGGGTCTCTCGGGAGCCGGCAAGACGACCGTGGCCGAACAGATCGCGGGTTGGCTCGGGTGGCCGGTCTTCGATGTCGATCGCGAGGTCGAGCGTGTGGCCGGGTGTACCGTTGCAGCGCTGTGGCGAGCCGAAGGCGAAGCCGGTTTTCGGCGCCTGGAGCAGGCTGCGGTGGAGCATCTAGTGGAGCATCCGGGCCCGGTGGTGGCCGCGCTCGGTGGAGGCACGCTCGAGCACGCCGCGAGTCGGGAGAGGTTGGCGGGCTGGGGGTCGGGGGTTTTTCTCGACGCCCCCATCGAGACGCTGGCCGATCGGGTTGGGACTTCGACCGAGCGACCGCTGCTGGAGGATGGGGCGTCGATCGATCAACTGCGCGCGCTGGCGTCGGCTCGGCAACCGCGCTACGAGGCCTTGCCCTATCGCGTGAACGCCAATGGTCGTGGGCCGGAAGCGATCGCGGTCGATATCGTGCGCGCGCTCAAGTGGCCGCCCCCGGAGCCGATCGCCGAATCCATTTGGTTGGGACGCAATGCGTTGGCTCACGCGAGCCACGTTGTCGATCGCACGCCCGCGAATCGCGGTGCCGGGGCTGTTGTCGTAGCTACTGATGATCGTGTGTGGCGACTGCACGGAGATGCTCTACGAACAGGTTTGGCCGAAGTCGGATGGGAAGCTGTGCCGCACCTATTGCCTTCAGGTGAAGCAGCGAAAAGCGAGGCCGTCCTGGCTCGGCTTTGGAACGCGCTCCGCGAGCACGGCGCCGATCGCGACACTCCGCTGATCGTTTTGGGTGGAGGCGCGACGGGCGACGTCGGCGGTTTGGCCGCCGCAACGTTCAAGCGCGGCCTGCCGCTGTTCTTGTTTCCGACGACGTTGCTTTCGCAGGTCGATGCGGCGATCGGTGGGAAGAACGCAATCGACTTCGCCGGCGTCAAGAACCTGGTCGGGGCGTTTCATCTGCCGCAGGCGGTTGTCGTCGACCCGCTGTGTTTGTTGACGTTGCCGGAACGCGATTACCGATCGGGTTGGGCCGAGGTAGTCAAAGCTGGAATGATCAAAGACGCTGAGTTGTTCACGTTCTGCTCCCGTGAGGCCGATTCGTTGGCCAGGCGAGAGCTGGACTCGGTCGAGAGTGCCCTGGCGGCGGCGATCGCGGTGAAGACCCGGATTGTCGACGAGGATCTGCGCGAAACTGGGCCCCGCAGAGCGCT
>JBDHED010000266.1:0-2514 GCA_039591175.1 Gemmatimonadota bacterium | reverse complement strand
TCGGCTCACCGTAATCCGGACCGTGTTGCCGAGCTGGCCGGTCGTGCCGCCGAGGATGGTTTTCGGGTTGTAATCGCAGCCGCAGGTCTGGCGGCGGCGTTACCCGGTGTCGTGGCGGCACACACCACACTGCCGGTCATCGGGGTACCGGTTGGCGCGGGTCCACTGCGGGGAGCGGATGCACTGTTGGCGATCGTCATGATGCCGCCCGGTGTGCCGGTCGCTACGGTAGGAATCGACAACGGGGCCAACGCCGCTCACCTCGCGTTGAGGATTCTAGGTCGCACCTCCAAACCACCCGGCGCTTGAGCGGTCCTACGCCCAAGGATCGCTGGAGCCGGTTCGAGCACCCACTTCTCGAACGGTACGCGAGCGATGAGATGGCGGCGCTGTTTTCTGCTCGCCGCCGGGTCCAGACGTGGCGGCAGATCTGGATCGCGCTTGCGGAGTCTCAAGCCGAGCTCGGTGTCGGCGGTGTCACCTTCGACCAGGTCGCGGCTCTCAAAGAGGCGATCGACCGCATCGACTTCGATCGCGCTGGTGAGTTCGAGCGAGAGCTGCGTCACGACGTGATGGCGCACGTTCATACCTACGGGGAGGCGGCCCCACCGGCGGCGGGGGTCATACACCTGGGTGCGACCAGCGCTTTCGTAGTCGACAATGGTGACTTGTTAATCATGCGCGAAGCACTGCGCGTGATCGAGCGGAAGGTGCTTTGTGTTGTCAAAGCGCTGGCTGAATTCGCGGAGGCCCACGCCGATCGACCGACGCTAGCGTGGACTCATTTCCAGCCCGCTCAGCCGACGACTGTCGGAAAGCGTGCGTGCATGTGGATCGCCGACCTGATGTTTGACCTGGACGAGATCGGGTATCGGTTGGATGGCTTTCGACTCCGGGGCATCAAGGGAACCACCGGAACTCAAGCCTCGTTTCTGGCGCTGACCGGCGGCGACGCTGAGAAGGTTGACGCGCTCGAAGATGCGGTCGTGGAAAAGCTCGACGCGGCAGGCGCCTTTCCGATCACCGGACAGACGTATTCTCGACGAGTCGACGCGGCATGGGCCGCCACGCTGACCGGGATAGCCCAATCCGCGAGCAAGTTCAGTTACGATATGCGGCTCTTGCAGCATCTCGGCGAGATCCTCGAACCGTTCGGGGAGCGACAAGTTGGATCATCCGCGATGGCGTACAAGCGAAACCCAATGCGGGCCGAGCGCATCAGCGGATTATCGAGATTAGCCATACAGACCGGAGCGAACCTCGCTCAAACGGCGGCAACGCAATGGCTGGAGCGCTCGCTGGACGATTCCGCCAACAAGCGGATCGCGATACCGGAGTTATACCTAACGATCGATGCATTGTTGGTTCTCTACTACAGCGTGGCCGCAGGCCTCGAGGTCTCGGAAACGGTAATTGCCCGTCATCTGGCCGATGAGATCCCGGCGATGGCGAGCGAGAACCTGTTGATGGCAGCGGTCGCCGCGGGTGGTGATCGTCAGGCGCTTCACGAACGAGTGCGCGTTCGTGCCCGCGAGGCGGCCGATCAGGTGGCGACGGGAGGTGCCAACGATCTGTTGACGCGGTTGGCCAGCGAGGAGGGTTTCGCTGAGCTGCCGTCTGTGGTGTGGGAGGCTGCTTCCGACCCGGCAGCTCTGGTCGGACGGGCGCCGGAGCAGACGCGGCGCTTCGTTCGGGAGGTCGTTCGCCCGCGGCTCGAATCGTATCCGGGTGAGCTGGAGATGGCGGACGATGTCCGTGTTTGATTCCCAGATCGATTGACGATCGCGCTCAAACTGGCGGATGACGATGGGATCGCGGTGGCGATACGGGTGCTGGGCGAGGGCCGGCTCGTCATCCATCCCACGGAGACCGTCACGAGTCTCAGCGGCGATCCCTACCATACTGGGGCCGTTGATGCCGCGCGGCGGATCAAAGGCTACCACAAACCGCGTCCCTTCGTATGCCTGGTGAAAGACGCAGCGACCGCGCGATCGTCAGCGGCAGCGTGGAACCCCGCAGCAGAAGAGCTGGCCGCAGCGCTCTGGCCCGGGCCGCTGACACTGATCGTGGTTGCCGCAGAGGGAGCACCCGCTGCGGTCACGGTCGACGACAAACTGGCGATGCGACCGGCCGTCGATCCGGTTTCGCAGCGGCTGGTCACCGCGTGGGGCGGGCCGCTGTTCTCGACCAGCGCCAATCGTCGCGGCTTACCGCCGTCGACGTCGGTTGAGGTCGCCCTGCAGCAACTGTCAAAGGCGTCCCGAGGTAATGCGATCGGGGTCGCGTTGACAGCTACGCACCTGGAAACGGTTCAATCCGTTACCGTTGATCCCTCTTCGATCGTGGACGTTACCGAGGAGCCACCACGTCTGGTACGCGAGGGTGCGATCGGCGTAGCCGAACTCCGCGCCATCCGGCCCGACATTCGACTGTAGGTGGGGGACAATTGGTGAGAGTATTGCAGAGCGGAAGGAGGCGGGCGACCTTAGTTCGATGACCGCGTCGCGTCCTTAT
>JBDHED010000265.1:0-2523 GCA_039591175.1 Gemmatimonadota bacterium | reverse complement strand
TGGGTTCTTCCCGCCCATCTCGCACTGCACCTTCTTCAAGCGATGTGCTCCGTCGACGTACAACCCGGCGCCGATCTCGTTGGAGCCGGTAAACGAGAGAGCCTTGACGCGTGGGTCCTCGACGATCGTCTGCCCGACCTTCGAGCCGCTGCCGTAGATCAGGTTTACGACACCTTTCGGGACGCCGGCTTCGACGAACATCCCGACTACCAGTTCCGCCGTCTCAGGCGTCAACGAGGCGGGCTTGAACACGACCGTGTTCCCCGCTACCAACGCCGGGGCCATCTTCCAGCCCGGGATCGCCACCGGGAAGTTCCACGGCGTGATCGCGCCCACGACGCCGATCGGTTCACGCACGGTGTAGGCGAACGTGTTGGCTAGCTCGGACGGCATCGTATCGCCGTCGAGCCGCATCCCCTCACCGGCCATGAACTCAAGGATGTTGAGCGTCTTCCGGACCTCGCCCTTGGCCTCGGGCAGGATCTTGCCCTCTTCGCGAGTCAGCGAACGGGCCAGCTCATCGGTGCGCTCGGTCATCAGACGATGGACGCGCGAGATCAATCGACCGCGCTCCGGAGCGGGTGTAGCTCGCCACCCCGGTAGCGCACGCTCAGCGGCGGCGATAGCCGCCTCGGTCTCGTCCTTCGATGATAACGGCAACTCGCCGATGACATCGTTGGTATTAGCGGGATTGATGTTCGGGGCCCAGTTACCCGTCTCGGTCTCCTGCCACTCGCCGTCGATGTAATTCCGGTAACGACGTCTCGTGCTCACGATGACTCCGCCTCTCCAGCTTCGAAGTTGGCGACGTTTCGAAACCGCCACGAGACCAGCAACAGGCTCAGCACGAGCAACACGTTGAGATAGACAACCGTCTCCAACTCTTGCCACTCGAGGAGCAGCATCAGGAACATGGAAAACGTCTGCAGCAGCGCCGCCAACATGAACACGTACGACATCCCCCGGGGCTCGAGACGTACCGCCAGCATGCCGATCAACATCACCGCCAAGATCGCGTAGAACATCCAGGCTGCCATGCGATCCGCGACCGGCAGCGGCGGCTCGAACTCACCGAGGAGATAGAAGTACAACGCAAAGACGGGAATCGTCAGCAGTAGTGCACCGGTACGGGGGTTCAAGCGATCTCCTTGCTACCCGATAGCAGCGAAGCTGTCGTCGAGAATTTCGACGGCCCGATCGATGTCGTCGGCGCCGATGTTGAGGCACGGCGCGACCCGCGCGACGTTGCCGTAGAGCCCACCTCTACCGATCAAGAGACCGCGTTTCTTCGTCTCTTCCATGAGCTGCAAGCTCTCCGAGACCGCCGGCTCCTTGGTCTGACGATCGGCGACCATCTCGATCCCCTGCATGAGCCCCATGCCGCGGACATCACCGATCAGCGCATGCTTCTCCTGGAGCTTCTCCAAACCGTCCCGCAACCGCCGACCTTGGATTTCGGCGTTTTCGGCCAGGTTGTCCTCTTCGATCACCTGAATCGTTGCGCTTGACGCAGCGCACGCCACCGGGTTGCCGCCAAACGTAGACAGCGTCAACCCCTCCCACTTGGCGGCGATGTCGGGCGTCGTCACCGTAACCCCCATCGGCATCCCGTTGGCAACACCCTTGGCCATCGTCATTACGTCAGGCGTGACGCCATACTGTTCGATCCCCCAGAGCTTGGCGCCGGTTCGGCCCCAACCGGTCTGGACTTCGTCCGCGATCAGCAGCCCTTCGTGGCGGCGCACGATCTCGGCCGCGATCTGGAAGTACTCCGCAGGTGGCGTGATGAAGCCTCCCACGCCCATGATCGGCTCAGCGATCATGCACGCGACCCGCCCCGGCGTCGTGGTCTTGATCAGCTCCTCCAGAGCCTCGGCGCACGCCACCCCGCAGGACGGGTACTCGAGCTTGAGCGGACAGCGATAGCAGTAGGGAGCCAGCGCGTGCTTGATGCCGGAGATGTAATCGACGCTGCGCCAGGGCGCGTGTGCGGTCAGCGTTACGGCCAACATCGAGCGCCCCGCATAGGCGTGGCGCAACGCGATCACGGCTTGGTTACCGGTCGCCGCCTTGGCCAGCATGATCGCTGTCTCGTCGGCCTCGGTGCCGCTGTTCGTGAAGAACGTCTTGGAAAGATCCCCGGGAGTGAGCGAAGCGATCTTCTCCGCCAGCTCGACGATCGGCCCCGTCGGGTAGAGGGTCGACGTATGGACGAGCGTTTCTGCCTGCTGTTGGATCGCTTGCGTCACGGTGGGGTGACAGTGGCCAACGGGGACGGTCAAGATCCCGCCAAAGAAATCGAGGTACTCGTTGCCGTCGTAATCGTACAAGTGTTGGCCGCGCCCACGGGCCAGCGGCAACGGCGTTTCGTAATACCGTATGACTGCATCCCATAGATACCGATCGTGACCAGCATTGATCTCGGCTGCGCGGTTGGCGGTCGCGAGCGATCCGCCGTTGCTCGAATCCGTCATCTCGGCTCGCTTTCGTCGATGATCGTCACAGCAGCGCGGCGATCTCGTC
>JBDHED010000264.1:0-2543 GCA_039591175.1 Gemmatimonadota bacterium | reverse complement strand
GTCTGCTGCCGCGTCCCAGAGCTCCAGGCGGGCAGCCAAACGGCCCTGGGTCCACCACTGCAAAGAGTCGTCCGGGTTTCGCGCGTTGAGGGTCTGGACCAACTCGTAGGCGGAACGCGTTTCGCCCGCCGCGATCAGCACCTCGAGCGCCTCGCTATCACGGTAATAGGCGGCGGCATCCGTTTGGCCTACGGCCGCGGGCGCGGGCACGATCAGCCAGGCCGCCGTGACAGCCACGAACGTGCGAACGAAAGGTCCTTGAATCATGAGTTCCACCTCTTTTGCGTCTCCGTTGAAGAACCCAAAGAAGCCCCGCCGTGACGGGGCTTCCTCATGATGGACCTAACACGCTACTCTTGCGGCATCAGAGCCGTTCCATCAGGGCTTCAAACCGGGGATGGGTACGCATCGCGTCAAAGTCGGAGTCGTTCTCCAACCATGCTCGAAAAACCTGATCCTCGGCTATCAACCCCTCGAGACAGTCTAGCGCCTTGTCAACTTCACCTGCGACTGCGTAAGTGCAAGCGATGTTGTAGACATCGTGCGGACCAAGAGCTCTGGCACGCTCAAGCCATTCCAAGCCGCGCTCCATTTGTCCCATTCTCACAAGAGCACCGGCCCCCAGCTCAAGTGCCCGGCGGTCGTTCGGGTTTAGCTTGACGTGTTTCTCTGCGATCTTGAAGCCTCGCTCCACCGCCTCTCTCGCTTCGCGTTCCATCCCCAGTGAGATGTATACCTGCACGACGAGGAGCGGGGCCTGGTAATCATCAGGGCGCGCCTCGCTTGCCTGCTCGTACAAGCGTGCGGCCTTCTCGAGCTTCCCTTGGGTGAACGCGGTTCGGGCGTAGAAGTAGTAGGCTTCAAAAAGCGTCGCATCGATCGAGATCGCGGTCTCGAATTCCTTCTCCGCCTCGTCGTGACAGCCCTTCAGCGCGAGAACCACGCCCCGTGATGCGTGGGCCTCGGCCAGCTCGGGGTCGAGCTCGACCGCCCGTAGACTAGCGGCGTCAGCCCGTTCCACGTGACGCTCGTTCTTGTCATGCCACTGATAGATGTGTACAGCACACATAGCGATGCCAGCATACGCGGGCGCATACTCAGGGTCGATCTCGACAGCCTTGGAAAACATCTCCTCAGCCAGGTTTAGGTTTGTGTGGAGGTATTGATAGAAGAAACCCAGCCCGCGCAGGTAACAATCGTACGCCTCGACGTTTGTGGACGGCATCCTCTCGATGACGCGCTTCACCTTGTGGCTCAACGTGATTTGGAGTGCATCTACTATGTTTTGGGCGATCTCGTCCTGGACCGCGAAAATGTCTTCCAGCTCCCGGTCGTAGGTTTCCGACCAAAGGTGAGAATCGGATGTTGTATCGATCAGCTGAGCGGTAATGCGGATCCGGTTTTCTGCGCGACGAACGCTCCCTTCTAGAATGGTTTTCACACCGAGCTCTTCGGCGATGGTACGAGCATTGAGGTTCTTATTCTTAAAGGAAAACGACGACGTCCGAGAGGAAACCCTCAGTTGCGGTAGCTTGGTTAAACGATTGATCAACTCTTCGGACACACCATCGCTGAAGAACTCGTTCTCGGGATCGGCACTCATGTTTGCGAACGCAAGTACAGCGATCGACTTTTCCGTCTTAGCTTTAGGCGCGGAGCTGTGAAGCACAACCGAGTCGCGCAGTGACTCGCTCGATTCCGTCGGCATATTCGTGATCGCATAGAGCGTCCACCGACCCGGCACTCCTTTGAGCTCGTGCTGGCCCCGGTCCCCAAAGCCAAAGCCGGATCCCAACGCCGCCTCCTGCACTCCGCTTGTGACCAACACTTCTCCGGCCTCCGCCTGGGCCAGCACCCGTGCACCGACGTGCACCGCTATCCCCCCAACATCACCCCCAGCCTCTCGTTCTACTTCGCCCATGTGTAGGCCACAACGGATCTCAAGCCCGATTTCCCGCACGTTGTCCCGAATCGCGCAAGCACACAGAATCGCTCTTTCTGCCCCGTCGAAGAGCGCCAGAAAGCTGTCGCCCGCCGTGGAGATTTCGTCGCCACTGAAGCGCTGCAACGCTCGGCGCACCAGGTCGTGGTGTCGTTCGAGAAGCCCTCGCCAGCCGCGATCACCTAACTCCGCGGCGCGCTCCGTCGAGCCGACGATGTCGGTAAACAGGATCGTTGCTATTGAACGTTCAGCTTGCATTAAGCACGCGCATTCCTACTTCATGGGCTTGTCTGAAGAACATCAATCTGGCTAAAGGTATTCAGACGGTCGCGCTTGTCACCGTTCTCGTTGCCCCCCACCTCGGTGGGTGTGCTCGCGAGAAAACTCGTGTAGCCCGTGATGTCCGCTAACAACAAGTAGCCGCTCGATGTCATCACTGTGGTACGTTTCCTCAGAAAGGCTAGTTTACGTTTCTCACGCTTTTGAAAATCTCATGTGTGCAACGACAAAAGACAACGGCTAACCCGTGAACGAGCCGACGGTGTACGCGGAGCGGTTGCACACCCCTCGACCTTCACGCGCGCCAGACAGCAGCCGGGAA
>JBDHED010000263.1:0-2546 GCA_039591175.1 Gemmatimonadota bacterium | reverse complement strand
ACGACACGAAGAGCGTGGGCGCGGTCCCCCGTCGTCCTCTGGACGGTCAACATCGATTTCGCTGACGCCGTGGCGCTGCGTTCAAGCGCCCCAGGCCCAGGGCGGTACCGAGCCCAGATGGTCCTCGACCGCGCGGACCCCGGCCACGTTCTCGGCCGCCACGATCAGCGCCTTGCGCTCCTGGTCCGATTCGACCCAGCCCCACAGCTCGACCACGCCATCGCTGACGATCACGTTGAGGCCGCCGTGCGAGACCCAGCCTTGATCATCGATGTGGGCGAGTATCTGCTCGCGGATCGAGCGGTCGTCGGCCGAGGACGGCTCGGCGACGCGGTCCTTGCGGGCGACCAGCCCGTGCAACAGATTGGCGCGGCTGACGATACCGACGAGCTTGCCGTCGCGAACCACCGGGACCCTCTTGATCCGCCGTTCCTCGAGGATCTGCGCAATCTCGCCGACGGGCGTATCCTCGGTTACGGTGATAACCTTGCGGGTCATGATCTCGTCGGCGCGCCGGCCATGGGACTTGGTGTACGCTGCGGCGCTCTCCTCACTGTCGGCCATGAGCCTAAGCCACCACGACCGCGGCCGCTCGGTTTCGCTCTCGGGCCTGTGCATCAGGTCGCCCTCGCTGACGATCCCGAGAATGCGGCCCTCGGCGTCGACGACCGGCACGGCGCTTATGTTTCGTTTCAGCAAGAGCGCCGCGATCTCGTCGACGCAGCTCTCGCTCGTCGCGGTGACCACGTTCGTCGTCATGATGTCCTTGGCCTGCACAATCGATCTCCAATAACGCTACAGAGATCAAATTAGCAGAGATGGGCTCGCGGGTGACAGCGTCGTCGCCGCGAACGGCCACGCCAGGCGCGGATCGCGTCGAGCAGCGGGCTAGGAACGGTCCGCCGTGGTTTCCGCTTGGGCGTGTTCCCGGTAACCGAGCTTGGCGACGAGGTATTCGAGGTTTTCGCCGTCGAAGCCCGATTCGAAGTGGGTCAAGACCCGTCTGATCATGCTTTGGCGGAGGCGTTCACGGTCCCCGGGGCGGCCGTCGTACTCGAGCTCCTGAGCGACTTCGACGGCGACCCGAACCACCGGCAAAAACTCGTTCGGCAGCCCAGCCTTGCCATAGAGGGCGTTCAACCCGAGAGCCCCCTGGTCGTAGATCAGAATGCGGGCACTCGCGACCGGGACCCTGGCCAACTTGGCCAAGCTTTCCTCGAAGAAAACGATGTCGCCCATGCACAAGGCTCGCAGCACAATGCTTGGCGTCAGGCGGCCGTTGGCGTAGAGCTGTTCCACCAAATCGCCCACGTCCGATTCGTCGGCGTCGGGCAACAGTAGACCAACGGTGGCGCGCTCGCGGCTCTCCAGCACCAGGTCGCTGGCCAAACCGGCCGGCAGCTCGTGATGGGTCATCAGGTGATCGCGCAGGCTATCCGAAACCAGCACCACCAAACGCTCCGCCACCGAGATCGGCAACCGCTGGCGCCGGGCCATCGGCCCATTGACCCGCTCGCTTTCACCGAACTCGTCGAGCACCTTCTGGAAGGTCTGCTCGGAGATGTCGGCGCCTTCGTTGGCCACCAGCTCGGCCACCACGACCTCGTTATGAGTATCGGCAAGGGCTTCCGCCACCGGCTCGGAGACCGTTTCGCGGCGCGCAACGGCGATTTGCGCGTCCTCGGACTGGGTCCTCACGATCTCAACAAGATCGTCGTCCGAGAGAACCTGCGAGCATTCCAGCACCGGCACGGCGACAGCGGCCTCGTCGGTGGCCAGCTTCACGACCACGTCATGAGGGACGTCCGGATTATTCTTGAGGCTGTCGGAAAGCGCTTGGCGCACGCGCACCTCGGTGTCACGCACCATCGCCCGCAAGATGTCCTCGGCAAGCTTGCGCTCGGTCTGGCTGAGGCCTTCGGCCCCCACGGTCGAGCCTACCTTGCGCGCCATCTCGGCGCGGGATTCGGCCGAAGGGTCCTCCAGCAGCCGCGTCACATCCGATTGTGAGAGGTTGAACCGCAATTGATCCTCCGGCGCCATCGAGACCGACGCGATCGGCAGAATCCGGAGAGGCCGGTCAGCCTTGTCGCTCTTCGTGTCCCTGCAATCGAGTCGTAGCCGGAATTCGTAAATATTCTCTAAAGCGGCCCGCCCGGAACAAGAGCGAACAGCCCGCCAAACCTCAGCCCAGCGCCTGCCGCACCCTGCCCAGGTGGTCGTCGACCGAGATCGGGAGCACCGACGCGATCTCGAGCTCACGATCCTCGAAGACATCGCGATCAGGGTGTCCGTCGCGCCACGCGGCGATGACCTCGTCTCGCGTGTCGAGCAAAACTTCCATGTACGGCCGGTAGAGCCCGAACATGGCGCTAATCCAACGATTGACCGGCCACGAGGGATATGCGTGATCCATCAGGAACCGATCCAGCATGAGGCGGGCCTCCGCCGCCGCATACCAGTTTTCGCCGGTTACCCAACGCTCGTTGGTGAACAGACGGATGGGAAAGCCGTAGGGATCCATCGAGATCGCCACGAGATGGCTC
>JBDHED010000262.1:0-2548 GCA_039591175.1 Gemmatimonadota bacterium | reverse complement strand
GTCCGAGCGCCAACGCGCGATCCAAGAGATCGGGCGCTACTCGGGCTACGGACTCACCTGGGCGCTGTCGGTCCTGCTGTTCTTGTGGATCGGATACTGGCTGGATGGGCGGCTGGGAACGCTACCGTTGCTGACGTTGGTCGGAGCGTTCGTCGGCGCTGCCGGCGGGTTCTTGCGGCTCTACCGAGGCTTGACCGCAACGAAGTCGGCGGGGAACGAAGAGGCCAACGGGTGATCGACTGGCGCTTTGTCGGCGGCCTCGCCGTGCTCGTGGCGGTGGTCGCTACCGGGGCCTGGCAGTGGGTCGATCGTTTCGACGGTGGTCAAGCTGGGTTGCTGGCCGGGCTCGGCTTCTCCTTCGTTAGCTTGGTCGTCGGGTTTCACTGGATTCGTTGGAGCGTGACCCGCGGCCACACCAAGTTTATGATCGCCGTGCTCGGCGGGTTCGCCGCCCGTGTCGTCGGGCTGCTAGCATTCGCGCTCATCCTGGCGTTCGCGACGAACGTCAGCGTGGCGGTCGCACTCCTAACTATCGTCGCCGCCCATTTTGTTTTTGGTGCGGTTGAGATCGTGTACTTGAATCGAACCGGGAATCTGGCATGACCGCATTCACGACCGCGATTCAACACGGAGCCGAGCAGGCGGACGAAGCCGCCCACGGCCAGCAAGGCGTCGACGTCGTCCATCACTTGGCCGACTCGAACGTCCTCGAGCTCGAGCCAATCGGCACGTTCCACCTTCCCCAGTGGGAACTCTTCGGGCTCGATATCTCAATCACCAGGTACACCGTGTACATGTGGCTCGCGGCAGCACTCATGTTGCTGATCTTCTTGCCGATGGCACGTCGCCGCGGTGGTGTCCATACCGGCTTCTACAACTTGTTCGAAGCGCTCTTCGTGTACGTTCGCGACGAGATCGTGTACGCCAACATCGGCCGCGAGGACGGGCGGCCTTACGTGCCGTTCATCGCCACGCTGTTCTTTTTCATTCTGTTTATGAACCTGTTGGGGCTAGTGCCTTTTGGGGCCACCGCTACCGGCAACCTGGCCGTAACCGGGGTCCTGGCGCTGTTCTCGTTCGGGGCGATCCAGGCCAGCGGCATAGCCGCCAACGGGCCGGTGAAGTACGCCCGCTCACTTATGCCGGAAGGCATACCGCTCGTGCTCGCCCCGGTCATGATCCCGATCGAGCTCATCGGCCACGTAGCCAAGCCGTTCGCACTCATGGTCCGTCTGTTCGCCAACATGACGGCCGGACACGTGGTGATCCTCAGCCTGCTGGGGCTCATCTTCATTATCCACAGCTACCTCGTAGCGCCGATCGCCGTGGCGTTTTCGATCTTTATCTACCTGCTCGAGATCCTGATCGCGTTCATCCAGGCCTACATCTTCGCGACGTTGACCGCAGTGTTTATTCAATTGACCCGACACCCCCACTAGGTAAAGGAGAGGGAGAATGGCTGAGCTTCATCTTGGACTCGGCTGGCTGGGCGCCGGCTTGGGAGCTGGCCTGGCGCTGATCGGCGCCGGCCTCGGAATCGGCAAACTGGCCGGACCGGCCATGGAAGGAATCGCGCGCCAGCCGGAGGCGGCTGGCGAAATTCGCACCACGATGATCATCGCCGCGGCGCTGATCGAGGGCGTGGCGTTGTTCGCGCTCGTGATCTGCATCTTGATGGCCCTCAGAGCGGCCTAAGCGACACCGGAGGGTTCGCATGGACCTACTACAACCCGAACCAGGCCTCATTTTCTGGACCGCCGTGACCTTCGCGCTGGTCCTCGGCATCCTCTGGAGGTTCGCGTGGAACCCGATCCTCGGCGCGCTCGAGGCGCGCGAGGAGGCGATCCGCAAGACGATCGATGACGCCGAGCGACTTCAGTCGGAGGCCAAGACACTCCTCGAGCAACACGAAGCCAAGCTGGCCGAGGCTCGCGCCGAAGGAAACCGGATCCTCGATGAAGCACGACAGGCTGGCGACCGGCTGAAGGGCGATGTCATGGACAAAGCGCGCACTGAGGCCGAACAGGTCATGGCCCGCGCCCATCGACAGCTCGAGCTGGAGACCGACCAAGCGCTAGAGACGATTCGCAACGAAGCCGCAAGTCTAGCGGTCAAGGTAGCCGAAAAAGTGATCCAGAGATCGTTGACGGACGATGACCACCAACGTTTTGCCGAGCAGGCGGTCGCCGAGATCGCCCGGACAGAAGGTTAGTCTCGGGGTGCGAGTCAACATTATCGCCCGCGTGTATGTGGAAACGCTGCTGCGTCGTGCAGAGCGGGAGCGTGTCATCGAGCCGGTGACGGACGGGTTGGCAGCCTTCACGCAGTGCCTCAAAGAGGACGCGCGATTGCGCCGTTTTCTGGAGGCCCCACAGATCACCACGCGCCAAAAACAGACCTTGGTTGCGGAGGTCTTGGAGGGCCGAGTCCACCCATTGGTGATCCAGTTTTTGAGACTCGTCATCGACCGCCACCGGGAACCGCTCTTACCCGACATCGCGGCGACGTGGCAGGCGATTCTCGACGAGCGGGCCAACCGGCAGACAGC
>JBDHED010000261.1:0-2569 GCA_039591175.1 Gemmatimonadota bacterium | reverse complement strand
CTCGCTCGGGCCAGCGTTCACCATCGACGGGTCGGTGTATGATCACGGCAACCTCCCCGCGTTCCCGTTGATTAACGGTGACTCACGCGGTCGCCGGCTGTTCTACCGAATCACGGACTCGGATGGGAACTTATTCAACACCCTGGATGGGGCGCTGACTGAGGGAGAGCTTAACACGGACTTCTTTGTCTTCGACGGCACTGCGTCTGTATTCTCACCCGGGTTCGCAGTGGTCGATCCATCCGCTCCAACCGAGGTCATCTTCACGGTGTCGTTCCGGTTTGATTTTGGGGAACGTGACGACTCCTGTGTGTTTGGTGGCTGCGCGGTGTACACACCCGACGCGAGCGGACCACCAGCGGCGCTCGACAACGCGGTGTTTCACCGGGGTATGTACGGCCAGCTCACATACGGCGACCTGCTCGTGACATGGAGTAACTCGGGCGGTGTGCTCGGCTGGAGCTCGGTGCGTAACACAACCGTCGACGTGGATGTTAAGTTCGACGACGGAATCGGACAGGAGCGTTGGGGGTTCGCAAAACCGTCGGGGCTTGGGGCTAACGAGGAAGCGTTGGCTGCCGCGACGGGTGGCATCGCTCGCACTGCTGACGGGAAGGTGCTGTATCCAAGTCCACTCCCGGAGGCGGTTGGCGGGTTCAATGCCACATTGGGTGGTCCCGTCCTCCCGCAGTGTGAGCCCTTCTGGACCGACCTGCCGGTCGATCCGACGGCGTGCGATGCGTCCAACGTGACGGACCCGACCGGGACGTTCTTCGGGACGTTCACTTCTCGTCTGTTTGCCGACGGTGTGCTCAGCCCGACTGCCGCGCTGGTTACTTGTCCGGCGGCCGGAGGGAACTTCGCATGTGGCGGTGCTACCGCCGGAGGCAAGCAGAGTACGCGGGTAATGTATGGTGGCGTGTGGATCGATTTTGCGTTCAACACGCTGCCTGCCGACGGCGAGCAGTGGCTGCTTCGGATGGCCAATGCCAATGTATCTCCGCCAAGTTTTCCGCCCGAGGGCGCCACAATCAAGTTTGCCGTCGGGCAGGGCTCCAACAACCCGAGCGATGCGGACCTGAGTGAGATCAACGTGGTCCCGAATCCGTTCATCGCGGCGAACGAGATCACGCGCGGCGTCGGCTTGCAACAGATCTTGTTCACGAACCTGCCGCCGGCGGCGACGATCCGGATCTACACGATCAGCGGCAACCTTCTGCGCGTGATCGAGCATTCAGACGGAAGCGGCACGGAGCCGTGGGACGTCCGAACACGATTCGACCTACTCGCGGCGAGCGGGAACTACTACTTCCATGTTACGACGCCAGATGGTCGAACCAAGCTAGGCCGTTTTGCGGTCATCAATTAGTCGCAGCGAGGGGGTGTGGGCCCGTACTCGCGGAGTCGCGGGCCCCACTCTGGTGCAGCACCCGGAACGGAGGTATAGGAATGAGCAAGTTTTTGAAATGGTTCCGTAGGGGTAGCGCTGCGGC
This sequence comes from Gemmatimonadota bacterium, assembly GCA_039591175.1. GTDB lineage: Bacteria > Gemmatimonadota > Gemmatimonadetes > JACCXV01 > JAHWKZ01 > CAMYLR01. Next base: position 1,076 of record JBDHED010000261.1, on the reverse strand, counting down.
GTTGCTTGCCTTCGCTGTGGCTACCCCTCTGTTTGCCCAGGCACCTGACGATCCTACCCGAGATACCGAGCCGCTCGATCTGCTTGGTAAAGGTCGTGTCGAAGGGTTTTCGTTTGTCGGCAATGCCGGCGGCGAGTTCCTGACGATCCCGGTAGGCGCACGCGGTGTCGCGATGGGCCAGGCATTTACGGCGGTGTCGGACGACATCACCTCACTGTGGTGGAACCCGGCGGGTCTGGGATTGATGCGCAGTCCGGCGGTGTTTTTCACGAACATCAACCTGCCGCTCGATGTCAGCATTAACTATGTCGGTGGTGCGGCTCCAGTATTTGAGGGCAACGGTGTGATCGGCGGCTCATTCGAGATACTGTCGACGGATGACCAGCCGGTTACGACAGTGCTGCAACCGGCCGGCACCGGTGAGACGTTTGCACCGTGGAGTTCGAGCGTGCAGGGATCGTACGCTCATAACCTCAGCGATCGCTTCACTGCCGGTGTTTCGTTCAAGTGGGTACACGAGAATATCGTGTCGATCACATCCGACGCGTTCCAGTTTGACTTCGGCACGAACTACCACACGACGTTCGCGGGCCGTGGTATCAGGCTGGCATTTGTCGTCGTGAATCTGGGCACGAACTTCGAGAGCAAGGGTGGACGTCTAGGAGTCACCGCGCGTCCGCCGGAGTTCCCAACGTTCCCGAACTCAGGCCCGTTGGACCTGGAGTTCAGTACTGAGACGTTCCGTCCTCCGACCACGTTGAAGACAGGTTTGGCCTACTACTTAGTGGAAAGCGAGTCGTCGACGTTTCTCGTCACTGGCGAATTCGCGGCCCCACGTCAGTTGGAGACGACCGTCTCCTTCGGCGGCGAGTGGATGCAGGTATTGGTGCCAGCCGTTAACGGAGGTGTGGCAACGACAGTGGCGGCCCGCGGGGGGTACACGTATCAGCAAGACGAGGAGAACCTCGACGACAGCCCGAACGACAACGATATGTTGCGCGGCTTGGGCTTCGGCGCCGGGTTGCAGTTCGACTTCACCACCTTTGGTGCTGGATTTGATTACGCGTACCGCGACT
>JBDHED010000260.1:0-2570 GCA_039591175.1 Gemmatimonadota bacterium | reverse complement strand
CTCGTCCACGCCGACCGCACGATCGTCGCGGTCACCGGCGACGCTGGGTTCCTCATGAACTCACAGGAGATCGAGACCGCGCTCCGCACCGACACGCCGATCGTGATCCTGATTTGGAACGATGCCGAGTACGGTTTGATCACCTGGCACCAGCTACGCCACTTTGGCCGCCCAAGCCACACCGAGTTCACCAATCCTGACCTGGTCGCGTACGCCGAGAGTTTTGGCGCCACAGGGTACCGCGTCGAGGCCACCGACGAGCTCGTGCCGATCCTCCAACAGGCGATCGACGACGAAACGGTCGTAATCATCGACTGCCCGGTCGACTACGCCGAGAACATGAAGCTCACCGAGAAGCTCGGTGAGCTGGTATGTCCCATCTAGATGGCTGATCACTTCCCACTCCTGGTGCCCGGTGCCCGCGCCGCCGGTACGATGGAGGTCACCGCACCGTTTGACAACGCGGTAATCGCAACCGTCGAGCAGGCCGATCAATCCGGTGTCGACAGAGCGCTGACGACCGCCTACAGGCTGTATCGCGATCGCGACACGTGGCTCTCGCCGGCGACGCGGATCGCGATCCTCGACCGCGCGATCGAGATCATGCGCGAGCGGCGCGACGAGCTGGCGATCGAAGCTGCCCGCGAAGGCGGCAAGCCGCTGATCGACTCCGAGGTCGAAACCGATCGCGCGATCGACAGCGTTCGGATCTGCGTCGAAGAGCTGCGCACGCAACGCGGCACCGAGATCCCGATGAACGTCAACGCGGCGTCGGCCGGACGGCTGGCGTTTACGCAACTGGAACCGCGCGGCGTCGTGGTCGCGTTCAGCGCTTTCAACCATCCGCTCAACTTGATCGCTCATCAGGTTGGTCCAGCGGTCGCGACCGGGTGTCCGGTGATTGTGAAACCGGCCGAGGCCACGCCGCTATCGTGTTGGCGGTTCGTCGAGATCCTGCACGAGGCGGGGTTACCACCCGAGTGGTGCCAGGCGCTGATGACGACCGACCTCGAGGTCGCCGGTCAGCTGGTGAGCGACTCACGGGTCGGCTTCTTCAGCTTTATCGGCAGCGCCAAGGTCGGCTGGATGCTGCGCTCCAACCTGGCGCCCGGCGCTCGTTGCGCGCTCGAGCACGGCGGGGCGGCACCGGTGATCATGGCCGGCGACGCCGACCTCGACGACGCGTTGCCGCTGCTCGCCAAGGGCGGCTTTTACCACGCCGGCCAAGTATGCGTCTCGGTCCAGCGTGTCTTCGCACACCGCGACGTCGCACACCAGGTGGCCGAGAAACTCGCCGAGCTGGCGTATGAGATGACGGTCGGTGATCCGACTCTATCGGTGACCGAGGTCGGTCCGCTGATCCGCGAGGGCGAGGTCACCCGCGTCGGCGAGTGGGTTGAGGAGGCGATCGACGGCGGCGCCGAACACTTGAGCGGCGCGCGTGAGCTGTCGTCGACCACGTACGCACCGACGGTGCTCTACAATCCGCCGACCAGCGCCAAGGTCAGCACGCTCGAGATCTTCGGTCCGGTGATCGCGGTCTACCCGTACGATCGATTCGACGAGGCGATCGGCCTGGCGAACTCCCTTCCGTACGCTTTCCAGGCCGCGGTCTTCACGCGCGATCTCGACACCGCGTTCCGTGCTTCCCGCTACCTCGACGCATCCGCCGTCATGATCAACGACCACACCGCGTTCCGCGTCGATTGGATGCCGTTCGCCGGGGTCCGCGAGTCGGGGCTCGGCACGGGCGGGATTCCGTACACGATGCACGACATGCAACTCGAAAAGATGACGATCGTACGGTCGCCCGAGCTGGGGTACCCGGGCGGTTGAGCGAACCCCTGCGCTAACCCCTCGCCGAGGAGGACCCATGGAGATCCCGACAGACGCCTACGAGCGCATCGCGGCCGAAATCACCAGCGACGCGAGCCCGGTCGGCATCGATGCCAAGAAGACCCACATCATGATCCTGTACAAGTTGATGGAGATCGAGAAGCGACTCGACCGGCTGGAGCGCTCGGACTCCTAGTTCCACACCTGTCCATGGCATAGGAAGCAAGACGGTTCACCGTTGTCGCCGCCGCGCAAGTCGGCGCCATGACACTGCACGCAGTTTTGCTCTGGGTCGTTGAGTCCAGAGCGATGAAACGCACCGCCACGCCGAACGGTGTGGTCTTCGATACCAGCCGGTGGCGCCATGGGGGTGCTCGAGTCGCCACACGACAATCCGAGTAGGATCGCCAGAACCGACAGGGCTGCCCGGCTAGCCATCGGGTAATTCGTCCTTGACCCACGTCCACGCCGCCACGGTGCTCGGCAGCCCTAGCGTTCCGGCGGCCAGCGCGACGACTTGCTCCAGCGCCTCGACATCGATTCCCATCGCGATCGCTTTTCGAACGCTCGAGTGGACCGCGCCCTCGCGCATCGCGCCGATCGCGATCCCGAGCTTGACCAAACGAGCTGTATCAGCTTCCAACGGACCCTTTTTGCCGCCCTTCCCGATCAGGTCCCACGCCTGAGCTAGCTCGGGGTACCGCGTAACGAACTCGGTGTAGGTCGATGGTGGT
>JBDHED010000259.1:0-2591 GCA_039591175.1 Gemmatimonadota bacterium | reverse complement strand
CTTGGCCTGCACGTAGGAAGCCAGTCCCTCCTTGAGCTCGAGTCCGCGCTCGTACTCAACCGAGCCCGATGGCATCAGTGCGAACCGCGCTCGCCGCAGCGATATCGCGGCGGCTACCCAACAGAGCTGGTCAGCGCTGCGATCGGCGTCGAGGGAGCGTCTCAACGCCTCGGTTTCGAGCCTGCGGAGGGAGAGGAAATCGACCCGCTCGAAAGGGTAGACGAACAGCTGGACCTCGTTGGCCGTCCAATCGGGATGGTGCTGCTCCTGGAAGACGTGAAAGCTCTCGTGAACTAGCACGGCGGCCAATTCGCTTGGATCGCCTTCCCGGGCTATCAATGTCGCCGTTTGCCAGTCTCCGATCGTTGCGCTACTGTTAGCTCGCACGTGCTCATGCGCGCCATCCATAACCCAGGCGTAATCCGAATTCTCGTACCGCTGAAAGGGTGGCGGTGGGCTGGGGTGCCGAAGAAGCCAGGTTCGTTCCCCATCGAAGATGGCGACAGGTATGCCGCCGGGGTCGAAACCCGGCCACAGCTCATCAGAAGACAGCTCATCGTAGTGAGTCCAGATGGTTAACGCTGTAGGGTTCTGTTCAAGACACCCCGTAGCAGCGAAGATGGCGAGCGAGAGCGTTGTAAGCGTCGCGGTAATCGAGCGCACGATTGGCCTCCTATGGTGCTGGCGGGACAGCTCGCCCAGTCAAGCGGTTTCCGTTGGGGATCCTTGACTCGAGCGGCGTTATTACCTATTCATTCGCGAATATATAACTATAGCGAGGGAGGCGCCATGTCTGTCGAGCGCCTGGGCGGGTTCGAAGAGCTCGTACTGCTCGCCACCGCATCGCTGAACGGTGACGGCTACGGCGTGACGATCCAGGAGCAACTCGAATCGGAATCAGGCCAGATCATCTCGGTTGGTGCGGTGTACGCGGCGCTCGACCGCCTGGAGCGAAAGGGATACGTTCGCTCACGCTTGGCTGGCGCTACGCGCGAGCGTGGTGGACGCCGCAAACGGATGTATCGAGTGGCGGCTAGTGGGCTGAGAGCGCTCAAACAGATGCAGAGCATTCGCCTCGGGTTCTATACCGCAATCGAGTCGTTGGAGGCGACATGATGCGACTGTCCGATCGACTCATCCAACTGGCGTGCGACCCAGAGCGATGGGAAGAACTGGTTGGTGACCTCACCGAACTCGGGCAGCGACGCGCGGCGCGCATTGGGGCGACGCGGGCGAAGCTGCGTCAGGGCTGGGACATCCTCAGCGTGTGCGTGCGGCAGTCGCGTTTCCGAGACGCCGACCTGCGGAGAGTTGTCATCGCTCTGGCGGCGGGGACGCTCCTGGCGGCTCTGCTGCCGGATCCCGGCGCGACATCGGCTTCTTTCGTCGTGAACGCAAAGGATCCGGCTGGCGAGTTCACTCTTGAGATCGAAGACGGTCGCTTGGTGTCGGCGATGATAGACGGAACACATGTCAGCCACGATCGACTGAAGCAGCACGGGGATCGGCTTACAATTGTCGGTGGTGATGGAGACCGAGACCTCTCCATCGAGCTACAGGGCCGTGAAATCCGGTGGGAGGCTCGCGCGCCGCATTGATCCCAAGTCTCGGTATACTAGTAGCGGCGCTCACATCGACAGCTACGGCCACACGCAGCTGGACACCTATGAAACGCTGGTGGAGGACGAGTTCAAGCAGACCGCGGTAGTAGTTGCCTCCTTCGTGTATCATGCGGCAAATCGAGATTCGCTCCTCGCACGACGGCCGATTTCCCGAGAGATAGTGCTGCCAACAGAGACGCTCGATCGATTTGCCGGAGAATGCGAGGATGCTCCAGGGTCACGTGTGCTCATTGAGCGGAAAGGAAACCGCTCGTATGGCGGTCTCACCTCACGTCGATCGGCTTCGTTGTGACAATCGTTGTGCCAGCGCCCACCGGCCACCGATGAACACGAGTACGGCGAGCATTCTCCTGGTGCTGAACAGAACCCGCAACTCCTTCTCAATGTACTCCATTGGCTTTCAGGGCTGCTCGACGAGCAGGAGCAAACCGGGGCTGACCCAAGCGGCTCCGACGTGCCCTGAATGACCTGAAGCAGTTGATGGCGATGTGGCCGAGCGTCCTCGTACTCGACCGAAGAGGCGATTCACGCGTACACCCTGGGCTCACCTGTCGCTCTTCAACGGCCAGCAACGAGAGGAAGGCTGCGGCGATGCGACAACTCACGCTAATCGTATCGACACTTGTGGCGACGGCGTCCAACCTGTGTGGCCAGGACACCCCTGCCAACCTGGAACTGGACCACATCCATATCTGGGTATCGGGCGACGCCCCCGAGGCAGCTGTACACAGGGACCTCGGGATCAATCAGTGGCCAGACACAGTGGCGCCGGGCGAGGGTGTAGACTGGATCGGCTTTGAATTCGAGAACATCTTCATCGAATTGCTGTGGGTGGTCGATGAGGAACTGTTTCGCGAGAAGTGGGTGTCATGGGACAGTTTGCACTATTCCCGGGCAAACTGGAGAAGTACTGGCGCTTCCCGTTCGGTCTCGCGTTCCACCGGATGGGTCCCGACACGCTGCCCCTAC
>JBDHED010000258.1:0-3023 GCA_039591175.1 Gemmatimonadota bacterium | reverse complement strand
GATCGCGCCGCCGAGACCGACGCCGATCGGGATCGTGAAGAAGTTGATGTCGACGTCTTCGATCCTGAGGTAGCTGAGCCCGGTGACGGGGCACACCGAGACCGGAGCCGTCATCGCTTCGAGGCTCACCGATCCGCCCACGCTGAACGCGTTTGTGTCGGTGTTTTCGAAGTCGATGAAAGCCGCGCTGAAGCCGAAACCGACCGGAGCGCTCGGGTTGGACCGGATCCCCCCGCCGTACGAGATCGCGTCGTCGCCGAACCCGACGGCGCCGGCGACCGTGCCCTGGCCGGGCAAGGCTGGATCGCCGACGCACGCCTGAGTCGCGAGGTCGCCCTCCGTTTGGAGCTGTCGCCGTGCGGGAACGCGTTCTGCTAGCTGGGACGGTCGATCGTCGGGACCGGCGATCCGCGCGAACTCCTCGACGGTCAAGGTCCAGTCGCCGTTCGTGCTCGCGATGTCGAGTGAGTACGCTCCCGGTCCGAGATCGATGTCGACGGTCCCTTCGCCAGATCCCTGGTGGCTGATCAGGGCGCTCCGTATCAGCTGGCCGTCCTGGCGCACCCAAACCGCCAGATTCGGGACGAACCCGGGCAGGGCTTCGAGCCGCCATCGGATACGCCACGCCGCAGCGGTCACGAAGAACGGCTCGGTCGCAGCGTCGGTCGCGCCGGCCCACGCTTGGACCGGGTTCCACGCCACGACCTGTTCTTGGGCGAGGGCCCGTCCCGGTGAGAGTACGGCGATAGCGATGACTCCGCCGACGATGTGTCGCCTGGCTGCAGCCCTCATTAACCCGTCCTCACCATGTCGAACGTCTGGATGATTGTGCACGAGTCACCCAGAGCCATGGCAATCGCGGTTTGTGACGACGTGAAACGCCCGCCGGAGAACGCGCCCTCCATCTCGATGTCGAGTGTGATCGTGATACCCTGCTCTGACACCGTGAACCGTCCGGTGCCTCTCCAGTTGCCGCTCGACTGGATGTCTCCAGAGACCGTCCCTCCCGCCAGGAGAACCGTTACACTACGCCCCGATTGGGTTATCACGAGAACGCCACTGTCATCGATCCCGACGTCACCGGTACACGAATTCGCGACTGTGTTCGTGACGCCCTCGTATCGTCCTGCGACCTGCGGCACCGAGTCGCCGGGTCCCATGGGGCCGGACTCGCCACCGCACGCGACGACGAGAGAAAGAAGAATCGGTAGAACAGACCCACGCTTTGATCTCATCGCCGGGTTCCCTCCCGAAATGCGCTCTGGTTGCCCTCATGGCCGACCAGATTGAGTGTACCGGAGGGGTCTGACAGTGATGGGTGTTAGAGTTACAAAGTCAAATGGATAGTCCTCTTAGGCGGGAGAACGCATTTGTCGTCGAGCGAGTCGATTGAGATCATTGTGTTGGCCGCCGTTCGGAATCCAGGTGGAGCGATTTTCACTGGACCCAAGCACGTGATTGCGGACACAAAAGCACGCAAAGCGCGTGAACCGTGGGAGCACGCTGAACTCGCCAAACGAGCCGGACTACCCGAGGCAGGCTTTTTGACCTCTGAGGGGCGGTTCGTCGATCGATTCGAAGCCGCAAAGATCGCGTCGCGGGCCGGGCAGGCGGAAGCTGGCGATCCGAGCGTAGGTCTTCATTCTGAAGATTTTCCGGGAGGCCAGGTGCCCGTCGTATTGACCGAGCTTTTTTCACGGGCGTTGGCCATCGCTATGGAGTTACACGACGGACAGACGCGCAAGGGGAAAGCGACCCCATACTTCTCGCATCTGATGGGGGTAGCGGGACTCGTCCTGGATGCAGGCGGTGATGAAGAGCAGGCCATTGCTGCCCTCCTGCACGACGCGATTGAAGATCAGGGTGACAAGATCTCCCGCGAGGAGATCCGCAAGAGTTTCGGCGAACGTGTCGCGGAGATCGTCGACCTATGCTCGGATCGATTCGAGGATGTCGATGATAGCGACTTCGACGCCGAGCAGACGCTGGACTACTGGCGCCAGAGAAAACGGAGAACAATCGAGAAGCTGCGGAACGAAGAGAAGAATGCCGCGTATCTCCTCGTTTCCTGTGCCGACAAGCTCCATAACGCCCGCGAGATCCTGCACGACCTTAAGCTGAGCGGCCCGGAGCTGTGGTCGAAGTTCAACAATCCGAATGCTGAGGAGCAGATCGAGTATTATCGCGATCTTGCTGCCGCTTTTGCACAGAAGTTGCCCGATGTCAGATTGGCTGCCGAGATCGGGGAGGTGGTCGAGCGGATCGCGGTCGAATCGAATAGAGAAGCCGGGCGAACCGGATAGAAGAGAGCCCCGCGCTGGTCCGGACGTCATGGTCGCCGGACGTTGGTACGATCAGGAGAAGACGCGAGCCCTGCGCGACCTGGATCCTCCAGGACCAGAGGCGAATTAGGCGGATTCTTCCAAGCGGTTTCCCTGCCAGTCGAAGCGCCGGATGAGCCACAGCCCGCCGAAGATCAGAAACGGTGCCCCATACCACGATCTCCTCGCCGATCGCGATCTCGTCCGGGTCGGTCTGAGCGAAATTGTAATTGCGCGCGCCACTGTCGTGACGAACCTGAACGACCGTGTGTTGGCAATCGCTGGCCGACTGTCGGCAAAACGTGATCTCTTCGCGCCGCACGTCCTCGACGACGCCGACGCGCCGCTCCAGCTCGTCGAAGTCGGGTACCGGCGCCAGCCAGTAGGCGAGTAGAAGAATGACGCCGACGAGGAACAGGCCGACTCCGATGCCGCGTTTCTTGAAGAAGTTCAACACGGGCTACTCACCGCCCATGGCTCGCTGAACCTGCGCCGTGTCGGTGTACTGTTGAAAGCTCACCGCCTTACCGTCCCGCACTTTCCAAACGTGGACGAATTGCGCATTGATCGCACCGCCGGTCTCTTTGTAGGTGCCGGAGTAACGACCGGTCGCGACGACGGTGTCACCGGCGTCGAGGAGCTCGCCGATGGCGAGCGACCAGCCGTCCCACTCGTCGCCGAGGCGCGCGAACACACCCTTGA
>JBDHED010000257.1:0-2616 GCA_039591175.1 Gemmatimonadota bacterium | reverse complement strand
GAAGGGGCGCGTGGTGCGCCTGTGAGTAGATGTGGAGCGATTATACCATAAGAAACCCGAAGATGTCCAGAAACTACCGGATCAGATCGCCAATGCGGCCAAATCGGATTTCGTCGATCCAGGGGATTGGACCGGCCGATTCCTTGGAGAAGTAGACGATTAACGGCTGACCCTTGATCGCGTCCTGCGGGACAAAACCCCAATATCGGCTGTCCGCCGAGTTATCACGGTTGTCGCCCATGACGAAGTAACTAGCGGGCGGGACCACGATCGGTCCCCAATTGTCCCGCGAGGGTCGATACCCATCAAAGTCGATCTCGGGCGTAAGAAACCCGCGCTGCCAAGCGAACTGCGGGCGATACTGGTCATCCAGGCCATCGACGTGTCGCGCGTAGGGCTCGCGCAGCGATTGACCATTGACGGTCAACACCTTGTTGCGCATTGACAGCGTGTCCCCGGGCATTCCCAGCACTCGCTTCACGTAGTCGGGGTCCGGTTCGTACTCGTTGTACGGGTCGGGGTAGACGAAAACCACTATGTCCCCGCGATCGATCTCGCTAAACCCGGGCAACCGATAGGCCGTGCCTGGAATCTGCGCGCCATACACAACCTTGTTGACCAGCAGAAAATCTCCGATCAGCAGCGTATCCTCCATCGAGCCGGTCGGGATCTTGAACGCCTGGATCAGGAACGTGCGGATGACGATAAAGAGGACGAATGCCACCGCGATCGACTTCGCCCACTCCCACGCACCCCTTCTCAGCGACGACTCGACGGGGGCTCGTGTGTAGCGCGTCTTGCCTTTCTTCTCTGTTCGTTTTGTCCGGCTCAAAGTCGCAATCCTCTGCTCATGATTGAAGAGATCACGATAACACTTCAGGTGTCGATCTGGGCGCGCTGCAATTGCCCGCTATAATCGACGTAAACGGTCTTCAAATCGCTAAAAAAATCGTACACCGGCCAGCCGCCGTCCCGGTGGCCATTGCCGGTGTCCTTTACCCCACCAAACGGATAATGAGCCTCGGCCCCGATCGTAGGGCCATTGACGTATGTGATCCCAGCGTCGACACGATCGATGGCCTGGAACGCCGCGTTGACGTCGCGGGTGTAGATCGATGACGACAACCCGTAGCGGACGTCGTTCATCACCTCGACCCCGTGATCCAGGTTCTCGACCTTGATAACCGACAGCACAGGCCCAAAGATTTCCTCCTGCGCGATTCGCATAGCGGGTTCCACGCCGGTGAAGATCGTCGGCCGGTAGAACCAGCCGCTGGCGAGCCTCTTGTCCGCCGGGATCTCACCACCGGTCCTCAAGCTCGCACCCTCTTCCGCGCCAATGCGAACGTACTTGGCGACCTTGTCCCGGGCCTCTTCGTTGATCAACGGCCCAACGTCTGTGCCCTGCTCGCGACCATCCCCAAGCACCAGCGCCTCGGCCCGCCGAACCAACTCGTCGACAAACTCATCGTGAACACCGGCCTGGAGCAACAAACGGCTGGTCGCGGTGCAGCGTTGCCCGGTCGTTCCGAACGCACCCCAGAGAACCCCATCCAGGGCCAGCTCGACATCCGCGTCATCGAGGACGAGCTGGGCGTTCTTACCACCCATCTCGAGTGAAACCAGCTTGGCTTGCTCACCGCAGGCGGCTGCGATTTTGCACCCCACCGCCGTCGACCCGGTAAACGAGATGCCGGTCACCCAGCGATGGGTCGTCAACGGGGCGCCGGCTTCGGGCCCGAAGCCAGTGACCAGTTGAATGACGTTCTCGGGCAACCCGGCCTCGAGCAGGATCTCAACGAACTCAACGGCTGACCATGGAGTGTCCTCGGCGGGCTTCCACACGACCGAGTCCCCGCATACCAAGGCCGGAAATATCTTCCAGCTCGGCACGGCGATCGGGAAGTTCCATGGCGTGATGATCCCAAAGACGCCGGCCGGACGGCGAATCGAAAGGCCCATCTTCTGCGGCACCTCCGACGGGGCGGTGTAGCCGAACAGCCGCCGCCCTTCGCTGGCAGCATAGTACGCCGTATCGATCGCCTCCTGGACATCACCTCGCGTCTCAACCAGCGGCTTGCCCATCTCGCGTGTCATCCCGTCCGCGAGCTCTTCCTTGCGCTCGGTCATCACGTCCCCGGCCCGCCTGAGTACATCGCCTCGCACCGGAGCCGGAACGCGCGACCATTCCTCGAACGCGGCCTTGGCCGCGACCACCGCCTCGTCGATATCCGCTGGTCCGCTCGCGGCAAACGTCCCGATCACGTCGCTGGTGTCTGCCGGATTGGTGTTTGGGAAGCTCGTGCGAGTGGCGGCTTCGACCCATTTCCCGGCGATGAGATTGCGATACGTCTCACTCATAGACCCTTATAAGTACCCCGTGATCTGCGATCCCGCCACGCATCCAGCCTCAATTCCGGCTTTGCTCCCGGCGTAGTTGCGCGGCCTCCCACAGCGACTCTTCTTCCGGAGTTTCGCGTTCCAGCCCAGGCACAACAGCCGGCCGGAAATCTCCGTCGATCGCAACAAACGTCAGCAGGCACGACGTAGTATGCCGCACCTCTCCCGTCAGTAGATCTTCGGCCTCGACCTGCACTCCGATTACCATAGATGTTC
>JBDHED010000256.1:0-2632 GCA_039591175.1 Gemmatimonadota bacterium | reverse complement strand
GCTCGATCGCAATCATCCTCGCAGCAGCCATGCTTGGCTGTGCACCGCGGACACATCACCCGGCCGAACAACCTGTCCCGGAGGTCGGTTCCCCGGGCTATTACATGCCGACAACCGTGTATCGGTGTTCGGACGGCTTCGAGTTCATCGCGCAGATTCAGGACGATGTCGCATGGGGCTTTCTCCCCGAAGGAACCATCGGCCTAGAGCGCACTACGTCGCCGTCCGGAGAGCGTTACGTCGATGACACAACCAGCTTTTGGACACTCCGGAACGAAGCCAAGCTCGAAACGGCGACCGAGTCGCGCACCGGATGTCTAGCCGAAAACCGAAAGGAGCGCCTGGATCGACGCCGCAGCTAACGGCGTCGACTTCCGTGCGGTCGGCCCGGTAGCGGGTTGGCTGCTCGAGGTTGACGACGCGGCCGGAATTCTGTTCGAGGTCGACCACGGAGAAACGCGTTACGATTTCCCCTTACCGGAGTTTGAGATCGACACCGCGATCGAAACGGCGTTCTATCGCTCACAATCGGATTCGTCTCAAATCGTGGTCGGTGTCCAACAGGGGGCATGCGGCGACGACTCGATCGGATTCGAGTTATCCGACAGGGTGACGATCGAAATAGACAACGATCGCTACGAGGTTTGCGGCGGCCACCCGGCTCTGGTCGGGATACTACCGTAAGTCACCGTGGTCGCCGGGATCACAAAATGCCGATCCTCCGCATCCACGCCAGGTACTCGGACCAGACGTCGAGGAACGGCCCCATCCCACTGTCGTTATCCCGGAGATCGTGCCGCCCGGTTGGGAACCAGACGAACTCGTAGGGCAGACCGAGTGACTGGAGGTGGCGCATGTTGAGGCTGTCCAATCGGGTCGGGATACTGCGGTCCATCCCGCCATAGAGCCACAGGCTCGGGATGTCGAGGCTCTGAAGTGTCGGCATCGGATCAAAACCGGTGGGACCGTTGAATTGGGACAGCTGAGCGTAGACATCGTCCAACGGCGTGTTCGTACCCTCGGCCAGGTTGCTGTAGAAGATCTCGAGCCCAACGCTGACCGTCGGCCCCGACCACATCATCATGAACGACACGTCATTGGACTGTGCAGCGGCCAGCGGTCCGACCCACCCGCCCTGGCTGTTGCCCATGATGCCGATACGATCGGGATCGATCTGCGAGAACTTCTTGAGGCGCGCGACCCCGGCAGCAGCGTCGCTGGCGAGCGTTCCAAAAGCGGAGTTGGTGAACGTCCCGCTCGATTCCCCGACCCCGCGCTTGTCGTATCGCAGGACCGCCAACCCCTCTGGAACGAGTGGGTTCGAGCCCACGGCTTGAGAGTTTCGATTCAGCATACCTGACCCGTGGACCCAGATGACAGCCGGGAAAGGTCCGCCGCTGTCATCGGGCAGATCGAGATCGTACCGCAACCGAACACTCCCGTTGAGAAAGAAGCGGTCGCCAAGGACTTCGAAGAGAACCTGATCGATGACCGCGCCGGATGTCGCCGTGATCACTGCTGTGCCGAAATCACGCGCTGTGGCCACGCCAGTTGTGTCTACCGTGGCTACAGCCGGATTGGACGATGACCACGCCACCGACGCGCCGGGTACGGGGTTTCCGCGAGCATCGACCGGGGTGGCGGCAAGATGTGCCGTCTCGCCGCCGAACTCGACAAACGTCACGCTGCCCGTGAAGTCGATGTCGGCGACGATCTGTATCACGTTCGCGGAAACGGTTGTGGAGACGGTGCCAGAAGTGACGGTGACCGTAACAGTGCCGTTGGTCAGCGCGGTGGCTCGCGCGCCACCGTTCGTCGTTTCGTCCACGCGAACGACCGAGGCGTCTGACGAGCTCCACGCAAACGAAGCTGTGGCGATCACATCACCCGATGCGTTCCTCGCCACCGCTGTCAGCGTCACGGACTCCCCAATCGATGCAAACGATGGAGCGCCGGGCGTGACGGTGATCGTCGCTACTGTTTGAGAACCGCCGGACCCGCCCGGCACTCCCGGGCCGCTCGGCGATGAGCTACTCGAGCATGCGGCGAGGCATAAACAGCCGAATACGATCGTGATCCACTTCATGAGCCGACTCCCCGTCGTCGCGAGACCTGTTCGTGTCTAAACGCGGTTAGGGGTAGGCCGGTTCGTTCGTCGTCACTGCGATCGGCGCCAAGCGCCGAATGCCGCCACCACGATGCCGCCCACGATCATCGCCGTTCCCAACTCGCCGCCAAAGACCGCGGACAGTAGAGCGAGCAGGGCGAACATCGTCGCGTAGCCGACAAACCTCGAGATCCCTAGGGACTTGCCGATGACGCCAGCGACGAGGCCGACTCCGATCAGCGCCGCCACGCGTTCGACCGAAGAGACCGCCTCGCCTCCGACGGACTTCAACACGATCCCGATCGCAATAACCATGGTGCCGAAAACGATTTCGAGCATTGGATACAAACTCTATTGGCGTACCTGTTAGCTTGTCCACTCCATGACCGAAGAACACCTAGGCATCTTTCTGGTCCAGGTTCTCCTGCTGTTGGGCCTTGCGCGCGGGTTCGGCGAAGTGCTGCGGCGCTTTGGCCACCCCCCACTGGTCGGCGAGATCGCGATCGGGCTGCTCCTGGGACCGAC
>JBDHED010000255.1:0-2632 GCA_039591175.1 Gemmatimonadota bacterium | reverse complement strand
CCCGACGGGCAGATCGTTTTCTTCAAGGGCGGTCCGTTTACAGAGACAGGAACGGGCGGCCCGGTCTTTAGCGGACAGGGGCTGGACGACTTCTTCGTCAGCACCGACCCCGCCGACGAGGGGAACTTCCCGGAGGTCTGCACAGTGGACGACTTCCGGCAAGAACAGTTCCCTTCGCTGGCGTCGTTTGCCGGCGAGCCGTTCCCCGGCTTCGCTGACATCACGGTTTGCACGGCGTCGAACGATATCACGATCGGCACGTGCGGGACGTGTGGTGGTTTGCGCGTCGGCGTCGAGATCGTCGAGGTCGCGTTCCAGTTCAGCGTTCCGGCGGTGCAGGACTTCACGTTCTTCATCTTCCGGATCTTTAACCGCACGGAGTTCCTGAACGCGGGGAACTCGCCACTGCAGCCGGCCGGTCCCTACGACCTGACGGATGTATCGGTGGCGTACGCGATCGCTCCCGACCTCGGTGAGGCCGGTGACGACCAGATCGCGTTCTTCCCCGGCGTCCAGATGATGACGTGGTGGGACTCCGACTTCAGCGAGCCGCAGTTCCAGAACCCGCCCGGTATCGGCGGGGTCACGTACCTGAAGACTCCGGTCGACCCGGCGACGGGTGAAGAGGTCGGCCTGGCGGAGTTCACCGTGTTCACGAACGGGAACCCGCGCCCCGACCCGTCGGATAAGGAGACGTGGTACGCGCTCATGATCGGTGACCCGGCGGAGGTCGTGCTGGAGGTCGATCCGCGTGACATCCGTGGTATGGCGTCTTCGGCTCTGTTCCCGCTGCCAGCGGGGGAGTTCGTGGAGATCTACGCCGCGATCTTCTACGCCGACATCTCGGGCTCGCCGCCGGCGCAGCTGTTGGCCGAGGCGTACAAGAACCTGGCCACCGGCGAGCTGGTGCCGGACGCCAACGACGACCCGATCTTCGACAACTTCCGGCTCGTTCAGCAGACAGCTCAGGCGACGTTTGACGCCGGGTTCGTGGTGCCGACGGCACCGCCGAAGCCGGACGTGACGCTGATACCCGGCGACGGGCAAGTCGCGGTGGTCTGGGAGCCCGGCCCGGTCGAGAACGTGAACCCGTTCGCGAAGGTGGCCCGCGATCCGTTCGCCCGGCTGGGCGACGGTTCACCCGACCCGGATGCAGCCGGGCTGGGGATCATCCTGGGCGCCGATGACGTGATCTTCGATCCGTCGCGTGATGTCGGCGGAACCACCGGGTTCGTAGATGCCGCGACCGCCGGTTTGAGCGGTGCCGAGGCGACGAACGCGGCGTTCAACCTCGACTTCGTGATCCAGGACTTCCAGGGATTCAACGTCTACCGGGCGTTCACCGGTATCGCTGATGACGCCGAGCTGATCGCCCAGTTCGACCTGAGCGACGGGACCACGGCGGGGACGTTCTGCACCGGGGCGCAGGCGGTCTTCGACGCGGCTGCTGCCTTCGTGACCACGATCTGCACGCAGACGGAGACGTTTGACATCGGCGGCGATACGGGTCTCAACTTCGCGATCGTCGATCGCGGTGGGAACTTCCCCGATCCGTCCACCGGACCGGGGTTGCTCAACGGGATCCCGATCTCGTACGCGGTGACGTCGTTCGCGGTGAACCCGGGGCAGTCCCCGGTGACGTTGCCGACGCAGGAGGCGCTCGACGTACTGAACGCCGGTCCGACACCGGCCGCGCCGCTCGTACTCGAGTCGGGTCTGTCGCCGCTTGGGAGCGCGACACCGCGCTCGAACGCGAGCTCGTTCGTCGACGCGATTCCGGGTACGGTATCGATCCTCGATGCCCTGGGATCCCCGCTGGTCGGCAACGAGGGCAACATGACGCTGGATGCGAACAACATCCCGTCGGCTCCGATCCCGGGTGCCAACACCATCGACATGAGCGTTACGGTGGCGAACGCGCTCTTGATCCCGTCCGATTTCGGGCAGCTACAACTGCGGATCGACGGTGCGGGAGCCCGTGCACACTGTCTAGATGACGGCGGCCCCGGAGGGTGCACTAATTATAATGACACCTACTGGGGTGGTGGGATCACTCCGGCGTTCGAAACGCTAATTGCTGTCGATGTGCGTGGCCGCGAAGTGGAGTTCCGGATGACGGACGCCAACGGCACCACGCTGCAAACGCTCGACGGTTCGGCGGCGGCGGGGTCGTTGTTCACCGACTTCCTCTCGTTCAACGGGTTGACGAACTTCAACTCGCCGACGTTCGCGATCGTGTTCGCGGATGCGCCGGACGAGATCGGGTTTACGACGGCATTCGCGTCGTCGGTCGGGAACCGCGCCAACCAGTGCGCGCGGCAGAATACCTGTAACCTGTTATCCGGCGATCGATCGGGACCGCCCAGTTCGGTGGCGGTGGCCGACTTCGAGGTCGGCGCTTACGGCCAGTACCGGTACGGCGATATCGAGCTGGTGTGGAGCAACACGGGTGGCGTGCTGAGCTTTAGCTCGGTGCGGGACCTCTCGAACGGGGTCGATGTCGCGTTTAACTCCAAGCACGGTACCGAGGGTTGGGGCTTCGCGGCTGAGACTGGACTCGGCGCCAATGAGGAAGATTTTGCCGCAAACCTCAGTCGCGCTGGAGGTGCCGGTGGGGACGGGTCGGTGCCAC
>JBDHED010000254.1:0-2654 GCA_039591175.1 Gemmatimonadota bacterium | reverse complement strand
GCCGCCAGAACAGCACGTCCACGTCGGTCCGGGTCCCGATCATCGAGTACGTGTACGTAGTCACTCGCTCGGCCGCCCGACTAGCAGCCTCGAGCAGTTCTTCGCAGTCGGCGCGACGCGCTTCACGCGACTCTCTTCGCCAGGCGGGGTCGACCCGCAACGCCAGCACGTGGACGAAATTGCGAGCGCTCAACTCAGCCAACGGGCGGCGTCCAGTGCGGAGTAGGTAATCACGATGTCCGCACCCGCACGAACGATCGCGTTCAGTGACTCGAGCACCGCAGCTTCGTGATCCAGCCAACCGCGTTCGGCGGCTGCCGCCAGCATCGCGTACTCACCGCTCACGCTGTACGCAGCGAGAGGCGCTTCGAACCGCTCGCGCGCGGCGCGAATCACGTCGAGATAGGCCAGCGCCGGTTTGACCATCACCACATCAGCCCCCTCGGCGAGATCGGCAGCGATCTCCGCCAACCCTTGCCGAACGTGGGACGGATCCATCTGGTACCCCCGCCGATCTCCGCTCTGCGGCGCTGAATCGGCGGCGTCGCGAAACGGACCGTAGAACGCCGATGCGTACTTGGCGGAATAAGCCATGATCGCCACGTCCGGGTGGCCACTTTCGTCGAGCTGCGAACGGATCGCCGCGACCTGGCCGTCCATCATCGCGCTCGGCGCGACGATATCCGCCCCGGCTGCCGCCAGGGACACGGCAGCTCGCGCCAGCAGTGGCAACGTCTCGTCGTTGTCTACGTCACCACCTCGCAACACCCCGCAGTGACCGTGATCGGTGTAGCCGCAAAGACAGACGTCGGCTGCCACGACCAAGCCGGGATCGGTTTGACGCACCGCCCTGATCGCGCGCTGAACGACCCCGTTTTCGTCCCAGGCACCACTGCCGACACCATCTTTTTTCCCGGTCGGCAAGCCAAACAACAAGACTCCGCCGATCCCAAGATCGGAAGCACGCTCGACATCCCGCACCAGCTCGTCGGCCGAAACCCGCTCCTGACCCGGCATCGACGCGATCGGCTCGCGTACCGCGTGCCCATCACGAACAAAAATCGGATACACGAGCTGGCGCGGGGAGAGTCGGGTCTCGGCGATCAGCGCCCGCAACGCCGGCGTTCGCCGCAGCCTTCGAAAACGCTCGAACCGCGCGCTAGACACAGGCACGATCCGGTCGAGAGGCAGCCACGAGCACCTCGACGATCCCTTTGGGGGTGGGCTCGGCCGCCTCGACCGGGACACCGAGCCCGGATTGCCGAACGACCTCCGAGGTCAGTGGCCCGATGCAGGCGATCACCGCTCCGCACAGTGCTCTCCGCGGATCGGGTACGAGGCGTGCAAAACCCCGTACGGTCGAGCCGCTCGTAAACACGACCGCACGCGGTGGTTCGGTTAGTGCCGACTCGAGCGCACCGCGCGCATCCTCCGGGCCCTCGATCGTCTCGTAAGCCGCCACGTCGTCCACCAGCGCGCCCCGCTGGCGCAGAACCATCGGCAACTCCGCGGTTGCCCGCTTAGCCCGAACGAGGAGCACTCGTCGACCCTCGACGTTGCCCATCGCGTCGGGAATCGCCGCCGCCCGCTGTTCGGATGGGATGGCGCGAACCTCGACGCCTAACGACGACTCGAGCGCGTCACGAGTCCGAGGCCCGACCGCCGCCCAAACCGGGCCGGAGGGCACCGTCACTCCAAGCGCCGTCAGCCGGGTCGCCAACGAGTCGACACCGTTGCTGCTGGTCAGCACGATCCAGTCGTAGGTTTCAAGTCGGCGGAGCGCGTCGTCGATCACCTCACCCCCGAGTGGCCGAATCGCTATCGTCGGAACGTGAACCGGGAGCGCACCACTGCGCTCAAGGTGGTCGCAGAACCGACCACCCTCCGAGGCCGTCACGAGGACGCGCCAGTCGTGCAAGCCGTCGCCCTTCACTTCGGCCTCACTCCCACGATCACATCGGCGCCATTCGCTAGAAGGCGCTCGGCGAGCTGACCCCCGATCCGAGCGGCTTCATCGATCGGACCTGTCGAGCAGTCAAAAAACCCCTGGCCGCCGTCGGGGTCGAGCGCTGCCCCATCGATCGTCAACTCGCCATCGTCGCACACCGCGTATGCCGCCAGCGGCGTCCGGCAGCCGCCTCCCATCGCTTCCAGAAAACTGCGTTCGGCGACCACCGCCTGGCGCGTGATCGGATCATCGAGCGATCGCAGATCGCCTTTGAGATCCTCATCGTCGGCCCGGACCTGAACCGCGAGCGCTCCCTGACCGACAGCTGGGAGCATGCGCGTCGGTGCAAGCCGCTCAGCAGCGCGGCTCGCCAAACCGAGCCGATCGAGCCCAGCCGCAGCGACGCACAGAGCATCGACGTCGCCCCGATCCAGCTTGGCGAGTCGCGTATCGACGTTGCCGCGAATCGGCACCACGTTGAGGTCGTCACGCTCGGACAGCAGGAATGCGCGTCGGCGAGGACTCGATGTTGCAACCCGCGCGCCCGGCGGCAGGCTGGCCAGCGGTTCCCCGTCGCGGGTTACGATCGCGTCGCGGGCGTCCGCACGTCGCGGGTAGGCGATCACCGTTACCGCGGGTCGATCGCCAATCGGCAGGTCTTTCGCGCTGTGAACGGTCAAGTCGACCGACCGATCCGTGAGGGCAC
>JBDHED010000253.1:0-2672 GCA_039591175.1 Gemmatimonadota bacterium | reverse complement strand
CATGGTGAGCGCCAGGACACCGGTCCCCAGCCGACGCCCCGCGACCATGATGTCGTCCTGGGTCTCTACGCCGCGGGACTTCCACACCCCGACGCCGAGCAACCCCAGCAGATAAACGACGATGGTTACGAGGTAGATCATGAGTCTTCCGGTGCGAGTGGAAAGTCGATGTTGACGGCCGGTTGAACGCCGGATCGATCGCCGTGCTCCAGAAAGTAATGCGTCACGCGAGCGAACGCGTCCGGCTCCTCGAGGAACGGGAAATGACCGCTCTCGAAGAACGCCACAAACCGGGAGGTCAACAGCGAGCCGCGGAACTGTAGCTGGTAACGCGGCTGGACGACCTGATCGCTCTCCCCGTACACGACAAGCGCTGGCGCTCTCACGTGGGGAAGCGCAGGCGCCAGGTCGTAGGTCTGCAAATCGGTCGCGATCGAGCGGTTGACGCGAGCGCTAAACGACGTCGCCGCAACAAACGCTTCGGCTTCCTCGGGCCCCAGTGATCTGTGGAAGTAGAGCGGCAACGTGTTCAGAAAGCGTTTTCGAAACACGTCGTCGGTCAACTCCTCGCCGTTGAGCTCGGTCAGTCTCGCCTGATTGTCTGATGGCAGCTCTTGGATCGCTTCGCGGTAACCGTTCATGAAACCCCGATCGGGTGCACCGCCGATCAGGATGAGGTGTGACACGCTGTCGGAGTGCCGGAGAGCGTAGAGCAGGGCCAACACGGTGCCAAACGAGTGACCCAGCAAGGCCACGGTATCGAGCCCGAGCGCTTGCCGGACCGCGTCGATGTCGTCGACGTGGCGTGAGAGCGCGAGCGGCTGCTCGACATCGGGCACCCCCGAGTCGCCACACCCGCGTTGATCGTAGGCGATGACGTGGTGGTGTCGGGCCAACTCTGACAGACCTGGGCCAAACCGGTCCGGTGGGAAGAAGTACGCCGCGTCCATACCGGGACCGCCATGAAGGCAGAGGAGCGGAAGGCCGGCGCCGATCCCGGCCTCGCGGATCTGAACCGCGAACCCGTTGAGCTCGAGCTGTCGAGTTGCGACCGTCATGAACGACCGAAGATAGACGGCTGTCGTTACGGTCGGCATGATGGATCATTCCCTTGAGCTCGCGGTATACTGACCGCCTATGGATGGTGCTCTGCGCCTAGTGATTCTTTCCGCGTTGCTGGGGTCGATCAGTTTCGCATTCCTGCCCGCACCCGTGTCAGCTCAAGAGGCGACCCGAGCCCAGGTCGACTCTCTTCGAGCCGAGGTCGAGCTCCTGAAAGAGCAGATCGAGAAGCTGCAAGCCGAGGCTGCATTCGATGATACCGCGGCTGACTCGACGGACGCGGTAGCCAAGCTGCGGGCTGCCGCCGAGGCCGCCGCGGCCGAGGCCGATACGTTGGGTGCCCCCGCCGCTCCGGAGGACCAGGAGTTTGTCGGTCGGCAGCGATCGCTCCAAGCGCTCAACCCCGAGATCAGTGTGACCGCGGACCTGTTTGCGGCTGTGGGGACCGAAGACCCGGACAGCGACAACTTCGTCCCGCGCGAGTTCGAATTCGCGTTCCAGTCCGCTCTCGACCCTTACTCGAGGGCCAAGATCTTTGTCAGTCACGAGACCCCGGGGGCCGAAATCGTACCGTTCATCGATGAAGACGAGGAGGAAGAAGAGGGGGGTGTGGAGATCGAAGAAGGTTACGTCGAATGGGTGAGTCTCCCGGGTGGGCTTGGGCTCAAGCTGGGGCAGTTCTTCCAGCAGTTCGGTACCCTCAATCGTTGGCATCAGCACGCGCTGCCGTTCCAGAGTCGTTCGTTGCCACACCTCGCGCTGATCGGCGAGGAGGCGCTGGCGCAGGCGGGAGTTTCGTTGCACTGGCTGGCGCCGGTTTCAGGGGCTGGGACCTACGAGGTCACGGTCGAGGTGAACCGGAGCTCCAACGAGGTGTTGTTCGGCGAATCGACCGGACCGTCGCTGCTGGGTCACGTAAACGGTTTCTGGCAGCTCACCGAGGCGGTTGACCTCGACCTCGGAGTTAGCGCGTTGCTCGGCGATCACGACACCGAAGAGTCGAGCTACGATCAGCGGCTGTTCGGGGTCGAAGGCGCGCTCACGTGGGCGCCTCCGGATCGATCACGGTACCGTGGAATCGTCGTACGGGGCGGCGTGATGGTCCGCGACCCGGGCGACGTGCCCGCTGACCTCGATGTTCGGGGTGCTACGGGGGCTTGGATCAACGGCGAGGGTCGACTTTCGCGGAGCTGGTTGATCGGGGGGCGTTACGGCTGGGTGGAGGATCCGGCGGATCCCGGCGAGAGCGTGTGGCTGATCGCGCCGACGTTAACGTGGTGGCAAAGCGAGTGGGTTCGACTCCGGGCTGAGTACGACGTTATCGACAGACCGCACGGCACGGATGGTCTGTTCGTCGTCCAGGCGACTGTATCGCTGGGTCCGCACAAGCACGAGACGTACTAGGGAACCACAAGCGGAGATAGATAATCTTCCGAGTCCTCACGATGACGCTGGCGCTATTCACTGCGGCTCCAGACCTGTCGCCAACGAGCTTCGCGACCGTTGAACCGACGGATCCCCCATCGCGAGCACCGCTACGGGTCGTTACGACACTGCCGATCTACGCAACGCTTACGCGCGCGATCGGGGGCGACGAGGTCGAGGTCACA
>JBDHED010000252.1:0-3779 GCA_039591175.1 Gemmatimonadota bacterium | reverse complement strand
CTCACCGCCCGGCGGAACGCCTCCACTGCGAAGCTCGTTTCAGGTAGTGAGTCGGTGCTCTCGGCTTCGGTGGCATCGCAACCCACGGCTTCGGCGAATCGCAGCCACAGACCCGGATGGTGCTCGGGGCCCTCTTCCTCATCGCGCAGGTTCTTGAGCAGTGCCTGTCGCGTTTCGAGATCCTCGCAACGCGAATGGAGCGCCGAGATGTAGGTCGGGAACGCCTTGACGTGCTGGTAGTATTGGCCGGCATACGTCCGCAGCGCTTCCGGAGAGAGCGTTCCATCCTGCCACGCCCGGTAGAAGGGGTGCTTGAGGATATGGTGCTCCTTGATCAGAGCGTCGATCCGAGTCAGAAAGTCTTGCGGCATCATCGCCTCCGCTGGGGTTGTCAATCGAACATGGTGGGCAAAAAAACTCGACCCGAAATCTATACTACCGCGGCCGGACGTGCTCGATGAGGTGTCGCCCTATCTCGGCATCGGTCTGGACCCCGCCAAACACCTCAGCTCCGGGTCCCATGGCGAAGATCGGCACCGGCTCTGCGGTGTGGCCTTCGGTTGTGTAATCGCCGACCAATACGTCGTTTTCGTCAGGGAAAACCGAGAATCCACCCGTTTCATGGTCGGCGGCGACGACGATCAGCGTCTCGGGATGCGCCGCCTGATAATTGAGTGCGCGTTGGATCGCTTGATCGAAGTGGGCCATTTCGGCGGCGATGACTCTTAGCGGTGCGTTGTCGTGTCCGCGCTCGTCGGTTTGCTCCGTCTCGACCAGCAGAAAGAACCCGTCAGGATCGCGGTCGAGGATCTGAAGCGCTGCCGCGGTCATGGTTGCCAGTGATGGGTCGCGGCTAGATGCGGTGGCGTTCAGGGTGTTGAACAGGCCCAGTACGCTGGAGAGCGTGTCGAGCGGCAGCTCACGCAGCCGAGACGGATCGCGGATAACCGTGTAACGATCCCCAAACCGAGGCTCGGCCTCAAGCACACCTTGACCGTCGCCGAGCAGTACTTCGATGCCGTGGTTCGCCATCTCATTCGCGATCTGTGGGTACGCGTAGCGGTCGCTGGTGTGAGCCGCGAACGCCGCCGGTGTGGGACCCACGCCGATACCCGAGTAGAACGTCCGCATCCCGATCGCCAATGCGGTAGCGGATGAGGCGCTCTCGGGCCGATTGCTCGACGTGTTGCCCGGACGCATCAGGCCAACGATCGGGAATTGCTCGACCGCCGGCTGGTGGTCGCTCCAAAGTGCACTCCAGTAGCCCATGCCGGCTCCGTCGGCGATGAACAGGATGAGTCTGGTTGGGGTCGATTGCGGCGCCGTTTCACGCGCTGGAGTGTTCTCTGTTGATTGCTCAGTCGCAAAGCTCGGGGGGGCAGCTGAACCCGAGCAGCCGACACTCATCGCCAGCACGATTGAAACCGCGATTGCTTGAACGATCGATTTCAGAATCGGACTCCCAGAAAAAGACCCGCGGCTGCCGTGGCACACGCGATGCCAAACATCGCCCATCGCCGGAGAAAGCTCCCGGGTTGCAGGTCAGACTGCTCGATGTGGCGTGTCACGCAGTAGTAATTGAGCGCGTACGTTAGTGGCGAAAGGAGAAAGCTCGCCACGGCGGCGATCGTCACCAGGACGACGGGGTCGGGCAACAGCGCGATCTCGAGCAATGCGAGCGACACGATAAACGCCAGAAAACCCCAAAAGAGCGATCGCTCGCCGGGCGGTTCTGGCGCGATTCGGCGCACGCACCCGGTGAACGCGCGCGGGAAGCCGTCCAACACGCCAAAGCTGGTCGACGCCATACCGAAGAACGCCGCGATCAGAAACGGGTAGAGCGCCCAACTGCCGAGGACATCGGTGTAGAGGCGGGCGATCGTGACCGCCACCTGGCCGCCCTGGGGCACGCTCCCAGTGGGTTTGAGGACGGCCACCCCCAAGGCCAAAAACATGATCGCTAGGACAAACGAGAGCCCGTAGCCGAGCCGCATATCGGTCAGCGCGATGGTGAGCACCCCGCGCTTCTGGTCCGGTCCCGGCCCGGCGCGCTCAGCCCACGCATCGCGCCGCTCGAGCGCCCACATCGAATGCCAAACCGAGACGTCGAGGCCGGTCGGCATCCAACCCAGCATCGCCGCCGCGAGCACCAACGAGCCGATGGGAAGATGAGGACGGACGAGCTCGATCACGATGGCGGGTGACGGGGGTCGAGCGAAGAACGCGATCGCCGTCATGATCGCGAGCACGGTGAGCATCGCTTTGCTCGCCGCCGAGAGGCCCGAGAAGCGCCCCGACCAGAGAACGACAGCGCCCAGTCCGGCGATCGCCGCGCTCCAGGCGACCAGCGACAGCTCCGGCACAACCGCGCGCGCGACCACCGCCGCCACGCTCAACACGCCGGCCAACACCGTCACGCCTTGCACGACGGTTCCCAACAGGAATGTCCACAGCGCCCAGTTGCGAGGTCCGGGAACGCGCGCGTAGCCATCGAGCAGCGTGGAGTTGGTAGCCACCGCGTAACGGGGTCCGAAATCGAACGCTGGATACTTGAACAGATGAGCGAACGTCACCAGCCAGAGGAGGCCGTACCCGTACAGCGCCCCGGCGGTCGGCGCGAGGACGAGATGGCTCGCTCCGATGGCGGTGGCCGCCATGACAAACCCCGGACCCAACCATCGCACCCAGTCGACCCGTTGGGCCCAGCGAGCTTCAGCGATGGTGGTTTGGCGAGACATGGCGCCTGTGAAAGTCCCGGGAAGGTCGTTTGACCCTCCCGGGACGATGTGGGGGTGGCTAGCTGATTACTGCAGCTTCTCGAGCGCCGCTGGTCGCACCAGCGCAGTGCCGGCCGACACGAACTGGTAGTCGGCGACTTCCTGGAGAATCTCGCGCGCCTTGTCGGCGTTGCCTGCCGCTTCGTGCGCGAGCGCGAGATGGTACTTGATGAACGGGTTCTGCAGGTTGCCCTGCTCGTAATGGGCGATCGCACCTTCGGCGTCACCCTGACCCAACGCGACCAAGCCGTGAACGTTGTGATACGGCTCGAGCTTACGTGGGTTGGCGTCACCCTCGAGCAGCGCCTTGTTCTCCTCGGCCTTGGTGGCTGCGGTATCGAAATCACCGCTACGGGCGGCGAGGCGACTCTCCCAGATCCGGATCGCGGCCTCCTGCCGGCGGGTGAACTCGACGTCGCCGGTCGCTTCGGCATTCTCCCGGATCAGTGCCGTGAGGTTCTTGACCGCCACTTTGGCTTCGGGGATCAGCCCATTGTAGAGCGCGATCGTAGCCGCGTTAGCGATCGTGAACTGCCGCACGGTGCGCATCTGATCGGCGGGGATGTCGAGGTCCGCGTACTCGGCGTCGATCTTTTCGAGCTCGGTGATCGCCGCTTTTGGATTGCCTTCGTAGACGTGAACGAAGGCGCTGAAGTTGGCGTTGGTGATCTTGTTTGTTCCCTTGTCGACGTCGGCCGAAAGCTTGTAGTCAGCCCGCGCCTCGTCGTAGTTGCCGAGGAACGTGTTGACGATGCCACGCTTGAGGGCGGCCAGTCCGAGCGCCGGGTCCTTCTCGAGCGCGGTGGTGTAGAAGTCACGCGCGCCTTCGTAATCTTTGAGACCGCGCCGGACGTCGCCCTGGAACGAGTACCCCATCGGGTTCTCTGGCTCCAACTCAGCCACGTGCAACGCGTGCTTCCCGGCGGCGTCGAAGTCATAGGGCTCCTGGAACATCGTCGAGAAGAAGAGCCCGGCGTGGGCGGCCAGCATCTGGGGGTCGAG
>JBDHED010000251.1:0-2684 GCA_039591175.1 Gemmatimonadota bacterium | reverse complement strand
CCAACGCGACGGCCGACAGCCGCCAAAACTTGTCCAGGAAACTCATGCTGGTTGTTCTCCTCCGTGAAGGATTGTCACTACTGGAAAAATCCGTTTGAAACTCGCGAATAGCGTGTTGTAGCTGAGGGCCACCTCCTCGCCGTTTGCGTGGTTTCTGATTGGGTATCGGTTCATCGTTTGCCGCCTCCCGGCGGCTTGTTCCCAAACGCGTTCTGCCGGAGACACTCCGGCTTTGTCTCAGAATTCTGACTCGAAATTCAGAAATCTGAGAGGTTGCGGGCCTTTCCGGAGTCCCGAAAAGAGCGCGCATTTTCCTTCTAAGTCCTTATTTTTCAGACGCTTCGGTACCGAAAGACCCGTTTGCGTCCGTTTGCCCGGACATCTTGAGGCGCAAACCGCGTGCCGCAACCGGTTCGACTCCCAGGCCGAGCGCTTCGGCGGCTGGCAAAACACGGCCGTCCTCGAACCGGAGCCCCTCGAACGGGTCATCCGCGAGGAGCAAGTGGCCATCCAGATCGACGTAGTCGGCCAGTGGGGCGAGGTGGGCGGCACCGGAGATCCCCAGCGACGACTCGACCATGCACCCCAGGAAGACTTCGAACCCCAGCGCACTCGCGGCTTCCATCGTACGCCGCGCCTCGGCCAGTGAGCCGCACTTGGCGACCTTGACGTTGATCACATCGACCACGCCGATCAACGATTTGAGATCAGCGCTCGTCATACACGACTCGTCGGCCGCCACCGGTAGCTCGGTGGCGTTGGAGA
Source organism: Gemmatimonadota bacterium (assembly GCA_039591175.1). GTDB lineage: Bacteria > Gemmatimonadota > Gemmatimonadetes > JACCXV01 > JAHWKZ01 > CAMYLR01. The sequence continues at coordinate 1,919 of JBDHED010000251.1, read as the reverse complement.
CCGCGGCTAGACCTTCAAGGTCAGCCGAGTCGAGCGGCTGCTCGAGCAGCTCGACGCCCAGCTCCTCCAGCGCCCCCAATCGGTCGAGAGCTTCCTGCCGGCTCCACCCCTCGTTGGCGTCTATTCGGATCGGCTTGTCGGTCGCCCGGCGCAGCATCTCTAGCACCTCGATATCGCCCTCGAACCCCATCTTGATCTTGAGGGTCGAGTACGGCTCGGCCTCGGCGACCTTTTGGCGCATCACCTCGGGCTCGTCGATGCCGATCGTAAACGACGTCGGCGGGATGGAGTCCAAGTCGAGACCGAACCAACGGTAGAGCGGCAGCCCGTGGCGCCGCGCGACGAGATCGTGGAGCGCCATCGACACCGCCGTCTTGGCGCTGGGGTTGGCTTCGAGATGGTCGGCGATGCGGGCTTCGATGGTGTCGATCGCATATGGATCGTCGCCCAGCAAGGGCACGATCTGGTCGAGCGCGTGGGCTACCGTCTCCGCGGTCTCACCGTACCGCTCGGTCGACGCCGCCTCGCCCCACCCGACGTCACCGTCGTGCTCGAGCCGCACGAGCCAGCGTTGGTAGTGGGCGTGAACCGATCGTGAGATCCGAAAAGGATGGGTCGTGGTCAGCTCGAGCAGCTCCGTCTCGGCTCGTATCGCCATCGGCTACCGGCTCCCTGCAGCCGTGGCCGGCTGGCTGGCGACGATCGCTTCGATCAGTCGCTCGGCACCGAACTTGACCGGGTCGACCGCTGGCCGGCCGGCCTCGGCCTCGATCCGCTCGGCCCACGCGCGGGCTTCGCTCTCGCTGAGATCCCACCCGTTGATCGCGATGCCCGTCACCGGCGCCGGCTTTAGGTACGCGGCCATCCGTTCGTGAAGGTCGATCCACTCTGGTACGGGCTCGATCTCGATCTCATCGTTGAGCGACAACTCGCGGGTCGGCGAGTGAACCAGTACCTGGGCGTCCGGCATGCTGCCGTGGAGAAGCCCCAATGCGACCCCGCTGTAGCCGGGATGGAGCAGCGAGCCTTGCCCTTCGACGAAGACGAAGTCGTTTCCGGGGGCGTTGTCGAGCACCATTATCTCGGCCGCTCCGGCGATGAAGTCGGCGATCACGCGATCGATCGCCAGCCCGCGTCCGTCCAGGAACAAACCCGTCTGGCCGGTGGGCACGAAGACGGCGCGATGTCCCATGCGGCGCGCCGCCAGCGTGAGCTCCATGGTGGCGGTCATCTTGCCGACGTTGCAATCGGTGCCGACCGTCAACACGACCGTCGCATCGACCTCATCCGCGCGACGCGACGCAACCGGCAGGTCGTCGGGAACGCGCCGCAGATCGACTATCTGGCCGCCCGAGCGAGCGGCGATCGCCACTAGATCGGGGTCGTCGCCCAGAAACGTGTGGAGCCCGCTGGCCACCGTGAGACCCGCCTCGAGCGCCGCCGCGATCAGCGTGCGCCATTCGTCGGGCAGGAGACCACCGCGCGGTGCGACGCCGATCAGCAGTGTATCGGGGCCCAGCGCCAACCCCTCCTCGAGGGTCGCCATGATCGGGATCGGTGGACCAAAACCCAGCACCTGATCGGTCGTCTGACCGGCGGTCACACTATCCAGCACGCCGACGACCTCATCGGCGGCGTACCGGATTACACAGGTCGCGGTCTTGGCGTCGATGACGCCGAACGGTCCCTCGGCCAGGATCAAGATCCGCCGGTCACCCATCGGAAGAGATCCCCGCCTCGCGCGCCAGATCGCGGGCCCGCGCTGCGTTGGTGTTCTCGAAACCGGGACCATCCCACCGCACCGACGTCGCCAACCGCTGGCCGGTCGGCGTAGCCGCCAACCCGCCCCTCGCGGTCTCGCGGTACTTCTCGTCGAGCTGATTGCCGATCTCGCCCATCACGTCGATCACCTCGTCGGC
>JBDHED010000250.1:0-3154 GCA_039591175.1 Gemmatimonadota bacterium | reverse complement strand
CGTATCAGGACCAGCCCCACGACGACGGCGACGGTGTCGATCCAATAACCGCCAACTGCCCGACTAGCGCCAATTCTTCGCAGCGGGACCTCGTCGGCAACGGGGTCGGCGACGCGTGCGACCTGCCGCCGGTGCTGTGGGTGTCCTCGGATCCCGCGGACGATCCCGACTTCGACGTCGTCCAGGACGCCGCCGACGCGCCGTCTCGGTCCGGCATGACGATCAACGTCTACCCCGGCTCGGGTCCGTACGCGGAGCGCGTCCTGCTCGATCGTGTGCAGTCGTTCCGGATCGTTGGGCTCGACAACGAGTTCGAGGACCCGGTGATCATCGACGGCGGCGCGGCGGCGGCGTTTGACGTCACCACCGCCGCGGGCCTGCCGATGCGTTTCGAGAACCTTACGCTGTGGGGAAACCAGGGCATCCGGACCGACATCGATCTGGACGTTGAGGACATAGCACCATGACGGGGCTGACCAACGCCGGTCTTCTCGTGGCAGGATCGGCAGACGTGGAGAACGTCCTCATCGTGGAGGGGGCCGACGGCCTCCGGATGGAGGCCACGGGCTCGGCGGACGTCCGGTACTGCACCATCGTGAACAACACCAACTATGGCATCGACAACCTCCACAACGGGACGGTCACCGTGGACCGCTCGATCGTTTACGACAACGCCCTGGACGACTTCCTCACCGTCGGCTGCGACGTCGTGACCTGGTCCGACACGCGGTATCCGGACTGCTCGTTCATGGACGACAACTTGTCGACCAACCCGCGGCTGGAGCCCGACTACACGCTGCAGGACAACTCCCCGTGCATCGAGCACGGGCCGGACCCGGCGACGTACGATGGTGCGCCGCCCACCGATCTCGGCGGCAACCCGCGACTGCTGGATCACGACGGCGACGGGATGGCCGTCAACGACATCGGTGCGTTCGAGCGCGAGAACACCGCACTGGTTCCCGAGCAGGTGCTGAACGTTGAATGGGACAATAACTTCCGCATGGTGTGGGACGCCGAGTTCTCGGCGGTCGAATACCACATCTATCGGGACGACCTCGCCAACCTGTCGTACGCGAGCTTCGGCGTCTGCCGCGACGACCTCGACACCAACCGCACCGATCTGCAGTTGGACGATCTCGAGGAGCCGGCACCGGAAGCCGGGTTCTTCTATCTGGTGTCCGCGGAGGACTCGCTGGCCGAGGAGGGCACGCTGGGATACGCCACCGGCGCCGAGCGCAGCAACTACGGCGCCTGTCCTTGATCCGTCGCGACCGTTCGGGTCCCCCATCCCCGGGGTTTCCGGGGATGTACTGAACCACCGAGTTCAAGCTGCCGATTTCGGCTGCACGTGCGTTGTCCTGAGTGCGATTTCGCTGCGCGTGGGAACGAGGTCCCGACGCTCCTGACGCGCCAGTGAACTGGACCGCCGAGTTCAGGCCGCGCTAGGTAAAATAGGACGCGACTTCGACTTCGCGGTCGGTATCCCAGCGTCCGGCGATTCCTGGCCTTGTCCCCCGTGGCGAACGTGCGAAACCACCGTCGTTCTGGATTCGAAACTCATCTCGACGCGTCAGGGTGACGCGGGGTCATCGATCACCGTATACTCTGTTCAGGGGTTGTGAGATGTCGAGACCGTTGCCAGACCCGCCGCCGGGATTCGACGACTTGAGCGTCGACGATCAAATCGAATACGTCCAGTCGCTGTGGGACCGCGTCACTGCGGCAACGGATGAGGTGCCGGTGCCTGAGTGGCACAAGGAAGTCATTCGTAAGCGCGTCGCGGAGCTCGAATCGAACCCTGGCAGCGCGATACCCTGGGAACAAGCCAGCGAAGAGATAGCCGGTCGGCTCGGCAAGAAGTGAGTCGTCGTCTCTTCCTTCTGCCGGCGGCCCGAGATGACATTGCGGCAGCGGCAGCATGGTATGAATCCAAGCGCCCGGGACTCGGTTCGGCCTTTCTTGAACAGGTCGACAAGCTTCTTCGCCGGATTCTAAAAGATCCACATCAGTTTCCTGCCGTTCAAGGAGATGTTCGCCGCGGATTGACCCGACGTTTTCCTTACAGTGTCTACTTCGCCGTCGGCGAGAGCCGCGTGGACGTTCTGGCGGTCATCCACCTCCACCGGCGTCCCGAGTCGTGGAAGCGGGGTAGATAGTCAGGTGTCCTGCGGGATCGTTCGCCCTACGATACCCGGGCAGAAGGGTTTCCGTCCCCGACGTCCCTCCACCCGTTTCCGAACCTTGCGGCCCATGGGCTTCGGGTGCCCCGCCGTCAGACTCAACACCGCATCGGCCGCCTCACGGAACATCACGTTCGACAGGCGTCGGTTATCCCGGATGATCAACCGCAGTTGCCAGGGAATCGTGAAACCCAAGAGACGATACGCGACGTCCAGTATGTCCGACAGGAGTTGCGAGCACCAGGCGTCCGTCCGAACCTTTCCACAACTGGCGCAGGCGGGAGACTTGCAGCTGTGGGGCACGATGCGCTGGGGATGTTCGGGCCGATCGACAGCATGGAACCGAGGAGCGATGATCCGGTCAATAGAGCCGCGGCGATATTCGGCCATGGCGGGGACTTGACCTTTCGGCGGTGCGTCACCAAGTTGACCTCGAAGGAGAGGTGCGCCGATGGACACCTTCGGGGAAAAGCTGAAATCCGAGCGGGAGGACCGCGGGCTGAGCATTCAGGCCGTGGCCGAGGACCTCGGAGTCGATCACGACCAGTTGAGAGCGCTCGAGCGAAACGACTTCGAGGCGCTGCCCGACGAAGCCGTCATGGTGGGCTGGCTCCGTGCGTATGCCGAGCGTCTCGATGTCGATGCCGATTTGATGATCGAGGACTACGTTCAAGAGCGCGACAAGTGTTTGCGGCAGCTCGCGGACGCCGTGACGGCCAAGGCCGCCGAGATCGAGCGGGCCGTGATCCCCTCCGCTGTGGGCCACCGACCGCGATTCCCGCGCTTGCTCGCCGTGTCCGTGATCCTCGCGGTGGTCGCGGTGTTCGGAGTGTGGTGGGTGCTCTCGGGAGACGGGACCGCATCGGGGACAACGGTAGCCGAAGGGGCCGCGGCGCCGGCGACGTCGAACGAGACGGCTCCGACTCCGGTCGAGGGGCAACCGACGTCGGAGCGGCCCGCGCAACGATCTT
>JBDHED010000249.1:0-2703 GCA_039591175.1 Gemmatimonadota bacterium | reverse complement strand
GATGTACAAACTGGATAGCCAACGCGAGGAGGAAGCGCAGCGGGACCCGCTCAGGACGTTTCCGATGATGTTGGAGCGGGATGGTATCGCCACCGCTGGTGAGCTCGAGGCGATGCGCGACGAGATCGACGCCGAGATCGAAGCCGCGACCGATCGCGCGCTGGAGGCAAAGCAACCCGAACCCGAAACAGCGCTCGATTACGTCTACTCACCGCACGTCGATCCGACGGATGAATCGTTCTCGTCGCGACCCGAGTTCGAGGGCGATCCGACGACGATGGTCGACCTTCTGAACCATTGCCTGAGCGACGAGATGGAGCGTGATCCGAGGATTCTCGTGTTCGGGGAAGACATCGCTGACGCCAGCCGCGAGGAGGTGTTGGACGAGGTCAAAGGCAAGGGCGGTGTGTTCAAGGTCACCGCCAACATCCAGCGCCGGTTTGGTGGCGTGCGGGTCTACAACTCACCGCTTGCCGAGGCGAACATCGTGGGTCGCGCAATCGGCTTGGCGACTCGCGGTCTCAAGCCGGTCGTCGAGATCCAGTTCTTCGACTACGTCTGGCCGGCGTACCACCAGATCCGAAACGAGCTGGCGCTTCTCAGATGGCGCTCGAACGATGACTTCTCCGCGCCGCTCGTAATACGCGTGCCGTGTGGCGGGTACTTGAAGGGCGGCGCGATCTATCACTCGCAGTCGGGCGTCGTGCTGTTTACTGCCAATCCCGGGCTGCGCGTCGTCATGCCGGCCACCGCCGAGGATGCCAACGGACTTTTGCGGACCGCGATCCGGTGCGATGACCCGGTGATCTTTCTGGAGCACAAGCACCTCTACCGGCAGACGTACAACAAGGGTCGCTATCCGGGACCGGACTACATGATCCCGTTCGGCAAGGCGGCCACCGTTCGCGGCGGCGGTGACCTGACGATCGTGACGTACGGCGCCACCGTGCAGCGATCGCTGACAGCGGCCAAGGAAGCGGCCAAGGAGGGGATCGAGGTCGACATCTTGGACCTGAGAACGCTGTCTCCCTATGACTGGTCGGCCATCGAGGCTTCGATCCGACGCACCAACAAGGCGTTGATGGTTTACGAGGATCCGGTTTCCTGGGGCTACGGCGCGGAGATCGCGACCCGTATCGCAGACGAGTTGTTCGAGCACCTCGACGGTCCGGTTCGACGCGTGGCCGCGCTCGACACCCAGGTTGGCTACGCGCCGCAACTCGAAGACGCGATCCTGCCTCAGGTCGAGGACATCCACCGCGCCATCCTCGAGCTCGCGCGCTACTAGCGATTCATGATTGAGCTCTCGGTCCGCACCCACGAGCGCAGGGTTCTGGTCGACATCACCACTGAAGTCAGCGCAGCGATCCGCGAGCACGGTGGCGAAGGCTCATGGGTGGCCTACGTGCCACACACGACGGCCGGCATCACGATCAACGAGGGGGCCGATCCCGCCGTGGCGCGCGACATCTTGATGGCGTGGGAGCGGCTGGTTCCCGAAGACCTGCCGTATCAGCACGCCGAGGGGAACTCACCGGCGCACGTCCTTTCGTGCATCGCTGGCTCATCGGTCTCGCTTCCGGTCGAACGCGGCGATCTCAGGCTCGGTACCTGGCAGTCGGTGTTTTTCTGTGAGTTCGATGGTCCGCGGTCGCGGAAGGTGTGGCTCTGGCCGCTTTAGTCCTTCTTCCCCCGACGTGGGCGTAGCCTGGCGAGTCGTCGGCGCCACGTGGCACGGCGGCGAAGCTGTTTATGGGTCAATACGCGCTGGGTCCACGGCAGGTTGGCTGGCGAAACCACGTTGTCGCACTCGATCAGCGCCGCTCTGGCACCCGGCAGGGTCGCCTTGACGCTGGCGAATAGCGTGTCGTTTAGCGCCTGCCCGTCGTCGCGGTAGCGATCGTTGAAGATGTGTTGCGCGCGCGCTTGCCGAATCTGATTCCCGATGTCGATCGCGATCGTGTTGCCCCGCCGAATCTGCTCTTCGAACGAAAGCGGCAGATAACGCTGCAGCCCCGTCCGGTATAGATCGTTGTGGGCCTCGGTGGTGAACGCGCCGACGATCGTTGCCGCCCAATCCCAGATCTCGATCCGTGCGTCGATCGATTGCTGACACGCCTCGATCAGATCTTCGAGCGTACGGGTGTTCTTGGTGATCTCGCGGTTGACGTGCTCGACCAGAAACGTCAGGAACTCTCTGTCGTGGCCCTCGCGGGTCTTGCGCTCCTCGCCGAGCTGCCACTTAACGACCGCCAGCGCTGCCAGCCCGCCGAGTAGCACGCCGTAGAACGTGCTGACGAGCTCCGGCCACTGCCGGACGAGCGTCCCAAGGAAACTGCGTAGGATTTCGAGTAGGATCGACATTGCGTCGTTCTTGAGAGTCTATGGTTGAGCTCATACCGTCGCCAGAATTGGATGGGAAGCGAGAGCTTCTTGCAACTCGTCGAGTCGGTTGGTGAAGAAGTGGTCCGCACCTTCGATCACGATCAGCTCCCACGGTTGGGCAACCGATTGCAGTTCGTCGCGCAGCGAATCGACCGCCCCGAACTCGTCGTTGTCACCTTGGATGAAGAGTTTGGGTTTGCTGAGGTCGGCCAACGCGTGAAAAGGGAAGCTGTCGGTAGGCGTGCCGAGGCCGACCAGGTGGGTCACCCGCTCGTCGGCTGCGCCGACCGACAGCCCGACCACGGCACCAAACGAGAA
>JBDHED010000248.1:0-2735 GCA_039591175.1 Gemmatimonadota bacterium | reverse complement strand
GCCGTCGCTGTTGCTCAAGAAGGTCAACTACCGCTCGATGGTCGGTGGCGACGGCGCGTGCATGGGGTGTGGGGAGAAGACCGCTGTACACCTGGTGACGTCGACGGTCGAGGCGTTGGTGCAACCCAAGGTCGAGCAGTTTGTGACCGATATCGATGGACTGATCGCCGAGCTCGACGCCAAGGCGCGCGGTCTGCTCGCTGCGGACGCGGATCTAGACGTCTCGACCGTGACCGATGATGAGACGGTCGATGTGCCGCTCACGGTGGAGAAGCGCGATGCGGTTGCACAGCTGGCGGATTCGATCCGCGAGCTCAAGGACCTTCGCTGGCGCTACACGGAGGGCCCTGGCGGTCACGGCCGGGCGTCATTGGGGATCACCAACAGCACCGGTTGCTCATCGGTTTGGGGCAGCACCTATCCCTACAATCCGTACCCGTTCCCGTGGGTCAATCATCTATTCCAGGACGCGCCCTCGATCGCCATCGGGATCTTCGATGGTCACATGCGCAAGATGGCCGACGCTTTCGTCGCTGTGCGCCGCGCTCGTTTGTTGGTCGAGGATGCGTACGACCCGGAGGAACACGACCTGTTCTTCGAGGCCTTCGATTGGCACCAGTTTACCGACGAGGAGTTTGCGCTGTGTCCGCCGATTCTCTCGATCGGCGGTGACGGGGCGATGCTCGATATCGGGTTCCAAAACCTGTCGCGACTGATGGCGTCGGGGAAGCCGATCCGGGTCATGGTGCTCGACACGCAGGTCTACTCGAACACCGGTGGACAGGCGTGCACGAGCGGGTACACCGGTCAGGTCGCCGACATGTCGGCGTACGGTGCGGCTCAGCACGGGAAGCAAGAGGTCCGTAAAGAACTGTCGCTGATCGCGCTCGCACACCGCGGAGTGTTCGTGCATCAGTCTTCGCAGGCGTCGCCATCGCACATGATCGCCGGGATCATCAAGGGGCTCAGGACGCGGCGGCCGGCGGTCTTCAGCATCTACACGCCGTGCCCTGTCGAGCATGGGTTGTCCGACGAGTGGGCGCCACACGCCGCAAGGCTCGCGCTCGAGAGTCGCGCTTTCCCGCTTTTGACGTACGATCCCGATGGCGGTCAGGCGCTCTCCGACTGTCTCGACTTGATGGGCAATCCGGCGGTCGACGACCGGTGGCCGATGTACGAGCTGGAGCACGTGGACGACGAAGGCGAAACCCAGCGCATGGAGCTGCCGCTCACGATCGCCGACTGGGCGGCCACCGAGACGCGATTCAAGAAACACTTCAGCCCGATACACAATGGCGACGAAGAGGCCGAGATCCTGTTCCACGAGTATCTCGATCTGCCAGCCGACGAACGTGAGGGCCGAGAGCCGTTTGTCTACACGATCGACGACGAACGCAAGCTGGCGAAGCTGGCGGTGTCGCCGGAGATCGCCGAGCTGGCTGAGGAGCGGCTCCTCTTCTGGTCCCAGCTGCGCGAGTTGGGTGGTCTTGACGAGGCCGATGCGGAGGCCAACCTGGAGGCCGAGTTCAGCCAGCGCGAGGCCCAGCTGCGCGGCGAGTACGAGGCCCAGTTGGCGAAGCTGCGAGCCGAGTACCCACGCGCGATCGCGCGCCGTCTGGCTGAGGGGTTGCTGCGCGGGGGTGGAGACCGGACGGTGGCCGACTTGCTGGCTTCGGCCGAGGCGACGCCGGGTTTGGAGCCGATCAGTCTGGATGTGGCGGGCGTCGACGGGAAGGTGGCGGCTGCGCCTGCGGCGGTTGCCCAACCGGCTGCCGCGGCGGTCGCAGCCCCAGCGGTTGCAGCCGAGGCGGAGGAGGAGGAAGAAGAAGAGGGGCTCGTCATCGAGCCTTCGATCGAGACGTTGCGCTGCACCTCGTGCAACGAGTGCACCGACCTCAACGCCAAGATGTTCGCCTACGATGACAACAAGCAGGCATACATAAAGGACCCGCGCGCCGGGAAGTTCGCCGAGCTGGTGATGGCCGCCGAGCGGTGTCCCGCCGACATCATTCATCCGGGCACCCCGCTGAACCCGAAGGAAAAGAATCTCGACAAGTGGGTCGCTCGGGCCGCGCCGTACAACTGAGCTCATGATACTGCGCTCGGGGTTTCGTCACGGCGTTCACCCAGCGGATTCAAAACACCTAACCGAAAACGTTCCGATCCGTCGGATGGGGTTTCCGACCGAGGTCGTCTTGCCGCTCAGACAACACGCCGGCAAGCCAGCCCGATTACTGGTTGCGCGGGGTGACAAGGTCGAGCGGGGTGACAAGATCGCCGCCGCCGACGGCTTTATTTCGGCTCCCGTCCACGCGTCAGCCACCGGCACCGTAGCCGATGTCGAGTTGTGGCCCCACCCGGACGGCAGCATGGCCGAGGTAGTGCGGATCACCGTCGAGCGATACTCACCGCAGATCCCGCGGCCGCGGTTGGTGCCGCGGTGGGAGGGGTTGTCGCCGAAAGAGGTCGTCAGCGCGGTGCAGGAGGCCGGTGTCGTGGGTCTCGGCGGCGCAGCGTTTCCAACTCACGTCAAGCTGTCGCCGCCACCCGATGCTGACGTCGAACTGTTGATCGTCAACGGTGCCGAATGCGAGCCGTATTTGACGACCGATCACCGGACGATGACCGAGTACCCCGAGCGAGTGCACTTCGGAACCCGCGTCATGATGCAGTGCTTGGGCGTCGACCGGGCGGTGATCGGCGTCGAGAAGAACAAGCCCGACGCGATCGATGTG
>JBDHED010000247.1:0-2749 GCA_039591175.1 Gemmatimonadota bacterium | reverse complement strand
GCTCGTGCTCGGGGTGATCGGGCAGACCGGGAAAGTGAACCGCTGTTACGACATCTTGCTCGGCTAGCCAACCGGCCAGCTCGACCGCCGTCGCCTCCGAGCGTTCCATCCGCAAAGGCAGAGTCTTGAGTCCGCGGAGCGCCAGAAAACAATCCAGCGGACCCGGCACCGCGCCGATCGCGTTTTGGAGAAACCGCAATTGTTCTGAGATCTCGTCGTCGTTGGTCACCGCGATGCCACCCACCATGTCGCTGTGACCGTTCAGGAACTTCGTCGTCGAGTGAACGACGATGTCGGCCCCAAACTCGAGCGGGCGTTGGAAGAATGGCGACATAAAGGTATTGTCGACGACCAGCATGCAATGCGCTCGCTCAGCGATCTCGCGCATCGCCGCGAGGTCGGTGATCCGCATCAACGGGTTGGATGGCGTCTCGACAAAAAGCATCTTCGTGTTGGCGGTCATCGCCGCTTCCACCGCGGATGCGTCTCGCGTGTCAACGTACTCGAAGGAAAGGCCAAACCGTTCGAGCACATTCTGGAACAGTCGGTGGGTGCCTCCGTAGAGGTTCTCACCGGCCACCAGATGGTCACCCCCCGAGAGCAGTGTCATCACCGCGTGAATCGCAGCCGTGCCGGAGGCGAAGGCGATGCCGTGGCTGCCGCTCTCGAGCGCCGCAACACAACCCTCCAACGCGGCTCGCGTCAGGTGGTGCGTGCGGGCGTACTCGTACCCGCGATGGCGACCAACGCCGTCTTGAACGTACGTCGACGTCTGGTAGATCGGCGTCATGACCGCCCCGGTCACCGGGTCGGGATGTTGTCCGGCGTGGATCGCCTTGGTCGCAAACCCGCGATCGTCGCCGTGGCGACTATCCACGATCGTTGCTCTCGACTTCGCGCGCTTGGCGGTACATCTCTTTCGCGCGCTCGGTTCGACCCTTGCGATCCCAGATGATTCCGAGGTGGTAGTAGGCACGCCCGAGCGCCGGGTCGCATTCGACCGCGCGCTCGAACGCCTGGGCTGCCTCATCGAGCCGATCGATATGGTTGAGGTAAACTCCGACGTAATAGTGGGCCCGGCCTTGTTCAGCGTCCAGGTCGAGCGCGCGCTTGAGCTGTTCGATCGCTGCTTCGTAGAGCCCCTTCTTGCCGTGCACGATCCCCAACTCACAATGGCCACTCGCGTTGTCGGGTTCGAGCCGGAGGGCGCGCGCGAGCTCGTCTTCGGCTTCGCTGTACATGCCGGCCCGACAGTACGCCGAGCCCAGCGCGATGGCCGCGTCCACCGAATCCGGAACGAACTCCTTGGTCTCTAGAAGCTGGGCGATCGCTTGATCGTGCAATCCGCGCTCCAGATGCTGATCGGCTACCTGAATCGCCGCATCGACATCACGCGGATCGCTGCGCAACGCAGCGTAGAGCTCGTCGAGCCCGTGATCGGTCCCACGGTCGTCTTCGGATACCACTGCAAAGGTCGCCTCACTCGCCGTGGCTGGCGGTGTTTCAACGTACCCTGTCTCGACAATGGGCGGCTCGACCATTGACGTTTCAGTTGTCGGCGGCTCGACCATTGGTGGCTCGACCAACGGGGCTTCCACTGACGACGTTTCGACCACCGCAGGCTCAGCAGGTGCGACTTCGATCGGCTCGGGTTCGGGCGCGCTTTCGAGTGCGGCCGGTTCCGGTTCTGGAACCAGCGTCAGCTCTGGCGGTTCTGGCTCGACAGCCGCGCGCGACCGCTTTCGGACCGGCTTGGAGGACTTGCTGGGCTCCGGCGCATGAGCCTTCTTGCGTCGTGCTTTCCGCCGTGGCTCCTGACCGAGCAGGGTCGCGATGCGATCGGGATCGAGCGCTGCAAGTGGATCGGTGCCGACCCTCGTACCCTTGAACCGGTCGTCGCGCTTAGGCACCGGCGAACCGATCAACCAGTTTGCGGTAATCGACCGCCCCGTGAGAGCGGGGAGCGTATTCGAACACTGTCTCTTGGTGGCTGGGGGCTTCCGAGAGCCGAACGTTGTCGCGGATCGGGTCGGTTACAGCGTTATCGAAGTGTTTGCGTAGTACGCCCAGGATCTCTTTGCTCTTTCTCAAATTGTGTCGATAGAACGTGGGTACGACGGCAGCGATCCGTACCTCCTTACCGTTCCACGACGACATCCGCAAAATATTCTCGACGATTTGCCGCACTCCGACCAAAGCTAGGTACTCCATCGAAATCGGTATGATCACTTCATCCGCGTAAGCAAGCGCGCTCGTCGTCAACATGCTCATCGACGGCGCGCAGTCAATAATCGTAAACTCGTAATCCTCGCACTCTTCGATGCTGGCGAGCCGGTTAGCTAAACCGCGCTCCCGCTCTTGACCCCAGATTAGTCGCTCCTCTGTTTCGGCCAACCGCCAATCGCTAGCGATCACGTCGAGGTTATCGCGCACCTCGACCAGCGAATCATACGCATCCAGCTCACCCGCTAGAAACTCCGCCATGCACGCGTCTCGTGCGTCGATACCGAACCATGTGCCGACGTTGCCCTGGGGATCGAGTTCTAGAAGCAGCACCTGATGACCAAGATCGGCCAGGCCTGCTGCCAGGTGGACGGCGGTTGTCGTCTTTCCCGTTCCACCTTTGTGGTTGACAACCGCGATCCTGCGCATCGACGGATTCCGAAATAGCGTGATTTGACCAGACATGGGGCTGAGGTGGAAGAACCTAAGAGCCGCTCGTGGTTTCCTCAACCACCCAATCGAGATA
>JBDHED010000246.1:0-2760 GCA_039591175.1 Gemmatimonadota bacterium | reverse complement strand
CGGGCATATCCGAACCCGATTGCGTCGGTGACTCACGAGTCGGTCTCGAATCAGGGCCTCGATTACTCAGAGACCTACTACATGCTAACTCAGCCCATCGATTGGCCCTGGCGCTACAGCAATAGACGCAAGGCAGGATCTCAACGTGCTGATGCGGCGACTGCGGAACTCAAAGCGGACAGCGCACGACTCGTGTTCGAACTGAAGCGGGCTTACGTGGAGGCGGCAGCCGCAGAGGCGATCTGGCAGACCGTCGATCAGGTCACAACGGTGTTTCGCCGGGCCGAGCAGAGCAGTTCGGCCCGGTTCGAGGAAGGTGACATATCGGCCTTTGAACTCAAGCGGATCAGGGTCGAACGTGCCCGCTACGAGCAGCTCTGGACGGAGTCGGAACTCGGGCTTGCCCGTCTCAGGCGGCGACTGACTGCGTTGACGGTTCCGGCCGAAGGGGGTCTTCCGGTGGCGCCCGCCGGCCCGCTATCGGGAACCCCGCCAAACCTGGATGTTGACCCGTTGCTGAGCCAAGCACTCACGCAGCGGGGCGAGATCGCCGCCGCTACCGCTTCTGTCGCAGCTGCACAGGCAACCGTCAGTGTCGCCAAGTGGTCGAGGTTGCCCGATCCGGCGATTCCCGGCGCGTACAAACGACAGTCGGACGGGTTCGACGGGCCGTTTCTAGGGTTGGCTATTCCTCTGCCATTGTGGGACTGGAAAGGCGGTGACGTTGCGGCCGCTACGGCTGGTGTGGAGGTGGCGGAGAGGCGCGAACAACTCGCGCGCACCCATGTGACCAACGATGTGATATCGACTACCGAGAGCTATACATCACTCGAGAGACGCGCTGCATTGATTGGCGACGAGTTGTTGGCTGAGGTAGACGATCTGCTCGACGTGGCGTTGCTGAGTTACTCCGAAGGAGAACTGACTCTGCTCGAAGTGTTGGACGCTGCACAGGCATACAGTGAAGCGATGGTGGCAAGGACGCGCCTCAGGGCGGCGTATTGGATCGCCTACTACGATCTCGAGAGAGCCGTTGGTGGCTTTGCCGCTGACGACGGCCGGACGCAGGAGAATCGATGAAACAGACAATCAAATACACAACCATCGCGGTGCTGGCCGCGACGGCATTCGGATTGGCGCTTTCGGGTTGTGACGCTGGATCGACCGACGACACTGCGGCGCCGGCGAGCCAGACACAGGGCGGAGAGTCAGTCACAATTTGGGCCGACTCGGTCGAGTTGTTCTTCGAACATCCGGCGTTGGTGGCTGGTCAGGAAGGCGAGCCGTGGGCAATTCACCTAACCGATCTTCGGACCTTCCGGGCTGTAGAGGAGGGTAGTCTGACACTCAGGTTCTACGGTCCGTCCGGCAGCGAGCAGTCGGTTACCCAAGACGCACCGGCACGGGCGGGCGTGTACAATCACGCACCGACGTTCTCGGAACCGGGGATGTACGACCTGACCATGGAACTCAGCGGCTCGCAAGTGAGTGACGAGATCTTCGTGGGTCCGGTGCTCGTGTATGCGAGCGTCGACGAGATACCCGAGCTACCCGAGGAGGAAGCAGTGGGCATCTCGTTCTTGAAGGAACAGCAGTGGCCCATCGAATTTGAGACTGTCACTGCGATACGTCGGGAGATCCCGAGATCCATTCTGGTGAGTGGACGCATCATTCCTGTAGCAAGTGGTACGGCACTCGTCTCGGCACCGGTGGACGGGCTAATCCACGCCGACGCGAATCGGTCAGCACCAGCACCGGGTCAGTGGGTAAGGGAGGGACAGAGACTCGCCGTGTTGTCACCCGTCGGTG
This sequence comes from Gemmatimonadota bacterium, assembly GCA_039591175.1. Lineage (GTDB taxonomy): Bacteria > Gemmatimonadota > Gemmatimonadetes > JACCXV01 > JAHWKZ01 > CAMYLR01. The sequence goes on along the minus strand of JBDHED010000246.1, from coordinate 951 downwards.
GTGACAACGCTTACGCCGTTCAGCTGGCCAGCGAGCAACGGTTGACGCGAGAGCTTGCGCGGGTGGAACGACTCCATTCGGCTGGGGCAATTCCGGAGAAGAGGCTGGAAGAGACGCGCCGTGACCTCGAGGTGGCGCGCGCCGCTCTCGCGGCAATGGGCGCTCCGGCGGATGGAGCCTACGAACTGGCACTCATGGCTCCTATCGCCGGGGTCATAAACGAGCGTCATCTCGCGGCCGGGCAACGCGTCGCGGCCGGCGATCTCCTGTTCTCCATCGTCGATCCGCGAGCCGTTTGGATGCGGTTCAACGTTCCAGCGATGGATGCAGGCAGGACGTCGGCTACTTCGGGGGCGACGTTCAGCGTCGAGGGAAGTGACAGAGTGTATCGCACGAGCAAAGTTGTATCGGTCGGCAATGACATCGACCCTGACCGGCGAACGCTATCGGTGATCGTCGAGATCGACAACGCCGATCTCAGCCTAAAGGGCGGGATGCTCGGAGACGGCCGGCTGCTGCTGGGCGATCCGATAGGCGGGATAGCCGTTCCAAATTCGGCCATTCGCGACGAGGACGGCGTCTTCGTGGCGTACGTGCAGATCGGGGGCGAGACGTTTGAGAGGAGAGCCGTTCGAGTCGGACCGTCTGACGGCGAGTGGACGTTGGTAGAGTCTGGGATCAGACCGGGCGAACGTGTGGTTACACTGGGCGCCTATCAGGTCAAACTCTCTTCTCTCAACACGTCCGAGCTGTCCGACCACGGACACGTGCACTAAGGAGAAGCGGCAATGTTGAACTACTTGCTCAAATGGTCGCTTCGCAACCGACTGGTAACGGTGTTCGCGGCTGGCGCACTCCTAGCCTTGGGTGGTTATGCCGCTGTGACTGCGCCGGTGGATGTGTTTCCCGATCTCACCGCGCCGACGGTCACGGTGTTGACCGACGCGCACG
>JBDHED010000245.1:0-3545 GCA_039591175.1 Gemmatimonadota bacterium | reverse complement strand
CGCTCCCCTTCGACGGGCGGCTCAGCCTCCCCCAATACGTCCTCGAGCCTTTGGGGCGGTCCGTCCGGCGCTTCGTCGATTGGGGGCTCAGCCTTGCCCACGGGCGGCCCGTCAGCAGCTGGCGGCGCAGGCTCCGGGCGCTCCGGTTCCGGCGCTCGCGTTTCGCCGCTACCACCGAAAAAGAACGAGATCCCGGCCGACAGCTCCCAGTTGTGGCGCGGGATCGATGACGGTGCGCACGATGATGTTGTCACGAACGTCCACGCGAAATGCCCACGAAGGATCGACCTCACGGTTCAACAGCTTGACGCCGCCGCCGATCGGAACCAGTGTGCCGGTGCTATTCTGAAGATCGGCGGCATCGAACTGCACCGTCGCCGCGCCGAGCCCGCCGCCAAAGAAGAGGTCGGCCCGCGGTGAGACCCGTGCCGCATAGTCGATCTCGAAGCTGTACATGATGATATTCGCGCTCAAGCCGTCCAAACCGGATCGGATGAGGACGTTGTCCGCGGTCGCCCAGTCGAGATTGCCGCCGAAGGAAAAACCGCTATTCGCTCGGTAGAGCACGCGAGCGCCAAACTGGAGCGCGGTGCCACTATCCTCGAACAGGTCTCCGACCAACGTCGCACCGTGGACGTTGAACTCGCCGTAGCCGGTCTGACCGATCGCTTTGACGGGCGCGCCCAAGAGAAGCCACGCTGCGGTGAGATAGACGTAAGAACGCATCGCTTTGATCGAGTCTACCCGCCTTTGAAAAACCGGTCAAACCCGCTAAAATCGTGCCAATCATGAGCCCCCCGGCAACCCATCCGCTGGGTCCCCGCCTCCTGGCCACTGGCGTTGCGACACTGCTTCTCTCGTTTGCCGCACCGGCGGCAGCCCAGACCCCCGATCCCACCACATCGGATGTCACCGCCGCACCGTTGTCAGTGCCGGCGGACGGCGCTACGGCGTCGACGATCACGGTGACAGTGCGGGACTCCGCGAACAACCCACTCCCAGGCCACTCGGTCGTGGTGTCTTCCGATTTGGGGGCGATCTCTCCCACCCCAGCGACCGACGTTGGCGATGGCACGTACACCGCGACACTGACGTCGCTGAACGCCGGAACGGCGACGGTCACCGCACAGGTGGATGGCTCGATCGACATCACCAATGACGCAACGGTCGAGTTCACGGCGACCGCGCTCCAGTTCTTCACCCAGCCCACCGACACAGACGCAAACGCGACGATCACGCCGCCCGTGCGCGTCGAGGCGATCGATGGAGCCGGGGCCCGAGTGACGTCGTTCACGGGAACCGTCGATATCGGAATCGGCACCAATCCTGCCGGCGGAACGCTCTCGGGATCGACATCGGACATAGCCAGCAACGGTGTGGCGGTGTTCAACGATCTGTCGATCGACCAGGTTGGCAACGGCTACACCTTGGTCGCCACATCAGCACCGCTGTCCAGCGACACGAGCCAACTGTTCAATATCACCCTGCCGGCGACTGCGACCGAGCTGCGGTTCGGTCAGCAACCGACTGACACACCGGCTGGGTCGACGACCACGCCGGCGATAACCGTGCGCGCGACAAACAGCGCCGGAGATACCGACACTGGCTTCGTCGGGACGATCACGATCGACATTCAGAACAACCCAAGTGGCGGGTCGTTGTTGGGAACAACAAGCCAGCCAGCAGTCAACGGCATGGCAACGTTCAATGACCTCTCGATCAACAACCCGGGCACCGGCTATACCCTGCAGGCGACCAGCGGATTGCTGACGCCAGACACCAGCGATCTGTTCGACATCGGTCCGGCGACGGCAACGGAACTCCGCTTCCTCCAACAACCGACAACGACCGTCGTCAATCAGGCGATAACTCCGGCGGTGACGGTGGCAGCCACCGATGGGACCGGAGCGACCGATACGAACTTCACCGGGACGATCACCGTCGCCATTCTGAGCAACCCGGGCGGCGGCACGCTGTCAGGCACATTGAGTCGCACGGCTGTGGGCGGCGTAGCCACGTTCAACGACCTATCGATTAACAACCCGGGCACCGGTTACACCCTACAGGCGACCAGCGGCGGGCTAACACCGGACACCAGCAGTCTGTTCAACATCACGGCGGCCCCCGCGACCGAGCTCCGGTTCAACGTGCAACCCAGCGACACACAGGTCCGGCAAACGATCGCGCCACCGATCACTGTGCGGGCAACCGATGGCACTGGCACCACCGATCCCAACTTCACCGGGACGATCACCGTCGCCATTCTGAACAACCCTGGTGGCGGCACTCTGTCGGGAACGTTGAGCCAGCCGGCCGTCAACGGCGTGGCCACGTTCAACAACCTATCGATCAACCAGGGCGGCAACGGCTATACGTTGCGGGCGACCAGCGCACCAGCGCTCACGCCGGGCACCAGTCTCGGCTTCGACATCTTCGGGCCTTCGACAGCCAACTCGACGATCACCGCCAATCCGACGCGGATTCTCGCAAACGGCACGAGCACATCGACGATCACCGTCCAGCTGATCGACACAAGTCCTTCCGGTGGTGACCCGATCACAACCTGTGGGGACGTGGTGAATCTCTTTTCCACCGCCGGCACAATGAGCTCCAACCCCGTAATGAACTGCAGCAACGGCGTGTACACGGGCACGTTGACGTCGGGAACGTCGATCGTTACTGCTACGATCAGCGGGACGGTAAACGCTTTGGGAAACATCTCCGACACGGCGACCGTACGGTTCGGCGCGACGCGCCTCATATTTGGCCAGCAACCCACGGACACGGATGCCCAGGCGACGATCACACCAGCGGTAACCGTTCGCGCGGTGGATGGGTCGGGGACGCTCGACGGCACCTTCACCGGCAGCGTCACAATCGCGATCGGCAGTAACCCCAGTGGCGGGACGCTCTCGGGGACGACCACTGTCAGTGCGGTGGGCGGTATAGCGACGTTCCCGACCCTATCGATCGACGCGGTCGGGAACGGCTACACGCTGACCGCAAACTCGATCGGTTTGACCGGCGCAACCAGCAGCTCGTTCGACATCACGCTGCCCGCTGCAGTCGCGCTCGAGTTCGTGCAACAGCCGACCGACGAGGCCGCTGGCGTCTCGATCTCGCCCGCTGTGACGGTTCGCGCGGTCAATGGTCTGGGCGACACCGACACCAACTTCACCGGGACGATCTCGGTAGCGATCCAGAACAACCCCGGTGGCGGAACGCTGTCGGGGACGACCTCGATCGGAGCAGTGAACGGTGTGGTGACGTTCTCAACGCTTTCAATCGATGCCGCGGCCAACGGTTACACGTTGCAGGCGACGGGAGGTGGGCTCACGCCGGACACCAGCAACCCGTTCGACATCGTCCCCGGACCCCCGTCCGGTGCCACATCCGAGATCACCGCCGTACCGCCGGACATCACCGCCGATGGCATAAGCACGGCGACGGTCACCGTGCGGCTGAGGGATGCGCTCGGCAACGATCTCACGAGCGGCAGCGACAACGTCGTTCTGGCCACGACCGCGGGTTCGCTAGGACCGGCA
>JBDHED010000244.1:0-2781 GCA_039591175.1 Gemmatimonadota bacterium | reverse complement strand
TGCCGTTTCTCGACGCGGCATCGTTTTCTGACTAGCGTGGGGGTCGCCATGACTCTTTACCTCGACATCCACCACAACGTCGATGCGACACCCGAAGAGATCGAAGAGGGGCACCTCAGCGACCTCGAGGCCCAGGAGAAGCACGGCGTTAAGTACCTCAAGTACTGGTTCGACCCGGAAGCGGGGCGGGTCTGCTGCCTCGTCGATGGGCCGTCCGTGGAGGCGTGTAACGCTGTCCACAGCGAGGCGCACGGCATGGTGGCCGACGAGATCATAGAGGTTGAGGGCAACATGGTGGAGGCGTTCCTCGGCGGACCCTCGACGAATCTCGGCGCCGCGCTCAGTGTCGACGGAAGCCTCGACGGCGGATTTCGCACGGTGCTCTTTACCGACATCGTCGGCTCGACGACGATGACGCAGGAACTCGGCGACGAAGCGGCGATGGGTCTCCTGGGCGTGCACGACGAGATCGTCCGGCGGGAGCTGTCGGCGCGAAACGGACGCGAGATCAAGCACACCGGCGACGGAATCATGGCGTCGTTCGTTTCGCCGTCAAAGGCGGTCGAGTGCTCGGTAGCCGTACAAAAAGCGTTGAAGGACCACAACGAGGCCGCACCTCGTCCGGTCGAAGTCCGGATCGGCATGAGCGCCGGCGAGCCAGTCGACCAGGCGAAGGACTTGTTCGGAACCGCCGTACAGCTCGCCAATCGAGTCTGTCAAACCGCTAGTGCGGGCGAGATCCTTGTGGCCAACGTCGTGTGCGAGCTCTGCAGGGGAAAGCCCATCTCGTTCGCCGATCGCGGCAAGGTCGAGTTCAAGGGTTTTGCGGACCCGGTCCGGATCCACGCCGTCGACTGGGCCTGAGCTAGAACGACTCCAGCAACATTCCCGTCTTTGACGCGAATTCTGATGTCACGCATGTGGCGGATTAGCACACACAGACCGATCCTGCAGTCGGGAGGCCAGACCCATGGTTGATCGATCCAGCAACTCACCGGTCAAGCGGCGAACTGCTGTGCGCGCTGCGCTAACACGCTCGCTCCTGACCGTCGTCGCCCTACCCCTCTACGCTGCGACGCTGTTCGCGCAGAGCAGCGTCGACCTCGGCGCGCTCGACACGTACTTCGCTGCCGCCGGCGACGCGTGGCGAGTCCCGGGATACGCCGTGGCGATTGTAAAGGACGACCAAGTCGTGTTCGCCAAGGGGTACGGCGAGCGCAACATCAACGAGGGTGGCGCGGTAGACGAGCATACGCTCTTTGCTATCGCCTCCAACTCCAAGGCGTTCACTACCGCTTCCCTGGCGCGACTGGTCGATGACAGCCTCATCGGCTGGGACGATCGGGTGGTCGGGCACCTGCCGTACTTTCAACTCTACGACCCGTATGTGACCCAGGAGATGCGGATCCGCGACCTGCTCAGCCATCGCAGCGGGCTGGGCACTTACAGCGGCGACCTCATCTGGTACGGCACCAAGTACAGCAGCGAACAAGTGATCCGACGGGCGCGCTACCTAGAGCCCGCCGGCTCGTTTCGCGCCGACTACGGCTATCAGAACATCATGTTCGTCGCGGCGGGCGAGATTATCCCGGCCGCGACGGGCCGAAGCTGGGACGAGTTCGTTCGCACCGAGTTCCTCGAGCCGTTGGGGATGAGCCGGACAGTGACCTCGGTCAGCCGGCTGGAAGGCGTAACGAACGTGGCCACGCCGCACAGCGAGCGGGATGGTGTGGTCATGTCGTTCCCCTGGTACCCCTGGGATGCCATGGCGGCGGCCGGCGGGATCATCTCCAGCGTCAGCGACATGGCCCGCTGGATCCGGTTGCAGCTGGCCGGCGGCACGTTGGACGGGCGGACCTACTTCAGCGAGTCGGCGCAGCGGTCGATGTGGACGCCGCACATTTCGTATGTCGTGAACGAGGAGAGCGAGAAACGCTATCCGACGACCCACTTCCGGGGCTACGGCCTGGGGTGGGGCCTGATGGATTACCAAGGCCGCAAGGTCATGACTCACGGGGGCGGCTACGATGGGATGTTCTCGCGGGTGGCGCTGGTGCCAGAGGAGAAGCTGGGGCTGGTGATCTTGACCAACAGCACGACCAGCCTGCCCGTCGCGCTCACCTACCGGATCCTCGACGCCTACCTGGGCGGCGACGAACGCGATTGGAGCGACGAGCTGCTTCAGCTGAGCCACCGGGACGCCGAGCGCTGGCGTGATTCCTGGGCGAAGCGCGCCGCCGAGCGCGTACCTGACACGAAGCCGTCGCTGGCGCTGGAGAAGTACACGGGCACCTACGGTGGCCCGATGTACGGCGACGCGACGGTCTCGCGAGAGAACGGCAAGCTGGTGGTGCGCCTGCTGCCCAACCCCGATCTGATCGGCGACCTCCGGCACTGGCACTTCGACACGTTCGAGGTCGACTGGCGCCATGAGTTCCCGTGGTTCGACAAAGGCACGGTGCAGTTCGTAATGGATGCCATGGGTAACGTGGGCGAGATGAAGATCGACGTGCCCAACGAGGACTTCTGGTTCACCGAGCTAGAGTTCAAGAAGAAGGAGTAGGCTGCACCGCCAGAATCCGGAACACTTGACGGGACACCGCGCGCGACATGTATTGGGGTAGTAGGACCCTCCTCAAATCGGTGAGGAATCGATGGTCACTGCCCCTGCGATGGCCCGACTCGAGCAAAACGCCGCAATAGAGACGATTGAGAGCGCCCGCGAGGCGTTCGGGCTCAACTACGTCGAGCTGGCCAGGTCGCTGGGCGTCGATCGGCGCA
>JBDHED010000243.1:0-2815 GCA_039591175.1 Gemmatimonadota bacterium | reverse complement strand
CCCGCTCGAGACTTCCTGGGGGTGAGGCCACTCGCCGCATACGTTTCGCCTGCTGACAAGCGCAGCCTGAGCCTACGGGCCGGTGAACTCGGCGAACCAGTTTTGTGAAACGATCAGGCTCGCGGGGACCTCATCTTCGATACTCACGTTCTCGGCAATGATGAAACGCTGCCCGTCGGCGGTTACAGCGAAGCCGTCGGTCCAGGTTGGACTCCACCCGACGAGTGGTCGGCGAAAGAGAACCCGGGCTGCACTGATCGGCCGGGCCGTTTGCGGATCCAAGTCGACGACCAGGATCTCGTCTTTCCTGGCGAAGTAGATCTGCCGACCGTCAGATCCCCACCTCGGCCATGATCCGCCGTCGCTCGAAACCCGCCACCTGCTGTTCGCTTTGGGAAAGTCGGTGATCATCACTTCGTCGCGCCCGGTCTCATCGGACGTGTACGTGAGGAATCGCTCATCGGGAGAGAGGCGGGGATGCCACTCGATGGTGGGGCCTAGAATTAAAGGTGTCGATACGGTCGAACTGTCGGCGGGCAGTGGAAGCACATGAATGTCCCAGTCGAAGCGCTCCGTCGTGGACGCGAAGACCAGTTTGGATTCGTCTTTCGTCATCACCGCCTGGATCCCGTTGGCGATCACCTTGCCTTCGCTTGCGGCGGTGACCGGGATGACATGGGTGTTGAATCCCTCGCGAACTTCGTACGCGAGGGCTTCCTTGCCGTTCGGATGCCACGAAGCCATGTCGAAGAGCCCATCCGTAAACGTAATCTGCCTTCGCTCGCCAGACTCAGCCTCGACGAGCCAAACCTCCCGAGCGTGGGCACTTCCGCCCGTGACCAAGAGCTGGCTTTCATCCTTCGACAAGAATGGGAATGGATAGAGCGAGACCATGGGATCGCCGATCGGTCCGACAACCTCGCCCTGGCGATCGACCCAAAGGAGGCGCGACTGACGGACACTGCCGCCGTGCTTGTAGACCAGGGTTCCGTCGTCGGCCACTCGTGGCAACCGGCCATCTTTGGAAACCAGGAACGGTTCGCCGGTGACCTCGAGCTCGTCCTCCGAGAAAGAAACGGCCCATAAGCCACTCGCGGCCCCGCCACGAGTGAACAGTAGGTGCCCAGTTGGAGAGTAGGTAGGGAACGCGACACCGCCACTTTCAAACCGTATCACGCGTTTACGGGTGCCATCGCTCGTAAGGGCAGCAAGAGTCGCGGTGCCACCGTCTATCTCGTGCACGGAGAAAATCAACGCTCCGTTGGGAAGACTGCACAATTCGTGATAGTCAGATTCGCCTTCGTTGACGGCCAGGAACTCCACGACCTCTCCGCCGCGAGCCGGAACTCGTAGCAGCCCGTGGCGTCTGGAGGTGTAAACGATGTGGTTGTCCTCCCAAACGGCCGTGCCCGTGCCGATTGCCTGGTTGGGAATAGTGGTCGTGATCAGAACGGGTTTGCCACCCTCGCGACGAATCTTTTCGATGTTCGCGCCGCGTGCGAAACCGATCCACTCTTCGTCGGGAGACCAGAACGGGCGCGATGCTTCCTCGGTTCCGGCAATGGGCGTTGCCTCGAGGTTGGACAACCGTCGTAGCCACAGTTGGTTTTTGCTCTCGTAAACCAAGTGTGTTCCGCTGCCTGAGATTTGCATGTCCTGAACATCGGCAATCGGCAACGAGAATTGGCGCGGCGGTATTGGCAAAGTTTTCGGCGCCTTCAACATCCAACCGACAATTGCACCCGCGATCAGAGCCACGATCGTAATACCAACGCGCACGGCGAGCGATCCACCCCGAACCGGAGCTGCGTGCTTCGATACCGGCAGCGCAGCGCCTTCGTCGTGCAACAGTATCCGTGCTTCACCGATATCTCGTAGTCGCTGCTGCGGATCGCGCACGAGACACCGTTGGATGAGATGAGAAAGTACGGGCGCTTCGTTTCGTGGAAGCTCGTTCCAATCGGGATCCAATCGCAGCACGGCGGCGAGGGTGTCGCCAACCGTTTCGCGCCCAAACAAACTCTTACCCGAGACCATTTCCCAAAGGATCGCACCGAACGACCAAATGTCTGCGCGTCGATCGACGAACTGTCCGCGCGCTTGTTCCGGACTCATGTAGGCGGCGGTGCCCATGATGGTCCCGGCTTCGGTCAGGGCCGCGGTGACAGTGGGAGAATCTTCCGTGTTTCCGGGATCGAGAACGGGCTCCCACGCGCTTGCGAGACCGAAGTCGAGGATCTTTGCCTCACCCGCTTCATTGATCATGACGTTCGCGGGCTTGAGATCGCGATGCACGATGCCCCGCTCGTGGGCTGCCTCGAGTCCGGTCGCGATTTGAGCCCCGATCTTTGAGATCTCGGCGAGCGTGAGGCGACCCTGACGAAGCCGAGCGCTCAGATCGGTGCCCTCGACCAACTCCATGACGAGGAACTTCGTCCCGTCGACCTCTTCAAGACCATATATAGAGGCCACGTTGGGGTGTTGGAGACTAGCGAGAGTGCGGGCTTCTCGCTCGAGGCGAGCTGTTCGTTCTGGGTCTCCAGTGAGTCCGGCGGGGAGGAGCTTGATCGCAACGTCACGGCCCAACTTGGGGTCGCGGGCTCGGTACACCTCGCCCATGCCACCCTTGCCGAGCTGGCTGACGATTTCGTAGTGAGCGAGGGTCCGGCCGATCATGGATTTACTTTAACGGCTCGCTCGCGATCGGCAAACAGATCGCCGAGGCGCGCTTGAAGCTGCCCACGAGAAGGGCGTCTTCCACCGAGACCTGAAGCCCAGCAACGTCATGTTGACGCCAACCAGGTAAGTCAAGGAA
>JBDHED010000242.1:0-2831 GCA_039591175.1 Gemmatimonadota bacterium | reverse complement strand
GGTGGAGAGGACGGACATCACTACCGGCACGATTGTCGGGTTCTCGTCGGGGTCGTTGCTGGCGATGATGATCGCCGCTTCGTAGCCACCGGCGGTCAGGCCCGTGGCGTCGAAGGTGACGGTGACCGGCTGTTCGGCGTTCGGAGGGATGGTTGCGCTCGTGGGCGACAGCGACAGCCAGGGCGCATCAGCTCCGATCAGCATGTCGATGAGAGAGTTCTCGAGAATCGGAGCGGCGTCCCATCCCCACGACCATGCGAACTCCAGGGTCATGCCGGTGATCAGGACGCGACCCGAGCCGAACCCGTATTCGACCAGGGTCGGCCGGGCGGTAGTCTGCGTCTGGACCACCACCAGCGAGCCCGGGTGGAGATTGGTGAAGCTGTCGTGGTTGGCAGCACTGCCCTCGATTGGATTGGGTACGCCGAGGAGCCAGGGATGCCCCCCTGCCACCACGTCGTTGAAGGTGTCGAAGTCCGTCGCGCTGAGAACGCCTCCAACGGTGAGGGGCTCCACGCTGCCGGTGAAGTTGGTCGTCGACTGCCACAGCTTGCCACCGGCTCCGACATAGGTCTCGAATTTGGCGATGTTGGCGTTCCAGGTGGTGTAGAAGGAGTTGCCCTGAACACTCGGAACGATCACCATCTCGTAGGGGGTCAGGTCGACGGTCGCAACCTGGGAGGAATCGACCTGGTCGAAGGGTACTCCGAGGGCTACCAGGATCTGCTGGATGGAGTCGAAGCCCCAAGGCAAGGCGTCTTGAAGGATGAGGACTGGGTTACCGGCTACGATTCTCGCGCTCGGATAGGCCGAAAAGGAGCTCGCGTCATCCGACCGCGCTGGGAAGTCGCCCTCCGGCCGAGCCGGCCGCGGAATGGAAGGTGGGACCGGGTGCCCGGTCTCTTCCTCCGAGATGATGACCTCCAGGTTTCCCGTACCCACGTTGCCGATGCTCAGAGTCTGGGTGAGAGTCTCACTTACATTCAGGGTCACGTTGAAGTTGCTCGGTGCCACGTCGATGTCGGGCAGCAGCTCCACGATGCCGGCGGTCGTCGTCGCCGTGTCGGTAGCACCGCCGTCGTCGGTCACCGTCAGCGAGACCGTATAGATCGCCGCCGCGGCGTAGGTATGGGACGGAGTCGCGCCGGTTCCGGTGGTGCCGTCGCCGAAATCCCAGTCGAAGGCGACGATTGTCCCGTCCGGATCGAACGAGCCCGAGCCGTCGAACTGCACCGGCTGCCCGACGGTCCCCGCGTACGGGCCATTCGGATCCGAGACCGGCGGGTCGTTCACCGCGGTCACCGTGATCCAGACCGTAGCGATGTTCGAATCCGCCAACCCGTCGTTGGCATGGTAGGTAAACGAGTCGGTTCCGTTGAAATCCGCATGCGGCGAGTAGACGAAGGATCCGTCGGAGTTGAGGGTCAGCGAGCCGTCCGAGGGGTCGGAATCCGGTACCGCGACGAGCGGATCCCCGTCTGCGTCAATATCGTTCGCCAGAACGCCGGGCGCAGGCACGCTCAGCGGCGTATCCTCGGGGGTCGAATACGCGTCATCGTAGGCGACCGGGTCATTCCCGCCGCATTGGACGGGCACCGTGAAGGAATCGGCCCAAGGGCCGCCGTTGATGGCCGTGATGGCCAGATCGAAGCTGATCAGGTGGCCGTCGGGAGTCGCCGGATCGACGGAGAAATCGAAGTCGTTGGTGTTGGTGGCGGAGCCACCGCCGAGGATATCTCCGTAGCTACTGGCGGTGTTGAACAGGAAGACAACGAAGGGGTCGGTCGTCCCGATCGTCGCGTTCACCGCTACCGCTGTCTCGCTGCCGTCGTTGAGCAGGTCGACATAGAGCTCGATCGTCTCTCCGCAGTCGACGACGCCGTCCCCGTTTCCACTGCTGTTCCCAAGATTGTCGTCGTCGACCAGATGATCTTCGTAGACCAGGGGTCCATCGGCAGGCAGCTGGCTCAACCAATACAAAGCATTCTTGAGCATGGCTACGTTCTCCGTTATCGAGGGGTCGGAGAACGTCATCGATGAGTTGTCCAAGGGAATGACGATTGAGCCCGCTCCGACGTCGACCGTGTTGGTTTCCTCCAGCCGGATGGTGTAGTTGGGGCCGGAGATCGGCGCGAAGGAGAAGCTCACTGACTTGAAGGTCTCGCCCGGCAGCACCGTAAAGCTCCCCACCACGGAGGCGTTGATCGAGAGGTCGCCGTCGACGTGCCCGGTACCGCTGAGCCGGTTATCTGAGATCACGAGGCCGTAGTCGACGCGGGTCACGTGGCTCAGCCCCAGGGTGCGCACTCCTTCGGCGAAATCACCGGCATGCCACCAGTAGGGGTCGTTGGCCACGGTGACGACATCACCGGTCGCGGGAAAGGTCACGCCTTCCGACGCCGGGTTGGGTTTCTCCTCTTCCGATCGGGGTGGTGCTCCCAGCGTCAGGTTCCGGAGGGGAACTTCTTCTCGAAAGTCAGTCTTCAAGGGCCTTCCGGCACCGTCTGCCCACATGGCCGATAGGCTGCTGCCGGCCGGTCCGTTCTCGTCCAGATTGTCGTCGGCGTAGGTGACAGGTAGATCCGCGCGCAGGCTCGGCCCGGGCGGTAAATCGGGCTCCGGAAGCGGGGCCGCGACTCCTATCCAGTCCGAAGCGTTGTGGTTACCGTTCCAGTAGACGACGATACCGTCGCCGGGCAGCTCGGTAGCCAGGATCTTGTCGTGGCCGTCGGTCAACTCCGCCACGGTGACCGCGCCCCGAGCGGTATCGGCCTCGGCCTGATCGTGATCCGAATGCGCGGCTACCAGATTGGTGCTCGCCGGAAAGCTGC
>JBDHED010000241.1:0-2835 GCA_039591175.1 Gemmatimonadota bacterium | reverse complement strand
GATCACCGAGGGGGAGCGATCCAATCGAAAAAGCGTGGTGTGGCGTGGCCCTCCACTGCCAGCGCGCCCGCGAACCCCGCCCCTACGTCGACGTCGACCAGTGACCAACGGGTCGTTTCACTTGGGCGACCGGGAACCGACAGGATCGCGATCGACTCTCCCGGCTGCGACACGATTGAGAAACGGGAAAGCGCCGCCGGGAGGCCCATCGCGAGCTCGCGATCGCTGGCCTTGAGGTACGCTTCCTTTCGTGTCCAGCAGGCGAAGAAAGCAGCTAGTCGGACAGCCTTTGGAACCTCCCTGAGTGCCGCCACCTCGCGGTCGGCGAAGAAGCGATCGGCGAGGCGCTCGTAGGGGAGACTGCGCCTCAAACGCTCGATGTCGACGCCGACCGGACGGCCACGTGTCACGGCGACCAACGCCACGTTACCCGAGTGAGCGAGGTTGAAGTCGATCGGATCGTCGTCGCGGGTGTGGAGAAAAGGGCGCCCTGACGGGTGTAGACCCAAGCGCACCGCCGCCGGCGCCTCGCCGAGATAGCCGCCGAGAATCGCCCGCAGTGCGCCCCGCGCCGAGACAAAGCGGTGTCGGCGACCTAACAATCGGTAGCGGGTTGCCCGTTGGCGCTCGTCGGTCGATAGCACCTCGTAAGCCCGCGCCAACGACGCCGGCGACAGATCGAGCTCGATTCGCCACACGTGGACTTCGTCGTCGACGAGGCTGAGTTGTCGTGGTGGTGGGTCCCAGGCCAGCGCGAGGCTCCGGCGCTTCGGTGGTACGCAATGAGAGCGAACGATAGACTTGAACCTAATGATGCAAGACTCGTTGCGCACGATACTTCGGGCGGTTCGGGACGGTCATCTGGCGGTTGAAGACGCGCACCGGGAGCTCCAGGCTGTCTCGCCGCTCGAGACGCTTCCTTTTGCCACCATCGATCACCACCGGGCATCGCGGACCGGATTCCCGGAGGCGATCTTTTGCTCCGGCAAGACGACGATGCAAGTGGGTGATATCGCGGCCCGGATGTGGGAGCGATCGGGACGATTCTTGGCCACGCGAGCCGACGACGAGCACGCCGCCGCGATCCGAGCGGTCGTCCCGAGCGCGCGTCACAATCCTTTGGCGCGCACCGTTAGCGCGGGAGCGCCAGCGCCGGCAGCGGGTCGTTCGGTGGTCGTGATGACGGCGGGCACAAGCGATCTCCCGGTGGCGGAAGAGGCGATCGAGACCGTGCGTATGCACGGTGAGCCGGTCGTGCGGGTGGCTGACGTCGGTGTGGCCGGCATTCACCGCACGCTGGCGCACCAGGAGACGATGACCGAAGCCGGCGTGATCGTCGTCGTAGCTGGTATGGAGGGCGCATTGCCGTCGGTCGTCGGAGGTCTGACTCCGGCCCCGGTTATCGCAGTTCCCACCAGCGTCGGCTATGGAGCCTCGTTTGGTGGCCTGACAGCCCTCCTCGGAATGTTGAACAGCTGCGCTCCGGGAGTCACGGTCGTCAACATCGACAACGGTTTTGGTGCCGGTGTGGCAGCCGCCCGGATCAACGCGCTGCGCCGATCCGGGGTCGACTCGGAGTCGGTCGGCGACTCGATGGTCGATGGGGAAGACGCCTGTGCCTGACCACGTGCACCCGATCTCGAGCGAAGACGACTCGACGCTGCCCGACGACGTCGATTCGTATGACGACGTGGAGTCGGCTGCCGTGCCACCCCACAAAGCGAAGCAAGTTCTGCTCGAGCTGGCGCTGTTCTTGCCACACTTCGCACTGCTGCTCAAGCGGTTGTTGGCGGATCCGCGGGTCCCCAAGCGCAGCAAGCTCGTCCTGGGCGGTACGTTCTTGTACCTGGTCTCGCCGATCGATGTGATCCCCGACTTCGTACCCGGACTGGGTCAGCTCGACGATATCGTGGTCGCGTTGCTGGCGCTGCACAGCGTTCTCAACCGCGTCAATGAGGAAGTCGTGATCGAGCACTGGGATGGTCGTCGTGACGTGATTTTGGCGATCAAGGAGGGTGTCGCGGCTGCCACCGCTCTACTCCCGGGCAACTGGGGCTCGAAGGTCTGATCGAGAGGTCTTTGCCAGCAATTGATCGTTGCTGATTAAGCAGATCAGCGGTAAATTTCAAGATTGACCGGAGGCGTCTCGTGATTCATAGCATGACTGGGTTCGGGCGCGGCGAGGCGCAGGTGGACGGTTACCAGTTTCTCGCCGAGATAAAGTCCGTCAATCACCGTTTTCTCAACACCAAGCTCCGACTTCCTCGGGAGTTCAGCCATCTCGAGAACAAGCTGGTTGCGGAATGCGCCGAGCGTTGTGAGCGGGGTCATCTAGCGGTCAAGGTCGAGATCGAGCCGACCGCCGGTGGCGGTTCGCAGGTGCCACGCTTGAACCAGCCGTTGGTAGACGAGTTTCTGGAGATCGCCCGGAAGCTCGGTAGCCGGGTCGAGGGTGGTGTCAATATGCAGACGCTGTTGTCGCTGCCGGGGGTCATAGAGTGGCACTCGGCTGGCGAGGCGCTCGGCGACGACGCGTTTTTGGGCGGGGCTCGTGAGGCTCTTGGCGCGGCTTTGGATCAGCTCGTGGAGAGTCGAAGGACAGAGGGAGAGGCGCTGGAGCGGGAGTTTCGGAGCCGTCTCGAGACGATCGAACGGTGGCGCCAGGTGCTCGAGGAGCGGGCGCCGGAGCGTGAGCAACGCGAGCGGCATCGCTTGCGCGACAAAGTGCAGGCGCTGCTACCCGAGCTGGAGGGGGAACCCGACCACCGGGTGACGCAGGAGATCGTCCTGATCGCGGACCGACTCGATATCAGCGAAGAGCTGATGCGGATGCGC
>JBDHED010000240.1:0-2846 GCA_039591175.1 Gemmatimonadota bacterium | reverse complement strand
GAGCCCCCACGTTGGCTGGACTCCCTTGCGACGATGGACTTGTACGATGCGTGCCAACTCACCGCCCAACATGAAAACGATGCTGCTGTAGTACACCCAAAACGCAACCACCACGAGGTTCGTGAACGAGCCGTAGAACTGCATCAGGCGGCCGAAATTCGACAAGTACGCGATAAAAACCTGCTTGGCCAACTCGAACAGCAAGCTGCTGAACAACGCGGCAATGGCGGCGTCGGTCCTCGGGATCCAACGATCCGGGACGTAACGATACACGAAGTAGAACATCAGGTAGGTGATCGAGAACGCCATCAACATGCTGCCGAGCGCGGTCACCCTCGAAAGATCGTACGCTTCCAGGCCGAGAAACGGGATGCCGTAGTCTTCCACCCACTGTAGACCGGTCGTCAGCGAGATCGTGGCCACGAACAACGTGCCCACGATGATCACCATCCTGATGTCGTGGATCTTACCCTCGACGATGCCGAGGCGGTCCTCCGGTGGGATCTCGAATACGACTTCGAGCACTGTACGAAGAGATCCAAACAACCGAGTTGCCGCCCAGATAAGACCAACGCTGCCGATCAAACCGAGCAGACCGCGGTCCTGGATCAAGCTGAACAACAGGGACTCCGCCTGGTCGCTGGCCAGTGGCATGACTTGTTGCATGAACGCGAGAACTTGATCGCGAGCCGCTCCCGACGACTCCACCAGCACACCCAGTATCGAAATACTAAGCAGCAGCAACGGAACGATCGTGACCAGAACGTTGAACGTGATTCCCGAAGAGAGAAAGAAGATCTGGTCGTGACTGGCCTTATGCCAAAGGTTCTTGGCGTAAAACGCCACCCATCGGCCAACGGCGCTCGCGCCGCGCCGCAAGTAGGTCATCATTCGGCCGACCGTTCGCCCCTTCAGATTCCGGTGGTATTACCTGCGGCGGCGTCCGCTGATCAGGCTCACGATAGACACGAACAGAGCCGCGCCAATGATCGACCAGACGAGCGGAAAGGTGTAGTCACCGACCGTGAATGGAACGGGTTCTTGTAGCCTGAACTCCCCCTGCGCCCAGCCGCCCACGAGTGCGCCCACGAACCCAAGGGCGATCGATACCAGACAGCCGCCGACAGTGAAGCCCGCCATCCCTTGACCAACGGCGGCTACAACCGCAGCCACCAGGAAGAGGAACAGGTATGCCTCGGTCGTCATGGCCCTTCTCCTTGCGCGGGAAGATTTAAATCTATCCTTGCGGGGCGATCGCTTGCAACCGTTATCGGACCCTCCCAAACGAGTGCGTCGGCCCGCCAAACTCTTACGCGATAGGAGCCTGGCCAGACCCGCAGCGCGGGTTGCGGCGCATTCACGATGGCCAGCGTGCGGTCCGATGCGTCGAGCACCTCGAGCCTCAAATCGATATCGCCCTGAGTCATCGCATCCGACAACTCGATGCGCGACAGGCCACGTTGCTCGATCAGAGTCGTTTCAGCCGATTCGACGAACACGTTTTCTACTGTTCGCCGTGGGATCGTCTCGAGCTCCAGGCGATAGGTGCCCGGCATCGCCAGTCGTCTCTCGCCACTGGTCAACGTGCCGTATCGCTCTTCGGTCGTCGGCTCTATCACGGCGATTTCCACGGCCCCCGCCAGAGTGTCAAACTGGAACACGTCGACCTCGAGAACTCCTGTCTCCGGCAATTCCACCGTCGTCTCCTGACCGGGCTCTACGACCACCGCCTCGGCTACGTATGGCGGCACACTCCGGACCGTCACCCGATACTCCCCGGCCGGCAGTTGGTGCGCCAGGCCAATCGCGAGTGAGTCCGCCCGCCCATGCCCAAAAACTGTCGCCGGTGTGGCGGGAGCGTTGGATCTGGGAGCGATGACGGTGAGAGTACCACTGCCGCCGAGGACGATTCTCGCCGGCCGCCGGGGTTCGACCCCGATCGCTTCGCGTACGGCGAACGAATCGCGCATATCCACTCGCACGTCGTAGAGTCCCTCCCCCAAGATCAATGAATCCCCCGTACTCGCGAAGCGAAGCTCGGCGGGATCACCGGTCCTCGAAATCGAAACCGACGTCCGCAGGGGTTGATTCTCAAAATCGAGCAAGTCGACAGTCAGAGTGCCAAAAGCGCGCTCTTCGACGATGGCCACCTCGCCAGGCAAGACGAGCACCCGATCGACTCTGAACGAAGGCGCGGTTTCAACAACCAGGTTGTACATGCCCGCAGGGACGGCGGCTGGCTGGCCGGACGCAAAGGCCGCCACCAGCTCGCGTGTCAGGGGTTCCAGGACCCGTACCGGCGCCGAGAACTCAGCGCCCTCCCCCAACCCCAACCGCACGTCAAGCAGGCCGCGGTTCTGCAGCACGAGGGCGAGCCGCCGCGCAGCAGTTGGCGCGTCAGCACGGCTTCCAAGCTGGATCAACGACCCCGACCCTGCCCGACTCAGGCACCGAAGCCGTTCGAGATCGCCAGGTCCTGGATCGAGCGCGACGACGTGCAACCGCGGCCGGGGTATTTCCACACTGGGAATGCCCCGCTCGCGCCACACCGTGCAAGCGTCCCGACCGCAGTTATCGGCGCCGTCCGTCACCAGGATGTACGTCGCAGCGTCAGCAGCGAGCGCCTGTTCGAGGGCCGTCGCCAGCGGCGAGACACCGAGCGGTCGGACCGCCGCCAGCGCCACATCCCAGCCGACCAGCGAATCCGTCGGTGTCATTAAACGGACCGTATCCCGGCAATCGCGAAGCTGGCGATCGCTGCCCGCGCCGTAGACACTCAGCCCCATCGGTGGAGCGACGCCATCCCCACCCAGCTCCTCGCGGAGCACAGCCAAAAACTCCTTGGC
>JBDHED010000239.1:0-2851 GCA_039591175.1 Gemmatimonadota bacterium | reverse complement strand
TGGGGCCCCACGGTTCACGGCTCGGAAGATCTGATGGATCTAGACGAGGATGCAGTCTGGAACACGGGTACCAACGAGGTCGATAACAGCATCGCCAATCCATGGGAGGCGAGCCCGCGGATCGGCATCGTGCCCACGCATCACCCGGGGCGCGTGTTCGAGCCGGGGAAGAAAGACGTCGAGTTTACAAATTTCATCGCCATGTTCTTCGCGGACGTAGAAGGGCACGGTCAGAACCAGGAGGTCGTCGTTCGAATCATGTACCCGACGGGTGTTACGGGGGGTGGGACGGTCGCCCCCAACCTCCAATCGGTCGTGTTGGTCGAATAAGGAGAGGGCATGTGTCAGGAAGCAGGCCAGAGGGAGATGGAGATGGAGAGTGTGCGTAGCGGGAACCGGAGCGCAAGAACTATGAGAGATACACGTGGCGTGTCGATCGTCTTCGTGGCGATCACGATCGTCGCCTCGATGGCTGCCGTAGCGCTGGCGATCGACATCGGCATGTTGCTGAACGCTAGGACCGAGGCGCAGCGGGCGGCCGACTCGGCTGCGCTCGCTGGCGCGGGTTGGCTCATAACCCACATCGACGACGATGTCGGAGCCGAAACCGAGGCGATGAACTACGGAGCGATGAACACGGTGACCGACATCCCGGTCACGCTTTTGCCCCAGGACGTCGACGTCGACTTGCCGCAACAGAAGGTCACCGTCACCGTGCGCCGCAGGGGGGACCGAGGCACGGCCGTGCCGACATGGTTTGCGAGAGTCTTCGGCGTCAACGAGGTCGACGTCGAGGCCCGGGCAGCGGCCCAAGTTGTACCCGCCGGGTCGGCCCGGTGCCTCAAGCCGTTTGCGATCCCGGATGCGTTCGAGGACGTCAACGGAAACGGTGTCTTCGACTTCGGGGTCGACAACTACGATCCGTTAGTCCACGGATACGGAAGCGATTGGAGAGACGCCGGCAACCTCGGCGACGATGGGCTGGGGTACGTAGAGGACTTCGGCCGCACGGCACAGCTCAAACAGGGCGGTCCGTCTGACCCGCCGCAACCGGGGTGGTACTACCCGTGGGACATCCCGCAAGTCGACGGCAGTCCGGCGGTCGGTGGCGACAAGTACCGTTGGAACATCGCCAATTGCAATCCCACGATCGTCACGATCGGCGACGAGTACTGGATCGAAAACGGGAACATGATCGGCCCGACGGCTCAGGGCGTGCTCGATCTGATCGCGCAAGATCCGGGTGCGTACTGGGATCCGGTTAGCAATACCGTTGAAAACAGCAATCGGGCGCCCAACTGGGAATCGAGCCCGCGGGTCGGCATCGTGCCGGTGTGGCACCCCGGCCGTCCGTTTGATCCCGGCAAGCAGCCGATCGTGTTCTCAAACTTTATCGCGATGTTCTTCGAAGGCGTGACTGGCACGGGCCAGGACCAGGAGGTCGTCGTCCGGATCATGTACGCGACCGGCGTCCCGGGTGGAGGTGCCCCGGGTGCCTCACCCAAGATCGTTCAGTTGGTTGAATAGCCCCCGGTAAGGAGCCAAGTGGCAAGAGAAAAGACCCCCAACGCGCCGATCACCAGCGCGATCATCTCGACCGACGAGGAGTTCCGGACCACGTTCCGCGAAGCCGCGGCCGAGGCCGGCTTGGAGGTCGTGCTCGATCTGCCGGTCCCGATCCCCGACGTAAGCGAGGGGCACACCCGCGATCTCAAGAAACGGGCACCCGACCTGATCTTCGTCGATCTGGCCGACGAGCCGGACCTGGGATGCGAGCTGACGCAGGTGATCACCGACGCCGGGATCGGCCGTCGCCTGATCGGCGTCGGCCCCATGCAGTCGCCCGAGTTCCTCCTCGCTGCGATGCAGTCGGGGATCGCCGACTACTTGAGCAAACCGGTCGCGGCCGACCAGATCGTTGCCGCCGTCGAACGGTCGCGCCGTGCGCTCGCCCCGCGTGAGGCGGCCGAGCGGGACGGAGAGTTGTACGCGTTCTTTAGCCCCAAGGGCGGTGGTGGGGCGACGACGATCGCCACCAATCTGGCGATCCAGCTGCACCGGTTGACGGGGCGGCGAACCGCGCTCGTCGATCTCGATCTCGAGCTCGGTGGGGCCGCGCTGTTCCTCGCGCTCGAGCCGCGCTACAGCCTTATCGACCTGGCGGGCAACCTGCACCGCGTCGACAAAGACCTGCTCAGCTCCTACATGGCGACTCACGAGTCGGGCATCGACCTGCTTTCTGCGCCCTACGATCCGCGCAAAGCCGAGGCCGTCTCGGACCAACAGGTGACCGAGATCCTGAAGTTCCTCAAGCGCCACTACGATTATGTGATCGTCGACTGCCCAAAGGCGCTCACAAGTCGCACGACGCGGGTCTTCGAGCGGGCCGACGGTGTGTACATCGTGTCACAGGTCGATGTGCCGTCGATCCAGAACATCCAGCGCTCTCAACCTCTGTTTACCCATATGAGCCGGGGTCGGCCGGTGCGGTTGGTCGTCAACCGGTACGACCCGAACAGCGAAATCACGATCGACGATCTCGAGCATTCTGTCGAGATGGAAGTTTTTTGGACGGTGGCCAACGACTACGATTCGGTATCGTACTCGACCAATTCCGGCAAGCCACTGATCATGCGGCCGGGATCGGTGTGCGCACGCGAGCTCGAGGGCCTGGCGGCCCGCATCGCTGGCGTCACCGGCGGATCCGACTCGAAGGGCCGGATCCTGGGCTCCGTCTTTGGGCGGCTTCGTGGCCGCCTCGGATCTTCCCCCGGATCGAAGACATCAGAAGCGTACTTAATGCCGCCGACCGCGGCTGAAAGTGAGGGATCATGAACCGACGGCAAGATCC
>JBDHED010000238.1:0-2864 GCA_039591175.1 Gemmatimonadota bacterium | reverse complement strand
GTGAGCCGCGTGTTAACTCCCGTCGATCGTGACACCAAACTCGTCGAGGACCGCATCGATCGGGTTGGCGATCGTGGAGTTGCTGCTACCGGCATAGAGAAGACCGACCGGCTTTAGCTTGTCGCCGCCCTTCTCCACGACGATGAGCGAGCCGGAATCGCCGCCCGCGCTGAACCCTCCGCCACCGATGACGATCTGGTTGACGAATCGGGCGATACCCGGCGCCCCGTAGTTGACGTTGACGGTGGCGTTGATCACGCTGACGCGCCCCTTGGTCTGTCCAGTGGTACGACCGTACTTCATGACGCGCATGTTCACGGCGGCTGTGGTCGTCGTCGACTTAGGGGTCCCGTACCCGTTTGACGGAGTGGAGTTATCCAGAGTCGCGGTCGACGACTCCGCGATCGCCGCGTCGATGACGTTGTTGGCGAAGATCGAGAAAGTGATCGGTACGAAGGCACTCAGGGTGCCGATATCGTCGGCTGCTGAACTTCCGCCGTCAAACGTGCCCGGCTGGATCACGGCGTCGCCGATACCGGCCGCGTTTGAGGCGGCGTAGACGTGGTTATTGCTCAGAGCGTACACCGTATTGCCGTTCTTGACGCGTGCACCGATCGTACCGGCGGTAATCGCTGGGTGACCCGTTGACACGCCGATCGGGACTGGTCGCGGGAACCGCGCAGTTGGGTCGACGTCGTCACCACCACCGCCACCGCCTCCGCCGCCGCCACCGCAAGGTGGCGAACCGCAAGGCGGACCTTGCAACGCCCAGATCTCGCCGGTCACCATGACCCGGACCGGTGTACCGCCGAGCGACGCCGGCAGACCCTTCACCCCGCCACGTTCGGTGAGAACAACGACGGCTGGGTGGCCACTTTCAGTGGCGCCGAGACCCACCCCGACTACGCCGGGGACGGCCATGAGGTCCTCCTGGTGACGCACCTGGACCGCTGCGGCCGGAGCGAGTGCGCCGCGTGAAAGGATCTCGGACGCGTTCGGAGCGGTCGGACCGTCGCTCTCGGCGCAAGCGGCGATGATAAGCGAGAAGAAGACGAAAAAGCTGAGTGAACGGACCCGCATGCGAGGTTCCTCCTCGGCCTGGGAGGCTAAATGATAATCAATGATCATACTCGATCACTAGAGATCCGTCAAGCGCGATCAGTAAACAATAACGGACGGGAATCAGAACTTTGCGATGCCTGCCCACGACAACAGACTCCGGTTGTCCGACTGCTCGGGATCGCTCGATATTGGCCTTGCGTCGCGCCGCATCCAGCGTTGATGCTCCGAGCCAAGAATAATGCCCAACGACCCGCCCCCCGAGTTGTCTGCTCTCCTCGGCGCGAAGGACTCTGAATCTCGCGAACGAGCCTGGGCGGGTTTCCTGGAACGACACAGTCAACTCCTCCTCCGGACGGCCGGATCGTACGGCAGTGACTACGATACGATGATGGATCGCTATCAGTTCGTGTTGGCAGCACTGCAAGAAGACGACTTCAAACGGTTGCGATTGTACAAGGTTCACGGTCGTAGCACGTTCCGCGGGTGGCTGGTGGTCGTCTCACGTCGGCTGAGTTTGGACTTCGATCGGTCGCGGTATGGGCGGGCGAGCCGAGCCGCTGACACGGAAACCCCCGAGCAAGAGCGGTCAGCGCGCCGCAAGCTGGTGGATCTCGCCGGAGTGAATCTGGATGTCGGGCTACTGGCGCACCGATCAGCGTCGGATCCCGAGCGTGCTCTCAGAGAGACGCAGTTGACCGATGCGCTCGAAGCGGTCATGAGCTCGCTCGAGCCGCGCGATCAATTGTTGCTGACACTCCGCTTTGAGGATGGCCTGTCGGTGCGGCAAGTCGCGGATGTGATGCGCTACCCAAGCGTCTTTCATGTCTATCGGCAGTTGAAGCGCGTTTTGCACGAGGTCCGGGAACGGCTTCTCAATCATGGGGTCAGCGATGCCAAGCCATAATCCGCAAGTTTGTCCAGCGGCGTCCGTTTTAAAGCGTAGATGAAACGATGATCCCACATCTCGAAGGTGACGATATGCACCCCGACATCGTAGACATTGCGGCGTACGTCGAGGGCAGGCTCTCTGACGTCGAGCAAGTGTCGGTTGAGGCGCATTTGGCGAGTTGTGCCGAATGCCGAGACGTCGCGACTGGCGCGGCCACGCTGCTGCGTGGGGAGGCGCGTCGCCGCCGCTGGGTCGCCGGCGGAGTGGCGGTCGCGGCCGCCGCGGTGATCGTTTTGATGGTGTCGCTACCGGTGGAACAGGGTGGGCCGGTACCCGACGTGATGCGCGATGGGCCCGCGATAGGGACCGAAGGGCTCGCCTCGGTCGAAGTGGTTGGACCTGACCCGGACCACGCAGCGCATCCGGATTCGGTCGTGTTCGCGTGGCGCGCTGTTGCTTCTGCCGCGCTCTATCAGCTGTCGGTTACGGATGGTGCGGGAGGCGCCGTTTGGGAGACGACGACCGCCGACACCACGGTTCGTCCACCGGCCGACACGTTCGAACCGGATGCGCGCTATTTGTGGTACGTCGACGCCCTGCTTCCGGATGGCAACGTCGCCAGCACCGGGGTCAAGGAGTTCCGAACCGGCACCAGATGAAGTTCATCCTGGTCGGGCTCGTCGGGGCTTGCATCTGGGTCACCGGCTGCGGGGAGAGCGCCGAACCCGAGCGACCCACCGAATCGCTACTTGCGGTCGGCGAAGAGATCTACTGGCAGGGTGAGATCGACAGCGCGCGGGTCGTCTTTGAGGCCGCGCTTGATGAATCGCGACAACGTGCCGACCCAGCCGAGGAAGCGAACGCGCTCACCTGGCTCGGCCTCGCCGCCTGGCGGTTGGGCGACTACGGTGAC
>JBDHED010000237.1:0-2869 GCA_039591175.1 Gemmatimonadota bacterium | reverse complement strand
GTTTCCCTCGGCTGGCCGAACAAACTTCTTCATCGGCGCCGGTGTCGGTGGTGCAACCGAGCGTGTGACCGACATTCCCCCAAGCGGCGGGGACGAGTCCAACACCAACCTGCTCGTGCCGGTGTTTGGAGGATTCAAAGTCCACAACCGGTCTATAGGTCCGACGTGGGCGTTTCGCGTGGATGTTCGCGACAACTTGATTTGGCGTGACGAGTTCAGCCTGTCCGAAGTCAGCTCCTCGAACGGTGACACCGAGGTACAGAACAACTGGGAAGTCACCGCCGGGCTGTCGTTCTTCTTTGGTGGCGGTCCCCCACAACCCCCACCACCGAGTGACTCGGACGGCGACGGCGTCTACGACAATCGCGATCAATGTCCAAATACAGCCGTTGGGATCCGCGTCGACTCGTTTGGTTGCCCGGTCCCGATCGATTCCGATGGCGACGGTGTGTCGGACGATCGCGATCAGTGCCCGGCGACACCAGTTGGCACGCTGATTGACGCGGAGGGATGTCCGGTCGTTGAGGAGCCAGAACCCGAGCCAGAGCCCGTCGTCTCGTGCGCCGACGGTCGCGACTGGTACCGGTACAACGACACTATCTCGGTCGACGGTCGGAATTGGATCCAGTTCGGCTCAGCGGCCACGTTGCCGATCGAGGACTTGATGCAGATCGGCGAGTATGACGGCGTGCCGGTTTACGTGCCGGCCGACGCCCGTCCGCCTTACACCAAGTCGTACGTACCGCTGTGCGCACCCAAGGACGCGTTCCAACCCTATCAGGTCGATCAAGGGGTTCGCGGCACGACTGGGTAGGGGATCAACTCTGCCGTGCTGCACAAAGGGCCCCCGTCGAAACCGACGGGGGCCTTTCTGTTTGGGCGCGGTATTTCGACCCGCTCAGCGACCTCGTGCGGGGCGAATCCTGGACGGCGTTCGACTGCGCTTTGGGGCCGGTCGCTGTTCGCGCTGAGCCACCGATGATCGCGGAAAGATCTCCACAACCTGCCCAGCACCGAGGACGGGTTCGTGGCCCACCACGACGCCCGAGGGGTGGCGATGCTTGACGCCATGGTGATGGCGCTGGGCAAAACCCGGCACGACAACGACGAGGCCGTCATCGCGACGATGACTGTACACAATCGCCGACTCGCCGCCGATCAATAGTTGTGGTCGGATGCCAAGCGCGATCACGGTTTCGTAGCTCACGCAACTACAGATGCGAAGACCGCGCGCGATTTGGAAGCGCCGCAACTCGCGCCGCGTCGATGTGTTGACGATGCCATTTCGGAACTTGGGATCGAAACCGGCTCGCCCCAACTCGACCTGAACCCGGAGCACTTCGGCTGGCTCGAGGTTTTCGACGACTTGGCGCACGAGTTGTCCGCTAAAGCGGCTTCGCGTTTCGACTACCCGTACGCTCGAGGCGGGCTCGATAGCGTCCTGAGCCCGCGCCGCAACGGGCATCGTCAGGGATATCACCACAACACTGAGTCCCAACGCGTATGGAGTTCTCATCACTCGCATAGCACCCTCCAGACCAGAAGTTGCGCCCCCGTGAGCGACTTCGCCAACCGTCGCGGAACACCCCGACGGCCCCTCGGGTATCCGCCATACAGAGCGCAACCTGCAACGACGACATACGAGGTGAGCATGAAGATGCGATCGATGTTCGTGATTATCGGTTCGACTCTCTTCCTGGTCGGACCGGCGCTGGCGCAGCGACCGTACAACCCGTTTCCACCCTATGAGCTCAATCTTCACGCGGGAGGATTGTTTCCCGACGAAGGCGACTCCCACGGTCTGCTCGGGACACGCTTCATGCTCCACAAGGCGAGCGGCTGGGGTTTTGGCGGCAACTTCGACTGGGTCCCGATCAGCGACGAAGACACCGGCTTGGACGAGACTGTAGACGTTAACACGTTCCTGTACAGCTTCGAGGTCGATTACACTTTCCAGTCGGATAATCCATTGCGGTTCTTTGCAGGCGCCGGCTTGGGAGCTGCTTCGACGCGCATCGACGACGCACCCGATGAGATCGATGACCTGCAGACCGACTTCCTGTTACCGCTGGCGATCGGGCTGAAGTGGTTCAACCGGATGGACAACCCGTCGTGGGCGATCCGCGTCGACGTGCGCGACAACATCATTTGGTTCGAGTCGCTCAACGGCGACACCAATCCGGAAAACAACTGGGAGATTTCGGCGGGGTTCTCGATCCTATTCGGCGAATAATCGGTGTCTTACAGGCCGAGCTCGCCTTGATCGGGCGGATAGATGAGACCCGATCCGGCCGGTGTCGCGAGGTCCCAGAGCGGGTGTGATTGCACCTTTTCGTCGTCCATGATGTGCTCGACCTCGCCACCCGCCACGATCAACCGATCGCTGAGCAACCTGCGATGACAGCGCCACCATAGAACCTCGGCGCACATCAGCACGGTTCTTCCCTCGGATAGCCAGGCTACGAGCGCGGCAAACGCGGCGTCGAACTCCGAGGTCAGCATGTAATCGGCGTAGTGACGAAAGCCGTCGTTGGTGAGGCCTCGGTTGAGCGACTCTTTGGCTGGCACACCCCCACGCCGGCCGCCTAGATCCTCGAACCAGCGGTACTTCTTCCCCCGGGCATCGAGAAACGTGGCCATTGTCTCGCGATTGAACTGCGGGTGGCGGCGCGAAGCGGGGTAGCGCCTGACGTCCGCGACCTGTTCGATTGAGTGCGCATCGAGCCGGGTCAAAAATCGCTCTGCCGGGAGGGTCGAATGCCCGATCGTCCAGCACTTGGCTGAGACTTGACTCACGCTCTCCACGTCCGTACGCTCTGCGTTCGATTTCTCATTCACTCTTCGCACTCCTCGGAGACGCGATGTTGCA
>JBDHED010000236.1:0-2881 GCA_039591175.1 Gemmatimonadota bacterium | reverse complement strand
GCTGGAGGTCATCGACTGGCATCCGTTCGATTACATCAGCTTTGACATTGCGACGCCGCTTGGTCTGGCAGTGCAGCAGACAATCGAGCTGCAGCCGATCGGCAGCGGCACGCGCATGGCGATCCGTATCGCGAATCCGGATGTGGGAGGGGTTGTCGGACGTTGGCGGGCGCGTGGCAAAGTGAACAAGCTCCGTGAGATCTTCACGGGTTTGTACGCTGAAGCCGAGCCCGTGCTTTTCAATCTCGCACAGTCGAGTGAATAGACCACGCGCGGAGCGCTTGACTCCACCCAGGCCCACCATGAGGAAGCCCCGTCACGGCGGGGCTTCCTTGCGTTTGGGGCCGGGACGTGCTGGTTTCACAAGTAGTGCAATCTGGGCGAAAAAGATTCTGAGGAACTCGCCTTAGACCAGCCCGAACGTGATGTTTGCGGAGAACGCCTATCGCCATTCTACCGGCAAATCGTTCAAGCGCTGCAGGCGGCCCCGATCGGTGAACATGGTCTTGAACGTCAAGGCTATAGCGTTTTTGTTCTCACCGAGCTCGAACCGAACGGTGAGAGGCTCGCTTTGGAAATCGCTCACCCATTGCTGTTCGAACTCTGTATCGGATAGCGACTTCATGTACCAGGGCGCTGCATCGCCCCACATGGCGCCGATCATCAAGTAGCCCGGCGGAACGTCGAGTTCCGAATCCTCGGGGAGTTCCGCTTCCGCTACGAAGAAATCTCGACTCGGTTTGTCGGTGTTGCCGTAGACGCCAAAGAAACGCTCCAGATCATGGCGCGGTTCCCCGAGCGGGTACACCTCGTTGGTCGTGGCGTCGGTGGCGAAATCCGTCTCCTGTCGCTCGGTTACTTGGGATGCGTCCCGAGCTTCGGATGTCTGCATCTCGTCCGCGTTACCGCTTTCGCTGCTGTCGGCCCCTTCGTTACCACAGGCCACGAGCGTGAGGGAAGTGGTAAGCATCAGCGCAGCAAGTCCAGTGGCTTTGAGTTCGAGCAAGGTCCCCTCCTTAGTGGCGCGATCGCGCCCCCCGCCGGCTAGCGCCGGTCCATGGGGAGCGGCTGCGGTGGTCGAAGACGCAGTGGGCCGCGACCTTTGCCCTGCGGACCCGTGTCCGTGGATTGCAGACCCTCGTCCGTGGCCCCGATACCCCCGTCGGCCGACTCCGGACCCGGTTTCGGCACCGGAACCGAAAGCAAGCCCCGCTCCACCTGGAACTCCTCGTAGGTGTTGCCGAAACACAGGAGGCTCGTCTCGGCGATCCAGTTCGCCTTGGCCTCGGCCATATCGGGCCACGCAGCCCAGAACGCGTTCCAGCGCGCGCTCCCCTCCTGGACACGCACGCCCTCGTAGAAGAGTCGGTCGTTCTCGGCCCCCCACCGGACGATGCAGGCGGCCTTGGCCGCGTTCAGGGTCGGATCCAGATCGTGGTGCTGGCTCGAGAGATCGTGCTCCAGGCAGAGCGCGTCGATGGGATCCTTGGGGTCGTGATTCGGGAGGCCCCACCACTCCCCGGCGGGTTGACCCCCGCCACACCAGCGGCCGTACAGACCCACGTTGCCCGCCGGTAATTGAGGAACCTTCGTGATGCGATGGCGCACCGGGGTGGAATTCCTCCATGACGTGTAGCACCTCTGAAACTGTCGCTCAAAAAGCAGCAGATACGGTCGCCATGCAGTGTCCGAGGTCTCCGCGGCACACGTCGCCGCCAACTGGCTCAATCGCCCCTCGTCGTATCGGAACGGCCGGAGAAACCCCGGGGGGTCCTTCGATGGCTGCGGAGTGCGGAAGGTCACGTAGACGAAGCCGTAGGTGACCGTCCACGTCGCCGTGCCCCGCTTGTCTGTGCCGTCCGCATAGGCGGTGATCAGCGTTGGTCCTTCGCCGCTCGAAGTCGTGAAGAAGGTGAAGGGGTCGCTCAAGTGTGTGGCTCCGACGGTGCTCGCCAGGCCGGTCGTCGCGTCGACCGTGGCGATCGTCGTGTCGCTCGACTCCCAGGTGAACGTCTGGTTCGGGATCTCGACACCGTTGCGGTCCAGGGCGACGGCGGTGAACTGCTGCGTGGCCGGGATCCGCGACTTTTTCGGGTCGGGCGTGACGACGACGCTCGCCACCTCCTGGAAGATCCGGACGTGGACCTGCGATCCTGGCTTCCCGACGACCTGTACCTCCAGCGTGTTCTCCCAGTCGAGCACGACGTCCTGCTGGTGCAGGCCGGCGGGTGTCTTCACGAGCTTGCCGTTGAGCCAGAGGAGCACCTTCGCGCCTCGCGTTCCCATGTCGTCGGTCTCGAGGGTGTAGGCCCCGGACGGATTGCCGTCGAACTCGTTGACTTCCATCGCCGGCCTGCCTCTGCCGCGGGTGTAGAGCGTGGGCCCGAAGGTGCAGTTGGGGCAGGCGTGCATCGATGCGCCCGTCACTTGCTTGCCGGCGACGCCGGTGGCGTCCTCGGACTCTATTTCGGTGGTTGTGGGATCGGACTCGCAGACCGCGAGTACGGCGACGAGGGGAACGATGGGCGCGAGTCGTGCGAGGCTGGAGCGCATGCGCTACCTCCGGCGGAGTGGAGGCCTGAAGAACGTGCGCAATTCTACCATAGGGGTTGTGAAGTTGTCAATGGTGACACGCTAAGGTCTGCAAGCGCCACTCGCGCATGAAGGTTTAGAAACGTGCGAAACGAGGAGGACCCCGCCGTGTGGCGGGGTCCCATGAAATCCTGCCGTGCTTGCGACTCGCTCAGGCACCTGGTTCCAGCGCGTCCATCTCCTGAACAGCTTCATCAGTCGTCAACAAGCCGTTGGCAATAAACCGGAAGTTCGTCATCGCGGCCTTGTATCCGTCGAGTTCGGGAAACTTCGCGGCTGCTGTTCCATC
>JBDHED010000235.1:0-2906 GCA_039591175.1 Gemmatimonadota bacterium | reverse complement strand
GCGGGGTCGCGATATGACGTGGGAAATTCTCTTCGTATTTGCGATCATTTTGATCGCGCTAGCGCTGTTTATCACCGAGCGTTACGCGGTCGATCAGGTGGCGCTGGTAATCCCAGTGGTCCTGCTGCTGGCGGGGATACTGTCGCCCGCCGAGGCGCTGTCGGGGTTCAGCAACGAGGCCACCATCACCGTGGCGGCGATGCTCTGCATGTCGCTGGGCCTGGTCAAGACCGGCGCCGTCGCCACGATCGGGCGGTGGGCCCAGAACGCACCGCTCGGCGGACCGCGCCTGCGTCTGGTCGTCCTCTCTCTCGTCGTCGCCGGGATATCCCCGTTTCTCAACAACACCGCGGTCGTGGTCGTCTTCCTACCGGTGTTCCTGGCATTGGCCCAGCGCGACAACCAACCGCCATCGCTGTATCTCATGCCGCTGTCGTTCGCCGCCATATTGGGCGGCACGATCACCCTGCTGGGCACTTCGACCAACTTGCTCGTCTACGGTCTCATCCACTCGCGCGGTTTCGACCAACTGTCGATGTTCTCGATCGCCCCGCTGGGTTTGATCTTCACCGCGGTCGGGCTGGCGTACCTCTTCACGGTCGGCCGTTCGCTGCTTCCGCGCCGCGTCGGCATGACCGATCTGACCGGCAAGTACGAGGTTCGCTCGTTCGTGACCGAGCTAACGGTTCGCCAGGGTTCACCGGCGGTCGGCCGATCGCTCGGCGAGCTCAAATGGGGTTCCGAGTTCGACGTCTCGATCCTCGGACTTCGGCGACGTCAGCGGACCCTCTGGAGCCCCGGACCCAACCGGCGGTTGATGGTCGGCGACACGCTGTTCGCCAAGGGCCATCACGAGGATCTCCTATGGCTGGCGATCAAGCAGGGGCTGGCGATGCCAACGCCGTCGGTGGGGGGACCAGACCTGGAATCGGAGGACGCGCATCTGGCGGAGGTTCTGGTCGCACCCGGCGCGTCGGTGGTCGGCCGCACGTTGGCCGGAGCGCGATTTCAGCAGCGATACCACGCCACCGTGTTGGCGGTGCAGCACCTGGGTGAGACGATTCGCACACGGCTGCCGCACGTGCGTCTAGAGGCGGGCGACCTGTTGCTCGTCCATGGGACCGCGCCCGACCTCGACGCATTGGTCGGGGAAACGGGGCTCGTTCCGCTGGGCGCCGTTCGACGACCGACCAAACCGCGACCGCGAGCATTGTTCGCTGTGGGTGTCCTCATCGCGGTAGTCGCCGTAGCCGGATTCAACCTGCTGCCGATCATGACCGCCGCGCTGACCGGCGTTCTGCTCATGGTCTTTACACGCTGCGTGCGACTCGAGGAGATATACGCCGAGCTCGACTGGATGGTGGTCTTCTTGCTGGCGGGAGTCATCCCACTCGGAGTGGCGATGGACAAGACGGGTGCGGCCCAGTGGCTGGCGGACGCGGTCGCCGCCTCGGTGGGCCCATTGGGTCCGCACTTCACGGTCGCCGCGTTCTACTTGCTGACTTCGCTGCTCACCTCAGTCATGTCAAACAACGCCACCGCGGTCGTACTGACGCCGATCGCACTGCTCACGGCAGCTGACTTGGGCATGAACCCGTACGCATTGGTGGTGGCGGTCATGTTTGGCGCTTCAGCGTCTTTCATGACGCCGGTTGGATATCAGACCAACACGTTGATCTACGCTCCCGGCGGGTACCGGTTCTTCGACTTCATCAAGGTCGGCACGCCACTCAACTTTCTGCTGCTCGTAACAGCCACGATACTGATTCCGCTGTTCTGGCCGTCGTAGGCCTAGTCGACCAGCTGTCGAAAAAGGCTCGACTCGCGTTGAAAGAACCCTTGCGTGTGGAAGGAGTCGGGTAATCCGAACAGCTCGTAGTCGAGATGGTGACAGAATTCATGGAGCAGGGTCCGCAGAAACGTTCGGTAGGCGACCACTTTGCGACGCGCAGCGGTACGCATCCACAAGTCGATCTTGGCCGGCGCACCATCGTCAGTGGCCTCGTACAAGCCGTGGAGCTCGCTGTTCGGATTGGACGGCCGCACGGCCAGTACTCGCACCGCCACGCGCGATACCGAGAGGTCGTTCGCAAGCTCGTCTGCCAACGCTTGGCAGGCGTCCCTGATCGGGCCCCGTTTGCCGGCGGCCAGCGTGGTCTCGATATCCACGGCCAGCGGTCGCAGCGGTTTGGGCGAAGCCAGCTCGACCTCGGTGATCGAGTCGCTCTTGTCGTAGATCGCCTGTTCGCGGCGGGTCAGCTTGGCGTAGTAGCCGAAACGAGCGGTCACCGACCTAGACGACGACGCTGCCGAACAGAATCAAGGCCGCCGCAAAGCCAAAGATTGGAGCGCATAGCTTGTACGGCAACGGTGAAGCCTTGGCTCCAGTGAGCAAGCTCACCGCGGCCATGACCAACAGAAAAATGGCCGACATCTTGTAGACGATTATGGATCCGTAGTCTGACGGAGTTCCCCAAACGGTAGTGACCGACACGAGTGCGGCTACAAAAACTAGCGTGACGCCTTCGAGGATCCATTCCATCGTCAGGACGTAACGGTTGTCATCAGTGAGTGGTTCGAAACCGGCTACCACCGGTCCGGTCTTCACTAGATGCATCACCCCCCAGAACGCGATCATTGCGGACCCGGCCAACAGAAGCGACTGCGACAGCAATTGAACCACCTCCTGGTTGCGTTACCGACTCTTTATGTTCTCTACCCGTTCTGGTCCAACGTAGACGTTGAACCCGTCCGGTTTCGTGAAACCGATGAGCGTCATGTTGAACTGGCGAGCGACATCGACCGCCAGGCTGGATGGGGCGCCGACGGCGACCACCATCGGGATTCCGGCGGCTAGCGCTTTCTGCATGATCTCGAACGATGTCCGCCCGCTGACCGCCAGAAAG
>JBDHED010000234.1:0-2927 GCA_039591175.1 Gemmatimonadota bacterium | reverse complement strand
CCACATGTATTCGGTGCCCTTGCGATCGGTCCAGATGTTCTTGCACGCCAGACTGCACGTGTGGCATCCGATGCACTTGTCGAGGTGGAAGACCATCGAAACCTGAGCGCGGATGTTCATAGTCGTCCTCTCGTCACCAGCGGGGTGCACCCTCGAGCTTGCGCACGAGGATGTGGGTGTCCCGGTTGACGCCGGTCGGTCCCCAGTAATTGAAGTGGTATGTGAACTGTCCGTACCCCCCGAGCATGTTGACGGGCTTGAGTCGCGTACGGGTCAGGCTGTTGTGTCCGCCGGCCCGGCGATTGCCGCGCAGCGGGGACTTGGGTACGGAGATCGTCCGCTCGGGAGAGTGGTAGAAAAAGCACGTGTTCCGGGGGATTCGGGCACTCAAGACCGCCCGCGTGACGACGACACCGTTGTCGTTGTGCGCCTCCACCCAATCGTTGTCCTGGATCCCCACTGACTCCGCGTCCTTGTCGTTCAACCAGAACGGCTCGATCCCGTGTGAAAGCGTGAGCATCCTGTGGTTGTCGTAATACGTGGAGTGGATGTGCCACTTCCCGTGCGGGGTCAGATAGTTGAGCATCAGGGTCCGGTCGTCCTTCTCGCTCTTGACGATGTCACCGTAAACCATCGGATCGGGGCTCGGCTTGTACGTCGGGAGGTGCTCCCCGAAATCGAGGTAGCCCTCGTGATCCAGGTAGAAGTGCTGCCGCCCGGTCAGCGTCCGCCATGGCACGAGGCGCTCGACGTTGTACGTGAAGGGCGAGTACGCGCGACCCTCGTTCGTGAGGCCCGACCAGATGGGGCTCGTCAGCAAGCGCCGCGGCTGCGCCTGCAGATCGGCGAACGTCGTGCGCACACCGCGATAGGGCTCGGCCAGATCCGCGAGCGTGAGGCCGACCTTCTTCTCCTGCGCCTTGAACGCTCGGTACGCAGCCTCACCGTTGGTTTCCGGGGCCAGGGCGAGGATGACGTTGGCAGCGTGAACCGCGTCGTCCAGCGACGGGTACGGCCTGCCGCCCCACTCGACCGTCGGGTTTGTCCGCAGCAGGTCCCGGTACTGATCTTCGATTCCCCAGCCCGTACCGTGGGCGCCGATGCCCCCAGCTTCCGCCGACGGTCCAAACGAGATGAACCGCTCGTACAGATTCGCGTAATCGCGCTCGACGACCTTGATGTGCGGGCCGGTTTTGCCCGGAATGAACTCGCATTCTCCCTGCGCCCAATCCTTCACCGACGACTGCGCCAGTTCATCCGGGCAATCGTGCTGAAGCGGAACGACGACGACGTCCTTGACCGGGTGAGGAAAGTGGGCTTTGGCGAGCTCGCCGGTCTTTTTCGTGATCGCCTTGAAGATGTCCCAGTCGCTGCGCGACTCCCAGCACGGAGGGACGGCCTGGCTGAGCGGATGGATATAGGAGTGGAGATCGGTCGAGTTGAGGTCGTCCTTCTCGTACCAGGTCGCGGCCGGAAGAACGATGTCCGAATAGAGCGCCGACGTATCCATCCGGAAGTTGAGATCGACGACTAGATCGAACTTGCCTTGCGGGCTCTCTTCTACGTACTTGACCTCACTCGTCGAGCCATCCGCCACCTCATCACGGATCGCGTTGTCGTGTGTGCCGAGATAGTGGCGGAGGAAATACTCGTGCCCCTTGGAACTCGACATCAGGGCATTGCCGCGCCAGATGTACCACACCCGCGGCCAGTTCTCCGGCGCGTCGGGGTCCTCGACCGCAAACTTCAACTCTCGACTCCGGATCCGATCGGCGACGTGCTTGACGATCTCCTCGTCGCTTCTGGCGCCAGCGGCGGCCGCATCGCGCGCCAGATCGAGGCTGTTGCGTGCAAACTGCGGGAAGAACGGCAACCAACCCAGCCGCACGGCCCGGATCTGCTGATCGATGGTGTGGCCCTTCGAGAGGTCCGTGTCGGGCACCGTGTGGTACTCGCCGAATCCGCGCTCGTAACGCCACTGGTCGGTGTGGACGTAATGAAACGAGGGCGCGTTTTGAAGCCGGGGCGGCTTGAGCCAATCCGTAGCGAACGCGATCGTCGCCCACGGCGCCACCGGGGCGAGCTTCTCCTGCCCCACATAGTGGGCGAGGCCGCCGCCCTGGACCCCCACCGAGCCGGTCAACATGAGACCGGTGATCGGGCCCCGATAGATCAGATTGTTGTGGTACCAGTGGTTGATACCGGCACCGATGATGACGGTGCACTTCCCGTTGGTCGCCTCGGCGGTCTGAGCGAACTCCCGCGCGAACCGTATCACAGTGTCTCGACCGATCCCGCTGTAACGCTCCTGCCAGGCGGGGGTGTACGCACCGTCCTCGTCGTCGTAGCTCTGCGGGTAATCGCCGGGCAGGCCGCGCGATACTCCGAACTGCGCCATGAGCAGATCGAAGCTCGTCGTCACCGGAACCCTCCCGGCGAGCGTTTCCACGTACCGGATCGGAACACCACGCGCCCGGACGGTGTCGGCGGCGAAGTCGCTGAAGTTGACCTGTAGGACCTCATCCGAGCTGTCGAAGAACGTCAGCGCGGGCGAGATCTCCGATCCGTCAACGGCGTCCTTCATCTCCAGGTTCCACTTGCCGCCGTCTTTTTCCCAACGATGTCCAACGCTGCCGTGCGGCAGCTTCGGGCTTCCCGAGGTGGAGTCAAACACGAGCTGCTTAAAGTCTGGGTTCTCGACCGACGAGTACGGATCGAGATCGCTCGCCCGAAGCATCCGCGAGGGTTTCCAACCCTCCCCGTCCCGCTCCAGCCGCACCAGGAATGGCGCGTCGGAGTACTTCTTCAGATATCCGGTGAAGTACGGGACCTGACGCTCCTCATGGAACTCCTTGAGGATCACATGGTTGGCCGCCATCCAGAAGGCGCCGTCCTGGCCGGCGTTCACCGGGATCCACCAGTCCGCG
>JBDHED010000233.1:0-2976 GCA_039591175.1 Gemmatimonadota bacterium | reverse complement strand
CGAAACGAGGAGACACCATGAGACCCAAGCTTCACCTGCTACCGGCGATCTTCTCGGTCGTCTTCGCGATCCACGCGTGTCAGGATTCTCCGACAGCGCTCACCGAGGCTGGAGGCCCGCTCGTGGGAGCCAAGAAGTGCGAGAGCCCGCCCTGCGGAGGCGGTGGGCCGGGACCCGGTGGTGACCCAAGCGATGTCGACGCCAACGTCAGTGCGTCCGATGGCATGGTGACACAATCCCCCCAAGGCATGAGAATCGTCACCGACAACAAGCGTCTCTTGAGAATGGAACCGCCTCAAGGCGACGGTGAACCCGATATTCGAATCGCGTTCAACCTTGTCCAAACTCATGCCGCTGCCGTCGCGGACTGGACCGACAACGGATCCTTCGACACTTGCCTGATCGACCCGTTTCCGGCGGATCCATTGCGAATCGCTCCGACGCTCGACTTCATGATCGAGGCGGAACAATCGCGAGCTTTCGGCTTCGATGTGGACAAGAGGAGCCTCGACGACTCGTCGAGCGACCACGTTATCCGTTCGACGACGTTTACCGACGGCCTCCGATCACTCCGTCTCGGTGGTCGTTCTCACCTGGCTGGACCGGAAGTTGTGGGAACGCTCGACGGCGGCCAGATCGACGGTGACAGCACCGTCACGTTCAGCAGTGGGATCGTCCACGTCCTCAATCGGACTGGTGAGCAATTCACGATCTCGTGCCCGAACGCAGGAGACGAGGTCACGCTCACCATCGACCGGCTCTAAGACTGCGCGATGTCTGCGTTCAGGGGAGCTACAGATATGCATCGCCACATCCCACGCAAGCGTTGGGTAGGGTGGAGCGCGTACGGAGTCGCTCTGATTTGGGTGCTCGTGGGCTGCGGAGGGTCGAATGGTGGGAGCGGCTTTTCTGGAACGCCGACCGGTCCACCGCCGGGAGATGCTCCGGCCCCGCCGCCGCCGACCCCGACTACCGGCTCGACCGCAGTGTCGGTCAGGACGGTCGGCGACCAGGTTGACACCGACGGGTACACGCTGATGTTCGATGGGACCGAGCAAGGTGCGCTGGCGATGACCGATCAACACGTTATCGCCGACGTCGCGACGGGGTTTCACACCGTCGGCCTGGCGGGCGTGGCACCCAATTGCGGGATCTCCGTGCAGACACCCCTGGAGCACGAGGCTAGCTTCCAAGACCCCGACCCGAACCCGATCCGTGTCTCTATCGTTGATGGTCAGACCACAACGCTGGATTTCGCTGTCATCTGCCTTCCTTTGGGTGCAGGCACAATTCTGTTCGTGAAGGATGAAATAGGGCCATCACCGGGCAACCAGCTGTTCGCGATGGCACCTGTTGGTAAGGACCTGCGGCGGGTGTCGAGTAGGCCAATCGGTAGGTTTGACACGGACCTCGCTCCTAATCACATCGTGTGGGGCGAGTTCGTGGGGATGGCACCCGACATTCTTCTTTCCGACATCGCCACAGGCTTGTTCGCGGGCACCATCAACCTCACCGATACAGCTGACATCTTCGAGAGGCGGCCGGCACTGTCACCAGACGGCTCGCGGATCGCCTTCGAACGAGGTGGTCTTCCAAACCAGGGGGACGACCTGTGGGTGATGAACGCTGACGGAACCGGGCAAGCCGCCGTGGCGACTGAAGGAACCTCGAATGGCGATCCAGCCTGGTCGCCGGACGGCCAGCGGATCGCCTTCAGCAGCATACGACCGGGGGCCGAAAGCGGCGGAATTCTTGTCATGGACTCGGATGGGACCAACGTCACTCAGCTTACAAACGGGCAAGGACCGGGATGTCCCGAGGACAGAAGCTGCGACAGGGCGCCAGCCTGGTCTCCAGATGGCTCCATGATCGCGTTTACTCGGGTTTCTGAGAACTCGATCTACGTCGTGAATCCGGACGGGACGGGAGAGAGACGAGTGATCATATCGGCATCGTCCATTGAGGCGGATATCAAAGCGACATGGTCTCTCGACGGTCGATGGATAGCGTTTGTCAAGGGGGTTACGGCGCCGGGAGCCTCGGTAGTCCCCGTTGCGTTGGGCCACATTCACCTTGTGCGGAACGACGGAAGCGATGTCGTTCGGATCACCAGAGGATTGGAGCCCAAGTGGGTGCCCTAGGGAGCTTTCTGACGAGAGCTAGCCCGCTAACTCGGCGGACATCGTTTTTTCCAAGAATCGCTGGTGCAACCGGTCATCGGCGGTGAGCTCGGGGTGGAACGCGGCGACCAGCGCGCGGTCGCTCTCAGCGAGCACGATCTCGCCATCGACTGTAGCGAGGACGTCGATCTCGGGACCTACCCGTTCGATGATCGGCGCGCGAATAAAGACCGCGCGCAGCGGTCCACCGTCCAGCCCGACGACATCGAGATCGGTGACGAACGATTCGCGCTGACGACCGAACGCGTTTCGCCTGACCGTGATGTCGACCAGCGAGAGGTGGGGCGTCGGTGCGCCGTGGACTTCGGTCGCCAACAGAATCGCGCCGGCGCAAGTGCCGAAAACGGCCATGCCCTCACGGTATCGCTCACCGATCGCCGATAGCAGATCTTCGTAGTCGAGCAATCGACGGTGGGTCGTCGACTCACCGCCAGGGAGGATCAGGCCGGCGACGTCGGTCAATTCGTCGGGGTGTTTGATTTTGCGCGCGGTGCCGCCGGCGCGCTCGACTGCTGCCATGTGCTCGGAGACGTCGCCCTGTACGCCGAGCACGCCGATCGTGGAACGGCGACTCAAGTAGAGCGGGTTTGCATGAGCTCTTCTTCGGTAAGCCGCTCGAGCCCCACCATTGCTGCGTCGGTGCCTAGCTCTTCAGACACGCGGGCGAGAATGTCGGGATCATCATAGTGAGTGGTTGCGAGCACGCTCGCACGCGCGAAGGCGGCCGGGTTCTCGGACTTGAAGATCCCCGAGCCGACAAACACCCCGTCAGCGCCGAGCTGCATCATGAGCGCGG
>JBDHED010000232.1:0-6191 GCA_039591175.1 Gemmatimonadota bacterium | reverse complement strand
AACGTCGGTTTGGAAGCCCTGTCAATAGATCGTGGTAAGCGAGATGCTCGAGCTTCTGCTCCAGCCGCCTTCTTTCGCTGACGTCCTGGATTGTGCCCACGATGCCAGCTGGTTTGCCATCCCGGTTCAGTTTGACCTCGGCCTGTTCATGAATAAAGGAGACGCTGTCGTCCGACCAAAGCAGCCGATAGTGAATCTCGTACGGATCGCCCGCTGTCAACGCCCGGCTCCTAGCATCGCTGATCAACTGGAGATCCTCTGGATGGATAGATCGCGAAAGAGTCTCCAGGGTTACTTCTTCCTCGGTCAGGCGGAACACTTCTCGCGTTTCATCCGACATGTGGGTCACGGTCCCACCGAGGTCGATCTCCCAGCTCCCGAGATTGGAGATGCGTTGAGCGTGTGCTAGACGGGCTTCGCTACGAAGGAGTTTCCATGTGTTCTCGCTGGCTCGCTGGATGTACTGGAGGCGCTGGTTGAGTATTTGCCAATTCACGGGTTTCGTGATGAAGTCTGTGGCGCCGGCCTGGTAGGCGCGCTGAATCGAGGCGGTGTCTTCCAACCCCGTCAGCATGACGACCGGAATGTTTTTGGACCACTCGTCCTCTCGAATCTTTGCGCAGATCGTGAACCCATCGACGTGTGGCAAGACGACGTCCAGCAGGAGAATATCCGGCATGACTCTGCGTACCACGTGCACGACATGTGCTCCGTCGGCGACCTCCTCTACTTGGAAGCCGTCGTTTTCCAATGCTCTGCGGAGCAGGGCCCGCTGCGTGGAGTCGTCGTCGACGACCAGGATCAGCGGTGAGTGGCGCCCATTCTCGCTCATGCCGTGTTGGCTTGTCGTTGTCGATCTGGAGCAGGAGCCTCCAGCTCGGCCCGAAGCGCGGCGATGACGCCCGCAAACTCGTTCTCGATCTGGACCACGACGAATTCCGCTGGTTCAACGGAACCCTCTGCGGCAATCGTCTGAACCTGCTTGCAAAGCGAAGACAGGTCGGTAGCCCCGAGGCTGGCGCTGCTCGATTTCAGGGTGTGAGCGGCGACCTTGAGTGCCGGAGCGTCACTGGCCCGAACCGCGGCCTTCATCTCCTGAATCAGTTTGCCGGTGTCTTTGATAAACTGTTCGACAATGTTCGTTAGAAAATCCGACTCGTCGTCAGTCATCAGAGAGCGGATCTCATCGAGTCTGCTGGAGTCGAGCATGCTCGCTTGTGCGGGAGTCTCATCCTGTTGCGCTTCACGGTCGTCTTCATGGGCTTGTGGAGCAGACTCGTTGGATCCCCATTTTTTGAGAACCTCCGCCAGGTCATCCAGCCGGAACGGTTTCCTCAGGTAGTCGTTCATTCCGAAAGGAAGGCTGCCGGATTGACCGTTCAGCTCATGACCCGTTACCGCGATAATGGGAATGGGTTGTTTGTCAGCGGCCGTCGCTTCTCGCGCGCGGATCGCACGTGCCGCCTCAAACCCATCCATCCCGGGCATCTGGCAATCCATGAGGATGAGATCGTACTCGGCCTTGTCAACGACATCGAGCAGTTGGGCGCCGTCTCTAACGACGTCGACGTCGCAACCCAATCGCTTCAGCATGATTGAGATCAAGTCCTGGCTTGTGGTGTTATCTTCGGCTAGGAGCACGCGGAGGCCCAGGCTCTCACGCTCTGCGTTCTCGCTCGATTCTACTGGGGTCATTGGCGATTCCTCTCTCGATTGCTGGCGAGCCCAACGCGCGACGGTCTCTCGCAGCTCGTCGCAACTGTACGGTTTGCTCAAGAAGTCGTTCATGCCTGCGGCAAAGCATGCGTCCCTCGTTCTCTGCAGCGCGTACGCAGTGAGGGCGATGATCGGGATCGTGCTTGATCCGCTTAACGCTTCGCTTTCTCGGACCCGACGCGTGGCCTCGAACCCGTCCATTTCTGGCATCTCACAGTCCATCAGGATGAGATCGAAGTTCTCCTCTTTCAGTGCTTCAAGCGCCGCTGTTCCTGTACCGACCACCGTCGTCTCGCACCCGATCTTTCCGAGCATTGCGACAGCGACCTTCTGATTGACGGCGTTATCCTCCGCCAGCAGGACCCGCACACCGGTGGTATCAACACCGCTCGGTGACCCTTCATGAGTGCCACCTTGTACTCTCGGGACCTGGGTTTCCGTCGGTGGGGACACGGAAATCGCCAACTGCTCGAACAGCTGGGTCTGGGAGACGGGCTTGGTCAAGCAGCATAGAACGCCCTGATCGCGCAGTAACTGCGAGTCGCGCTCGAATCCGAGAGAGGTCAACAGAACGAGTTGGGTCCTGGCCAGGCTTGGATCAGACCGAATCGCGTAGGTGAGCTCCAACCCGTCCATGCCGGGCATCTTCATGTCCAGGATCGCCAAATCAAAGGGGTCGTTTGCTGCACCCGCCTTTCTAAGCATGGCGATGGCCTCGAAACCATCGGCCGAGCAGTCGGTTCGCATGCCCAACGAACGCAGCTGGTTCTCTAGGATCTCGCGGTTCGTCTGGCTGTCGTCGACGACCAGAACATGAAGTCCTCGGAGTTGCAGGTAGTCGGCGCGCCCGG
The DNA here is from genome assembly GCA_039591175.1 of Gemmatimonadota bacterium. Classification (GTDB taxonomy): domain Bacteria; phylum Gemmatimonadota; class Gemmatimonadetes; order JACCXV01; family JAHWKZ01; genus CAMYLR01. The sequence goes on along the minus strand of JBDHED010000232.1, from coordinate 3,624 downwards.
TCTCGGTCTCGAGTCCGACGACGTTCGCCACTTGAATCCTGAACCAGAAGGTAGACCCGCTGCCTTCTTTGCTGTCGACACCGATTTCGCCGCCCATGGCTTCAGAGAGCTGCTTCGAGATCGCCAAACCCAAGCCCGTGCCACCGTACCTCCTCGATGTCGATCTGTCTTCCTGGTCGAAAAGCTCGAAGACGCGTTCCCGAGCTTCAGGCGTGATGCCAATGCCGGTGTCCTTGACCTCGATCTGAAGCGTTGTTTCGTTTTCATAGTGCTGCGGGCACCAGGCGCTGACCACAACCTCTCCCGTCTGGGTCGAGGCACCTCGCTTCCGATTTCGCAGGCCAGCTCGAGATCCTTCTTGTAGGCCTCTTCAGCGAACATTCCGACCGCTTCGTCGATCAACATCCATAGGTCGAATTCGACTTCTTCCAAGACGAGCTTTCCAGCCTCGATTTTCGAAAAGTCTAGGATGCTGCTGATTAGGTCGAGTAGCGTTTCGCCTGACTTACGAACAGTCGTCGCGAGGTCACGTTGAGTTTCGGTTAGCTCGGTTTGAAGCAGCAATTCGTTCATCCCGAGGACACCGTTCATCGGGGTACGGATTTCGTGGCTCATCTTGGCCAGGAAGTCTGACTTCGCATTGTTGGCCGCTTCAGCGGAGTCTTTCGCTTGTTTGAGCTCGATGTTCGCTTGCGAGCGTTTCTCAACCTCAGTTTCCAGAAAATCACTGTGTTGTGCCAGCTGTATGCTTTGCGCGTGGATGTGGCGCAGCATTTGATTGAAGCCGCTGATCAACGTGCCGATCTCGTCCTTTGATTTTCTTGGCTCTGCCTGAACGCTGTAGTCCCCGTCGGTCGCGATCTTCATCATGACGGCTGTCAGGGAACGGATCGGATCCGAAAGACGTCGCTGAAACATGGCCGACAAGATGAAGGCGAGAAGCGAGAGGGATAGCAGCACGATCCCCCCGACGTCTCCGTAGGATTCGATGCGAGCTCGGAGAACGGCCAAATCTGAGCGAATCCAGAGAGTGCCGATCGTCTCCCCGTCAACGACGATCTTCCTGGTGAGGTCTAGAGCGTCCCCCGAGAACCTGTGGTTTCCGTCACTGGCGAGCAGCTCGGGATGGGCTTTCAGTACGCTCTGGATCCAATCTTCGTCCGCTTCGGGGTTCCCATCCGGGTCGCTGCGTATGTAACTCGCAAAGATCTCGTCATGAGCGGTAACGACAAACGCTGAGATGACGTGGGGATCGCTTTGAAGGTTGCCCAGGTGTGCTTCGGCTGCTTTTTGGTCTTTGCGGACGAGATCTTGGCCGGTACCGCTGGCGATGATCTCAGCGACCGTGGAAACGTCTTCTACGAGATCGTTTCGCTGGCTGACCACGTCGGTGATCAGATAGACCGCCGAGGCCAGTAGCAGCACGATAATGCTGGTGGCCACCATGATGGCGGTGAGCTTGAACCGGATCGATACGGTCGGTGCGATGCGCATTCGAACGAGGCTGGTGACCCAACCCTCCGTCGGGGGAGAGTGACTGCTAAGCCGGCGGGGGATTTCCGGAGCATTTGAGAGCAAGCAGTATGCCAGTGACGTGGGGTGACACAGGAGTGGAAACGGTGGTCGTCTTTGATGGCATTTCGTTACCCACTGGCTGCAATCGACTGCCCGAACGGATCCCTGTCACGTGGCGTTACTGCCAGCGTTGTTCTTTGGTCTGCGCGAGTCTTGAGAATTCGGGACACGCTGTATTGAAGCGGTCGTGTGCGGGTACTATGCCACCTTCGACCAGGCGCGCTCGAACCGCTCGATCAGCCGGACGGCCCCCATGGTCTGGAAGCGCTCGACGGCCCGGGTCCAGATTCGCTCGGCAGCCTCGATGCGCCCCAGCCGCTTGAGCGCGCATGCGCTCACCGCGATGCACTCCGCCTCCAAGAGGGCGCTGCCACGATCTCGTGCAGCGATTCGAGCCAGCTCCGACTGGTCGTAGGCTCGCGAACAGACGGTGGGCCAACCCGGTGTCGCCTCGGATGTCGGCCACTGACGCGAGGTTGTTCGATATGCGGGCCACCATGACCTGATCGTCGAACTTGCGCGCTAGATCGAGTGCCTCGTGGAAGTAGAATTCGGCTTCGCGCAGCTTGCCGGTCTCGAAAACGATCCCACCGATCAAGTTGAGTGACATGGTCAGCGCTGTTGTTAGGATCGCCGCAAGTTGTTGAACCCAAGTCGTTTTGGTGCCCGAATGGAAACGGTTTTCCCAACAAATGTCTTGACTTTTGACTCGTGTGGCGGCCTATAATACGGTGTTCGACCCCATCCGAGAAGGGCCAGCCGGTCGCGAGGCCGGTGCGCAAAGTCCATGGGTCTCTTCGAGACAGCCGGACTGCCGAACATGGGGGTTGTCGGCCGACGACCTTCAACACTTCACCAGAAGAGGCAAAACATGAATCGAACTGCACGTGGGGTCCTAGGACTCGCGGTCCTGGGGTGGGTTACCGTAGGCTGTTCGGAGAGCTCGAGCCCCGTTGGGCTCTCTTCCTTCGAGTCCGATGGAATCACGCTTGCTGCTGTATCTGAAACGATCGATTTCGAGGGTGTACCGGAAGGAACTCAGAACCCGGTCGTATTTGGCGACGGCGGCAGCGGACCGATCGCGACATCGGCGGGGCCGGCGACAGCTTCCTGTCCAGACGCCGACACGGCGATCATCTACGACACGTCAGCCGGACCGGGTGCTGATCCCGATCTCGATAATCAATCGGGACAGGCGAACGTCCTCATCGTCGAGGAGGACTTGGCAGACACCGACGGCGATGGTGACCCTGACGACTGCTTCAACGGTGGGAACCTGACGATCGACTTCTCTGGTGTAGATGCCGGAGGGGTAACCGTCAACACCGTACGGGTCCTGGATATCGAGCAGGTGGCTGGGAACACGATCGACCTCCTCGGTCCAGGCGACGCTCCGATCACACTTGGGGATGGTGGGATTACGCCACCGATCGACCTCGGTCCGACCGCTGGCGTCGTGAAAATGGTTTTCCACTTCGTGACCTCGGGCGCTGTTGATGACCTCGTCTTCACGCCACCCGATCGCGGCACCGAAGGATGCACACCGGGTAAGTGGAAGAACTGGACCGGCCTGGGTCGCGGCAACCAGAGCAACCACTGGGCAGCGACGGCCTATAATCCGCCGCCGGGTCCAACGGTTGGTTCCGTGTTTACGGGCGTTGACGCAAGTCTCGCCGGGGACAGCTTCCTAGACGCGTTGAATTACGGCGGTGGTTCTGGGATCGTAGGCAAGCAGATGATCCTGTTGCGGGCAGCCGTTGCGGCTCTCCTGAATGCGTCGCACCCGGGAGTGGCGTACCCGCTCACCACAGGCGCGATCATTGCGATGGTCGATGCCGCACTGGTCGCAGGGAGAGAAAGCGCACTGACCACTTTGGCGAACGAGCTTGACGGCTACAACAACCTGGGCTGCTCGTTACCCCGGTAGTGATTTGAGCTGGGTAACCGATCTGTAGCGGTCGGCACGGCCAGCAACACTTAAATCCCCCGTGCGAAGGGGCCCTTGATTCGAGGGCCCCTTCTTTTTGTGCCTGACGCTAGCCGGGGAGC
>JBDHED010000231.1:0-3009 GCA_039591175.1 Gemmatimonadota bacterium | reverse complement strand
GATGGGGCTGGCGCAGCGCGAGCTGCTGGCCACGTTCGTGGTCCTGATTCTGCTGAGCGTGGTCATTACGACGCTGCTGGTGAGCGCCACCATCGGCACCGGAAACCCCGAGCTGGCCGGAGATCAGACCGGGATGGTACTGGCCCAGGCAGAGGTGCTTCGTGAACGCAGTGGAGCTTGGCTCGAGATCATCTTTCTGCTAGGCGGCGCTCTGGTCCTGTTCTCGACTCAACTCGGGATCGTCGACACCGTGACCCGCATCACTGGCGACATCGTCTACCATCGAGTCGGCCGTCACACCCATCACCTCACGCTGAGCCGGACGTTCCTGATCCTGTTGACGGTGTTTGTGGGCGCCAGCATGATCGTCATCACCGCTTCATGGGTCGGCGGTGAGAGCTTCGAGGCGCTGCAGCCGAACTTCCTCGTCTTGATCGCCGGGCCGTTCACGATCGCGTCGATGTACTGTTTTGCGTTGGTCGTTACGATGCTCAACACGCGGTACTTGCCGGCCGGCGCGCGCATGCCGCGCTGGAAGCTGATCGGCATGTACTGGGCGATCGTGCTATGGGGTTGGTTTACAGCGGAGCAGGTTTCGCGCGCGATTCTGCAACATGGCCTCGGCCAGTCGGGCGACGTGGTAACGACGATCGCTTACCATCCAGCCCGGCTCGTCGTCTACGGTCTGTGGATCGGGTCGCTCTTGTGGGTCGTGGGGCGCACGGCTGGGCCAGGGTTCAGGAAAGCGACGCCGGAGTAGACCTCAGTCCGGGGTCCGCGCCAGCACCAGACGGGTGACGGCCGGCATGCGCATCGTCCCGTCCGTGAAGTAACTCGCGACCCGGCGCACGAAGTTCGACTTGAGCTCGGCCGCGCCCCCGGCGCCGAGTTCTTCGACCAACTCCGCTACTTCCACGCTCAACCCCACCGTATGATCCCACAGCTCGCTCGCCGATATCGACAACTCCATCGTGAACGGCCTTTCCACCTCGCTTACGTCCACCCAATCGCTAGCTCGCAAGAGCTCGGCCAACTTGTCGCGCGGCGAGAACCGGAACACGTGAGGGTCGTCCGGCTCGTGGACGGGTAGATCGTCGATGACATCACGCAGGGCGCCCTCCATCTCGGTGAAGTAAGGGTTCTGTTCGCGATCGGCCCAAACGACAAACGCCGCACAGCCACCCGGTGCAAGCACTCGACGAATCTCGCTCAGCGCGATCAGCGGCACGGCGAAGAACATCGCGCCAAAGCGACACGTGACACCGTCGAACACACTCTTGAGCGGCAATGCCTCGGCCGCTGCGGCTACCGATAACAGGCCACTCGATCGTTCACCGGCCTCGGCACGGATATTCTCCTGCGCCGCACGCAGCATGTCGGGAACGAGGTCGGTCATCACGACCCTACCCTTCGGGGCGATCCGATCGAGCAGCGACATCGCCGGATCGCCGACGCCGGCCGCGATATCGAGCCACAGCTCACCGGGCTCAGGCTTGGTAGCAGCCACTAGCGCCTCCGACACCGGTGCCGTCAGGGCCCGAACGAACTCGCGTTGGGCTCGCCAGCGCGGCGCCGCCCGGCGCCACCGGTCGCGTTGCTCTATGGCGTGGGTCACGAGGCGAACCTAGGCCCTGAAGTGGGTGCCGGGCGAGGCCTGCGTGGGGAGACTATCTTCTGCGTTGCCGTCCCTCAGAAAAAGAATTGAGCGTTACCAAAGCCGGGCGGCGTCTTTACGTCTGAAATCCAGCCAACTGTATCCATTCAATGAAATCGGAGGAGACGTTGAACACTCTCGAACGGTTATCCGTTGCGGTCGGAGTCGCACTTCTGCTCGTGGGATGTGGCCAGCAACAAGAAGCCGGTGAATACGTCGAGGAGGCGGGCGCCATCGCGGAGATCCCGACCACGACGACATCAGAAGCGGCGCTGGCTCACTTCGAGCAGGGTCAGGCGCTCTTCGACGTCGGCCGCGCCGTTCCAGCGCTCGACCACTTCCGGCTCGCCATCGAGGAAGACCCCACGTTCGTGCGCGGCTACATCGGCATCGCGAACTCGGTCTTTTCGCCTGAAGAGGCGCGAACGGCGATCGCTCAGGCTGCCGCGAACCTGGAAGGCGTCAGTGACGGCGAGCGAACCTTGGTCGATATCGTGCAGGCGGGGCAAGACAACAACACCGATCGCCAGCTTGAGCTCGCCAAGGGCCTCGTCCAACAGTACCCGAATAGCCCGCGGGCGTACGTCATCCTCGCCGGCGTTCAGGGAGCACGCCAGGAAGTAGCCGATGCGCGTGCTTCGATGAAGCAAGCGGTCGGGCTCGACTCCCAGATGCTGGCCGCCCACGCCGGGCTCTTCTTCTCAACGATGTTCCAGGAGCCCTACGACTTCGACGCCGCCGGGAAGCACGCGGCGCACGTCGCTGAGCTGGATCCGGACAACCCCATGGGGTACTCGTTCCAGGGCGACGTCCGGCGGGGTCTCAAAGATTACGAAGGCGCGCGCGATTTCTACACCACCGCGCTCGACAAGGACCCGGCGCTCGGGCTAGCGGCCCTCAAGCGTGGCATCGTCAACACGTTCCTCGGCAACTACGACGAGGCGCGGGCCGACTACAAGCTCGCGGCCGATGTCGACAAGGGTACGAACAAGATCACCAACGCCAACTTCAGCGCTTTCGTTCACGTCTACGAAGGGAACCCAAAAGCGGCGATCGCCGAGCTCGAGAAGATCGACGCCGAGTACGCCGACCTCGACATCCCGGCTGACCAGATGCGGACCGTGCGGCAGTTCACGATCGCCAACGCGGCCACGATCGCGCTCTTCAATGAGCTAATCCCCGAAGCCAAAGTCGCAGTCAAGAACCTCGCGGCACTGATGCGGGAGAACGCGGAAGCGACCGGCGATGTCGAGTTCACCCGCCGGCAAGAGGCCGCGATCCGGATCTGGGAGAGTCGCCTCGCCGCCCGTAGCGGTGACTTCGAGACCGCGGCCACCAAGGCCGAGGAGAACAAG
>JBDHED010000230.1:0-3051 GCA_039591175.1 Gemmatimonadota bacterium | reverse complement strand
ACATCCGGTCGCTGGCTCGTGCGGCCGACATCCTGGCCGATCCGAGCAAATACGATCCACGTTCGAAAGAGACCGCGGACCACAGCCTGCCCTATGTCATCGCGGCGGCGATTGCGGATCGGCAGGTCACCCCGGCGCAGTTCGAACAAGAGAAGATCATGGACGAGCGGATCAGGGCCCAGCTGAACAAGGTCGAGGTGGTGGCAGATCCGGAAATCGAAGCCGTTTTCCCCGAGCTCCAACGGGTCGTCGTGAAGATCGAGACCGAGGATGGCCGTGAGCTGACCAAGTCGCTGGACTATCCGAAGGGAGATCCTCGCAACCCGCTCAGCGACACCGAAGTCGAAGAGAAATTCGACGCTCTGGCATCGCCGGTGCTGTCAGATGCTGGACGGACGCACCTGAAGGACGCCGTCTGGGGCCTAGAGGATGCTGGTTCGATCAGCGAGGTGATGAAGCTCTGCGTTGCCGACGCCTGACAACAGACAACTAAAGAGCGACGACTGACATGTCTCAGACCGTCGTTGAAAAAATCGCTCAACTCCACATGACCGCCGGGCCCGATCGGCCACTTCGCACCGGCGACGTTATCTCCCTGGCACCGCGGCACGTCATGACGCACGACAACACCGCGCCGGTGATGCAGAAGTTCGTGTCGATCGGGGCCAGCAAGATCCACGATCCCAACCAGCCGGTCTTCACGCTGGATCACGACATCCAGAACACGTCGGATGAGAACCTCGCCAAGTACCGCGAGATCGAAGCATTCGCCAGGGAACACGGAGTAGACTTCTATCCGGCGGGGACGGGCATCGGACACCAGATAATGGTGTCGATGGGATACGTGGTGCCGGGCTCGTTGGTGGTCGCGTCGGATTCGCACTCCAACATGTACGGCGCTCTCGGTGCGTTGGGTACGCCGGTTGTGCGAACCGACGCCGCCGCCATCTGGGCCACTGGAGAGTTCTGGTGGCAGATCCCGCGCACAGTGCAGGTCGTGTTGGACGGAAAGCTTCGCCAAGGCGTGACCGGCAAGGACGTCATCATCACGCTGTGTGGACTCTATGACCGCGACGAGGTGTTGAACGCGGCGGTGGAGTTCGTCGGTTCGGGCGTCGGAAGCCTTTCCATGGACGGGCGCATGTCGATCTCGAACATGACCACCGAATGGGGCGCGTTGGTCGGGTGGTTCCCGGCAGACGGTGTCACGATCCGCTACCTCGAGCGCCGCAAGGCGATCTTGGACGCGCTCGGAGTCACCCGATTTACGGACGAGGATCTGGAACGGTGGAAAGCCGAGCCTTTGGCGTCTGATTCCGACGCCAGTTTCGCGGCAACGATTGAGTTGGACTTGGGCGATGTGAGCCCCCACGTGTCCGGGCCCGACTCGGTGAAGGTCATGCGCCCGGTCAGCGAAATGGAAAAAGACCGGATCGCGATCCAGAAAGCTTATCTAGTGTCGTGCGTGAACAGCCGGCAGGAAGATCTCGAGGCCGCTGCCCGGGTGACCCGCGGAAAGAAGGTCGCTCCCGGGGTCGAGTTCTACGTGTCAGCGGCGAGCAAGGAAGTTCAGCAGGACGCGGAGACGTCCGAAGCGTGGGGTGCGCTGCTGAACGCCGGCGCGAAGCCGTTGCCTCCCGGTTGCGGTCCGTGCATCGGGCTCGGCGCGGGGCTGCTTGAACCGGGCGAAGTCGGGATCTCGGCTACCAACCGCAACTTCAAGGGGCGCATGGGATCGAGGGAAGCCCAGTGCTACTTGGCGAGTCCGGAGGTGGTCGCGGCGTCGGCTTTGGCGGGCCACGTTGTCGGGCCGACACGCGTCGAGGACCGGCCGCTGGAGCGGTGCTTCACGGAGCGCGCTGCCGCGCCGGAACCTGATGAGGCGGTGGCCATTCAGGACGGATTCCCGGAGAAAGTCGTGGGGCGGCTGGTGTTCTTGCCGCAAGACAACCTCAACACCGATGGCATTTACGGGAAAGATTACACGTACCGCGAAGACATGACGCCGGACGACATGGCTCGTGTCGTGATGGAGAACTACGACCCCGAGTTCGCTGCGAGCACGAAGGAGGGTGACGTGTTGGTGGGCGGCTCGAACTTCGGAACCGGGTCGTCACGGGAGCAGGCGGCTACGTCGCTACAGGCGAAAGGCTTTCCGATGGTCATCGCGGCGAGCTTCTCGCAGACGTATCTGCGCAATGCCTACAACAACGGGTATCCCTGTATCGCCTGTCCGGCGCTGGTGAGGCACTTGAAGGAGTGGTTGGCGGACGAGGTGGCCCAAGGTCAACCGACAATCATTCCTGGTGACGAGATCGAAATCGATTTTGCCCGCAGCAAGGTGAGCTTTCGCGGGGAGGCGTTCGGTTTTGCAGCACTGGGAGCGGTGCCGCAGTCGCTTGTTGTGGCTGGGGGCGTCGAGAATCAGGTCCGAGAGCGGCTCGGTCTCAACTAGTCCGGTCGCGCTTCGGCGGACTGACAACATGGATTGGGAAGATGGGGTAGCGAGAGATGGCAAAACACACGGTAGTCACCATGCCTGGGGACGGCATCGGCCAGACCGTCCTTGCCGAGTCGTTGCGGGTGCTGGATGCAGTGGGGTTTGACGCGGAGTACGTCCACGCGGATATCGGCTGGGAGTTCTGGGTCAACGAGGGCAACCCGTTGCCCGACCGGACGATCGATCTTCTGCGAGAGCACAAGCTCGGACTTTTTGGCGCGATCACCTCCAAGCCCAAACCGCAGGCGAAAAAGGAGCTCAAGGCCGAGTTGCAAGACAAGGGTTACGAGTACTTCAGCCCGATCGTCGGCATGCGGCAGCTGTTCAACCTGGACATCTGCATTCGCCCGTGTCGTTCGTTTCCCGGCAATCCGCTCAACTTCGTGAGGCAGCGAGCAGATGGCGGGCTCGATGAGCCCAAGGTCGACGCGGTCATATTCCGCCAGAACACCGAAGGCCTCTACTGTGGCATCGAGTGGACGAATCCGCCGCAGGCAGTACGCAAGGCCATCGGCTTGCATCCAAAGCACAAGGCGTTTGCCAACGTACCC
>JBDHED010000229.1:0-3062 GCA_039591175.1 Gemmatimonadota bacterium | reverse complement strand
GTTGGTCGCATGGAAACCCCGGAGCCCATGCCTGGTGTCCCTTCTCAGCTCGAAGTCAATCGAGCTCTCTTCGCGCGAATGGAATCGCTCGGGTACGACGTTCGGTACCACGAATACGAGGGCGGACACGATTACGTCGGGTGGGCGTACGACTTTCCGATCGGGCTGAGGACGTTGCATGAGCCTCCGCGTTGCGCGCCAGATAGCCTGGCTGCGTTGCGCGCGGATCGCCCTCGACGACCCGACCTGGTGGCGGTCGTCCTGCGCTCCGAACACGCGCTGGCGATCGTAGACGCCGAATGCTACCGGATTGTGCGAACGGTACCAACCGGGCGCGGGCCGCACGAGGCGGCCCTTGACGATGAACTGCGTCTGGCTTTCGTCGCTGACTACGGCGTGTTTCCGACACCCCACTCAGGGATTGTGGAATCGGGCTTGCCACAGTTCGTCTTCGAGCCCGGCGGTACGGTCACGGTGATCGACCTCGAGGGTGACGTCCCACCGCGTAGCATCGCGCTCGACGCGTGCGCTCGTCCGCACGGGATCGCCGCGTCGGGAGACGGAGCGCGCGTGTGGGTAACCTGCGAGGAGAGCCGGGAGGTGATTGAGGTAGCGGTTGGAGACGGGGCGGTCAGCCGACGCTGGGAGACTGCGCAGGACGTCACGCACATCGTCGTGGTTGGCCCCACGGAGCGCTTTCTGTATGCCGCCAGCGTGGGGTCCGGCGCTGTTACGATCATCGATCGCGAAAGCGATGACGTTCGGTCTTTCGACTCCGGGTCGGGCGCCGAAGGGCTTGCGATTTCGCCTGACGGGCGTGAGCTGTGGGTCGCAAACACGACCGAGAACACAATCACCGTTGTAGACCTCGAAACCGCAGCGGTAGTCGATAAGATGTCGAGTGGTGGAGCGTTCCCGGTCAAGATCGCTTTCGACTGTGAAGGCACAGAGGTCTGGGTTACCAACAACCAGAGCGATGCGCTCGCAGTCTTTGATCGTCGTTCCCGAAGCCTCATCGCCACGGTGCCGCTCGGCACAACCCCCCTCGGAATAGACGTCGCTCCGACAGGCGAGGTTCTCGTCACGGCCCCCCGGCGGAACGAGCTGATCATCCTCGATGCAGTTACACGTCGTATCGTGCGCCGGCTGCGGGTAGGCATCGAGCCGGACGATGTCCTCTATGGAAGCGCACGCCACTCGTGCGCGTCTTCGGAGTAGAGCATGCGCGGGGTCGGGTCCGCCCCGAAACGAGACGTATCAGACGATGGGTTCGCGTTCATCGGCGGGCACCCGGCAATCGATTTCGTCAATACCGTGAGCGCTCGCCAGAGCGACACGCCCGTCGATAGGCTGCAAAGTTATCGCGACCTCCTCGAGTGGGTGCGTTTGGCCGGCCTTGTTGACGAGGCCTCCGAACCCGGACTCGAAGTAGATACCGTTGGGGACGACGCCAGTCGCCGGCGAATTCTGTCTCGTGCTCGACGGCTCCGCGAGTCGGCCTACGAGAGCTTGACCTCGCTGGCAAACGGCAAACCGGTGCCGGAAGATGCGTCCCGGGTCCTGTCTCGGGAGGTGCAGCAGGCGAGCTGCCATCGTGCTTTGATCTCTGCGCGCACCGGTTTTAGATGGAACTGGAAAGGCGATCGAACCCTGCGCTCGCTGGTGCACCGGACCGCGTGGTCGATAGCGGATCTCCTGACGTCGGATAGGCTCGACCGACTTCACGTGTGCGATGCGCCTGGGTGCTCGTGGCTATTCCTAGATACGACCAGGAACCACAGTCGGCGGTGGTGCGACCCGAGGACGTGTGGAAATCGTGTTAGGGTCCGGCGGCATTATCGCCGGTATCGGGGCGCGTCGGCGCGACCCGTGACCTGATTGATTGCGGTGCACGTCTTTCAGTCTTTGCGTGGACGCTTTATCGCCCATGCGGTTGTTTGTCTCGCGCTCTTCCAACAACACGCGTGCGGGCGTAAACCGATTGATATCGCCGACGTCGACCTCGTCATCCGCAACGCCATGGTACTGGATGTCGTCGAGGGCCGGGTTCGGAGTAACTCTACGGTCGTTGTCGATGATGGATCGATCATCGATGTCCTCGCCGAGGAGGTCGTCCCACCGAGCGCAACTCGAACGATGGATGCGCGGGGTCGGCTCCTGACACCCGGGCTAATCGATGTCCACCACCACACCGAATACGTGCTCGGCGATTCGATCACTTCGGGCGGCGGTTTCGTGGCTGATCTTACGATGCAGCCCGACTCGATCACCGCCTACCGCGAACGGTTCGTCAGGGCCTACTTGCCACATGGTGTGACGACGGTCCGAGACGCGGGAAGCTCCGAGGACAACATGCCGATGCTCCTGGCGTGGATGACACGCTCACCACAGGCGCCCGATTTCTACCCGGTCGGTGGAGCTATCGTGTCCCACGAAGAGGGTCGCGTGCCGTTTGCCGGCCACGCGGTTGTCCGCGGCCCAGCCGACGCCGCTCAGCGAGTGCGCGACTACCATCGTCAGGGGATTCGACACATCAAGGTGTACTGGAGGCTGCGCGAGCCCGAGCTGAAGGCGGTGATCGACGAGGCGGGCGCTTTGGACGTGAACGTCACGGCTCATATCGACTTCAAGGTCCTGCCACGGGATCTGGACCTCGCGCTCGACCTGGGTCTCAGAAGCTTCGAGCACGCCTATACGGTGGGTGTCGCCGCGCTGACTCCCGAAGAGTTTGAAGAGGTGTGGCGCGTCCATGTGCCGGCGACGATCGGCGATCGGAGAAAGGGTCGGTTCTACCTCGGCGCCATGGAGTATTTCAATTTTCTCGGGCCAGAGAACGAGAGCGTCATAGCGCTGATCGATCGCATGGCGGCGCTCGACTGCGCGCTAACGCCGACACTGCACATCTTTGCGCAGCACCTCGGGCTGACGTCGTTTACGAGCCCCTCGGTTGGTGGTTTTGACGATCTGTCAGGATTGAGCCCCACCCAGCGCGGGCGCGCCGTCGACGGGTACCGTAGTATGGCTAGTTACGTAAAGCGGATGCACGACGCTGGCATTGTTCT
>JBDHED010000228.1:0-3076 GCA_039591175.1 Gemmatimonadota bacterium | reverse complement strand
GGACAGCAAGCGGGCGGAGGAAGAGATCGCCCAGAAGTCGGCGCTGCTGGAGACGACGTTCGAGAGTATGAACCAGGGTATTATCGTGACCGATTCCGGGCCGAGAGTCCTTGCCTTCAACCAGAAATATGCCGATTTCATCGACTTTCCGCCGGGTTTCATCCGCCCTGGCATGCCGTTTGAAAAAGTCGTGAGGTTCCAGGCCGAACGGGGGGATTTCGGCGCCGGCGATGTGGAAGAAATCGTCAGAGAGCGCGTGCTAGCCCGGCAGCAGGGAAAAATGCACCGGCGCGAACGTATCCTTCGGGACGGACGGGTCATCGCCATTAGCCGCGAAGCCATGCCCGGCGGTTGTTATGTTACCACCTTCACCGACATCACCGAGCGCAAGCGGGCGGAAGAGGAGATCGCCAGGAAATCGGTGCTTCTGGAGACGACGCTCGAGAATATGAACCAGGGCATCAGGGTCCTGGACGCCGATCTCAAGCTCGTCGCCTTCAATCAAAGGTTGGTCGATCTGTGGGCTTATCCACCCGGGTTCCTTCGCTTGGGCATGCCCTATGAGGAAATCGCCCGTTTCAATGCCGAACGGGGCATTTATGGCCCCGTCGACGTGAAGGATCACGTCGATAAGCGTGTGCTGGAGAGGCAGCGCAACAAGGCCGTTCGGCGCGAGATAATCCTGCCCAATGGTTTGATCGTGACCGGCAACCACGAACCGATGCCGGACGGCGGTAACGTGTCGACCTATACCGACATCACCGAACGCAAGCGGGCGGAAGCGGAGATCGCCGAACAATCAGCGCTTCTCGAGACGACGTTCGAGAGCATGGCCCAGGGCATCTCTGTCTATGACGCCGATCTCAAGCTCGTCGCCTTAAACGAGAAATATATCAATCTCCTTGGACTACCGGCGGATATCGTGCGCCTTGGCATGTCTTATGAGGAATTCTTCAAGTTAAGTGCCGAACGCGGTGAATACGGTCCCGGCGATCCTGAGAAGCAGGCGAAAGAGCGAATCGATCGGGCGCGTCTGGGCGACTCAATCGAGATCGAGCGCACGCGCCCGAATGGCACCGTTCTTGCCATCCACCGTGATCCCCTGCCGGAGGGTGGCTTCGTCATCACCTACACCGACATCACCGAGCGCAAGCGGGCAGAGCAGGAAATCACCACGAAGTCGGTGCTGTTGGAGACGACGTTCGAGAACATGTCCCAGGGAATCCGGGTCCTGGACGGCGATCTCAAGCTCATCGCCTTCAATGAGCGCTATGTCGAACTTCACGATTTTCCGCCAGGCTTCATACGCCTGGGCACGCCCTTCGAAGAATTGGTTCGTTTCAAAGCCGAACGGGGTGATCACGGCCCGGTCGATGTGGAAGAGCATGTGAAACAGCGCACGCTGGCAAGGCGGGGTGGCGAATTAGCTCCTCGCGAGTCTAGGCCACCAAACGGCTTGAATGTAATCAGTCAACACGAATCCCTGGCCGACGGCGGCTGCGTCTCGACCTACACCGACATCACCGCGCTCAAGCAAGCGGATGAGGAAATCGCCAAGAAATCGGCGATGCTCGAGACGACCTTCGAGAGTATGTCCCAGGGCATCAGGGTCCTGAGCTCCGATCTCAAGCTCGTCGCCTTCAACCAGAGATTCATCGATCTTTGGCGCTATCCACCCGGTTTCATTCGCGTCGGCATGCCATTGGAGGACATGGTACGCTTCAAGGTCGAGCGGGGCGATTACGGCCCCGTCGACGTGGAGGAATATGTGCGCGAGCGCTTATCCGCCAAGCGCAACCGCAGGAATGCCCGGCGTGAAACCAACCTGCCGAACGGCAAGGTCATCGCCGCCTACCACGAAGCCATGCCTGGTAGCGGTTATGTTACGACCTACACCGACATCACCGAGATCAAGCGGGCGGAAGAGGCGCTGCGCGAGAGCGAGGCGCGCCTCGTCAACGCCCAGCGCATCGCGCGCTTGGGCAACTGGGATCGGGATATCGCGACCGGCGAGGTCCATTGGTCCGATCAGGTTTACGACATCTTCGCCGTCACGCCGGGTCAATTCGCCGGCACCTACGAGGCCTTCCTCGCGCGAATCCATCCCGACGACCGGGAACTCGTCGTGGAAGCGGGGCGAAAGGCGATCGACGAAAACGCGCCCATTGACGTCGAATACCGCATCGTTCACCCCGATACGAGCGAAAGGGTCATACATTCACAAGGAGAGGCCGAGTTCGATGCCGCCGGCAAGCCGGTTCGCGTGAGCGGCACCGTCCAGGACATCACCGAGCGCAAGTCGCTGGAGGAGCGTATCCGTCAGATCCAGAAGCTCGACGCGGTGGGCAAGCTCGCCGGCGGCGTCGCCCACGAATTCAACAACCTTCTGTTCGTCATCAAGGGGAACAGCGATCTGCTGGAAGCGCGCCTTAACGGCGATCCCGAGCTCCGACGCTATGTCGAGCTCATATCCCGGCAAACCGCGCGTGGCTCCTATCTCACCCGGCTGCTCGTCGCTTATGCGCGCAACCAGCCGCTCAGACCCAAAAAGATGGACATAAACAACGTCGTTCGCCAAACCGCGAAGTTGCTCGAGGGATCGCTCAGCGACGCCATCGAGATCGACATCGTTTGCGCCAGGGGCCTGTGGCAAACCATGGTGGACCAGAACGAGCTGGAAAGCGCCATCGTCAATCTTGCCGTCAACGCGCAGGATGCCATGCCCGAGGGCGGCAAGTTGACCGTTGAGACCGCGAATGTTTGTGTCGATGGAGAAAGCATAGCGCATGACGACGATGCCTCGTCCGATGAGGCCGAGGAGTATGTCAAACTGGCCGTGACCGACACCGGTTGCGGCATGGCGGCGGTGATCGTCGAGCGTGCCTTCGAGCCGTTCTTCACCACCAAGGAGGTCGGCAAGGGAACCGGGCTCGGGCTGAGCATGGTCTATGGCTTTGTCAATCAATCAGGTGGCTATGTCACCATCGACAGCGAGCTCGCCCGTGGCACGACGGTGAACGTCTATCTGCCGAAAGCAATGGGAGCCTCGACATGAGCCGGCCGGCGGCCGGGGCGC
>JBDHED010000227.1:0-3110 GCA_039591175.1 Gemmatimonadota bacterium | reverse complement strand
CAAGGAGGATCCCGCCGACGCCGAGGTGGTGAGCCACCGCTTGATGGTTCGAGCGGGGCTGCTCCGGCCGGTGGCGCGGGGGGTGTATACCTACCTGCCGCTGCTGCTGCGCAGCATCCACAAGGTGTCCCAGATCATTCGCGAAGAACTCGATCGGATGGGCGCGGTCGAGATGCTCCCGCCGATCCTCCATCCGGCTGAGCTGTGGAAGGAGACCGGCCGGTGGGATCTGTACGGTCCGCTGCTGATGCGGGTCACGGACCGACACGAGCGCGGGTACGCGCTGGGGCCAACCCACGAGGAGATCGTGACCGATCTGATCCGGCGGGAGGTCCGGTCGTATCGCCAGTTGCCGCTGTCGGTATATCAGATTCAAACCAAGTTCCGGGATGAAATCCGTCCCCGTTTCGGGGTCATGCGAGCACGCGAGTTTCTCATGAAAGACGCATACTCGTTTGACCCCGACGAAGCCTCGATGGCGAATACCTATCAGAAGTTCCACGACGCCTATTGCGCGATCTTCGACCGTTGCGGACTGGCGTACCGGGCGGTGGAAGCCGAAGCCGGTGAGATCGGCGGTACCGTGAATCACGAGTTCATGGTGTTGGCGGGGACTGGGGAAAGCGCGGTCCTGTCGTGTGGTGCGTGTGGCTACGGTGCGGCCAGCGAGCGTGCCGAAAGCGCCCCGCGCGAGCATCAGTTGCCCGACGGCCACCGACTGAGGCCGCTCGAGGTCGTAGACACCCCGGGCCAGACGACGGTCGATGACGTGTCGCGGTTGCTCGGCAAACCCGCGACTGCTTTTGTCAAGACTTTGCTCTTCGAAGCTGACGACAGCACCGTTGCCGTACTAGTGCGTGGCGATCGCGAGATCAACGAGGCCAAGCTGGGTCGATTACTGGCCGTCGAGCGAGTCGAGATGGCAACGCCTGGTCGCGTCGTGGAGGTGACGGGAGCCGAGGTCGGTTTTGCGGGTCCGCACACGCTTCCCGACGGGGTTCGGATCATCGCCGATTACTCGCTGGCTGGGCGTGGGGATCTGGTGGCGGGCGCTAATCAGACCGATCGTCACGTGACTGGATTCGAAATCGGCCGCGACGTCGAGCCTCATGAGTGGGCCGACGTCTCCGTGGCGATCGATGGGGATCCGTGTCCGCAGTGTCAACAGCCCCTGAAAGAAACGCGGGGGATCGAGGTCGGGCACATCTTCCAGCTGGGAACCAAGTACTCGGTCGCGATGGGTGCCACGTTTCTCGATGAGAGTGGCTCGCCGGTGCCGTTCGAGATGGGCTGTTATGGGCTCGGGGTGACGCGCGTCATTGCTGCGGCGATCGAGCAGAACCACGATGATCGCGGCATTATCTGGCCAGTGGCGATCGCACCGTACGAGGTCGAGGTGATCCCGCTCAACATGGACTCGGAGGGGGTCGTGAAAACGGCCGAGCAGATCTACGAGGCTTGTCAGGCTGCGCATCTCGAAACACTGCTCGATGATCGTCCGGACCGAGCCGGATCGAAGTTCGCCGACGCCGATCTGATCGGGGTTCCATGGCGGGTCGTCGTCGGAGACCGGGGTGTGGAAGAGGGAGTCGTCGAGGTGGCGAGCCGGCGTGAAGCGGAGCCGATAGCGGTTGCGCCAGACGAGGTCGCGAACCACCTGCGCGAACGGATCGAACCGGCGCGCCACGGCAGTGATTGATGCGGTCGAGACCGCTGACGCTCTGGCGGTGGCTCGGGAGGCGGCCGCGGACGCTGTGGCGGTGTTGCAGGCCGCTGCCGAGTCCGCTCACGAGAACGTGGTCACCGACAAGCAACCGCGTGACTTTGTCACCGCCATCGATCACGCCGCCGAAGAGGCGATCGTAGACCGGATCCAGCGCGCGTTTCCAAATCACGCGGTGATGGCCGAGGAGTCGGGCGAGCGCTCGGGTACTACAACCCACAAATGGGTGATCGACCCTCTCGACGGAACGACGAACTTCATGCACGGTTTTCCGATGTACGCGGTCTCGATCGCGCTGCTCGAAGGCGACTCTCCACAGGTGGGTATCGTCGTCGACGCGGTTCGCGGCGAGTGGTTTACGGCTCGCGCTGGGGAGGGTGCTCAGCTCGACAACGGTCGCATCGACGACTCCCGTCCTATCCGAGTGGCAGAATCACCGCGGCTCGACCGTCGACTGGTGGCGACTGGGTTTCCGTTCCGGCATCCGGAGCAAATCGATCGATACCTGGCGGCGTTCGCGGTCCTCTTCGAGAGGGTTGGCGACATGCGACGAGCAGGTTCGGCGGCGCTCGACCTGGCATACGTAGCCGCCGGAAGGGTCGACGCGTTTTGGGAGCTCGGGCTCAACTTGTGGGACATCGCCGCCGGGGAGCTGCTGATCGCCGAGGCCGGCGGGATCGTGACCGATTGGAGCGGTGCGGGCGAACATCGGGATACCGGTTGGATCGCCGCCGGCAGCCCTGATGTTCACGCCGTGCTGATCGAGACGTTGGCGAGATTCGCACCATGAGTTGTTGGCGATGATGAGTGAAAGGCGGCGCATCCGGGTCGGAGTTCTGTTCGGCGGACGATCGAGCGAGCATGAGGTGAGTCTCATGTCGGCGCAGTCGGTGCTGGACGCGCTGGATTCCGAGAAGTATGAGATCGTCCAGATCGGGATCACCAAGCAGGGTCGGTGGTTAATCGCTCGCGACGCGGTCGATCAGCTGATCGAGAGCGCCAGTGCCACCGGAGCGCTCGAGGGCGATATCGAGGGCACAGCATCGGTGACGTTGCTTGCCGAGCCCGGGCGCCGTGGTGAGCTGGTCCCTGCAGGCAGCGACGCTGTGCTGCCGGTGGAGTCGCGACTCGACCGGCCGCTCGACGTCGTCTTCCCATTGATCCACGGCCAATCCGGCGAGGACGGTGCGCTCCAGGGGTTGTTCGAGCTCGGCGGTGTCGCGTACGTGGGTGCGGGCGTATTGGGAAGCGCGGTGGGAATGGACAAGGCAGTAGCCAAGGCACTCTGGATCGCAGCCGGCCTACCAGTCGGTCCACACCTCGTTTTCAAGCTGTCGGAGTGGCGAGACGAGGCGACGCGGTTGAAGGGTGAGGTGGCTTCGCAGAT
>JBDHED010000226.1:0-3112 GCA_039591175.1 Gemmatimonadota bacterium | reverse complement strand
CGTTCGCCGCCTGCAGAACCTTCTCCGCCTTGGCAACGATGTCACGGTCGGAGTCCGACCCCGCCAGGATCAACACTTCAGGACTATCTGCGCTCGTTCCGCTGGTCATCGCCATCACTCGATCCATTCCTGAAAGTCGTCTCCGATGACGCCGCGTTGCTTGTACCGCAACATGGCGTCCTGACAAGAGCAGGCAAACGGGGTGTCGGGAATGGCGTCAAGCAAACTCCACGTGATTTCTGGAATCCGGTTGACGGCTTCATCCGACCGCCGCCGACGTTCAGTATCGTCTATCTCGGCCACGCCCTCGGCAAAAGCCGTCACGTAGGCGATGGGGTGGTAGCAGATCTCTAGCTCGCGTGCCAGAAACGCCTCCGGCGCCAGCGTCATCCCAACCAGCTCCGCTCCCAGTTGACGCAGCATCTTTACCTCAGCCGGCGTCTCCAGCCGTGGGCCTTCCGACACCGCGTATACGGCCCCACTCGCTACAGGCGTCCCGTACTCGCCGAGCACTCTTTCGAAGGCTTTCTCCAGGGTCGGGCAAAAGACGGGTTCCTGCCTAAGCAAACCAATGCCCTTGTTCTCAAAGAACGTGCGCGGACGGTTCCTGGTCATGTCAAGCAGGTCACCCGGAAGCACGAAATCTCCGATCTCCAGCTTTGGAGTAAGTGACCCGGGACCCGTCCAAGCGATGATCCGCCGCACGCCCAGCTCCTTCAGCGCCCACACGTTGGCGCGGTAGTTCACAAACGGCGCCGATACTCTGTAACGCCCTTCCCCATGCCGTGGCAGCACGTAGAACCGCCGGCCCTGATGCTCCATGAACAAAATCGGCATCGAGCACCCAAACGGGGTTTACTTGACCAACATATCGGTGATCGTTCCCAACCGCTGGCGAGCCAGTCGGTACACCTTACCACCAGCGATGAACGCGATCTCGCTGTGTTGCTCTTCGTATGCGCGGGAAAGCAGTTGCGGGAAAGCATCGGGCTTTGACTCGGATGTCACACGACGTCAGTTGCGCGATGTGTCACGACCCGGCACGCTGGCCTCGACTCCAGCCAGTCGGTCGAGCGCGTCAAGCGCTGCCTCCTTTTCGGCTTCCTTTTTTGTGCGACCCCAACCGGAACCCAACGGCTCTCCTTCGAGCCAAACCTGACACCGGAAGTTTATATCCGCGCGATCGCTGCCTGGAGCGGCTTGAGCACGGTTTGTACGGTAGGTCAGCTGACCACGACCAAGCTCGTGAATCATCTCCTGGAGCCGGTTTTTGGCGGTATGGAATCCACCCTCGAACTCGATGTCCCGAGACAGGATGCTCTGCTCGATGAAACGCTTGGCGATCCCAAAGCCGCCATCCAGATAGAGGGCGCCGATAACCGATTCCAGCGAATCCGCCGCGATCTTCCGCCGCCCACCACCCTCTAGGAGGTTCTGGTCATCCCCGGTTTGTACGCAGTCAGGCAACCCGATCGCCTCAGAAGCTCGTGCCAGAAACCGCCTCGAGATGATGTGCGCTCGCTGCTGCGATAGCATTCCTTCCTGAGCTTCTGGGTGACGTGCGAACAACCAATCGCTCACGACCAGGTTCAAGACCGAGTCGCCGAGAAACTCCATCCGCTCGTACGACTCGCCACGACTATCCGAATTCAGCAAGAACGATGGGTGCGTAGTGGCACGACCCAACAGATCTCGATTCTTGAACTCGTGATCGAGCACGTGCTCAAGCAGTTTGAGCCGATCCTCGCGCTCCTTCGACCGCGCGAAACCGCCCAAGAATCGACGGATCCGGCCGCGCAACCTCACGAGCTATTCCTCGAAGTGCTTGACTGCGAGGGTTGCGTTGTGACCTCCAAAGCCAAAGGAGTTTGTCAACGCCCCGACCACGTTAGCCTCACGCATATCGTTGGGGACATAGTCGAGATCACACTCGGGGTCTGGAAATTCATAGTTGATGGTCGGGGGCACCTTGCCGGTCGCCAACACCATGGTGGTGACTACGAACTCCAGCCCCCCGGCGCCTCCCAGAAGATGTCCGGTCATCGACTTCGTCGAGCCGACCAGAATCTCCCAAGCGTGATCGCCAAAAACCGTCTTGATGGCTTGTGTTTCATACGCATCGTTGAGCGGCGTCGATGTGCCATGAGCGTTGATATAGCCGATTTCGGTAGGATCCAGACCAGCCTCATCGATCGCGTGCTTCATCGCCCGAGCGGCGCCCTCGCCTTGCGGCGCCGGGGCGGTTATGTGGTGTGCGTCGGCGGTCATCCCAACGCCGACAATCTCGGCATAGATCCGAGCTCCGCGATCGCGGGCGTGGTCCAGCTCTTCGAGGATCGCCATTCCGGCGCCTTCACCGAGCACGAATCCGTCTCGTTCCGCATCGAATGGCCGGCAGGCGCGCTCGGGCTCGTCGTTTCTGGTCGACATCGCCTTCATGGCCGCGAACCCGCCGATCGACATCTCCGTCACGGCTGCCTCTGACCCACCCGCAATCATGATCTCGGCGTCGCCATGTTTGATCAGACGAAACGCATCACCGATCGCGTGCGCGCTGGATGCACATGCGGAGACGGTACAGTAGTTCGGTCCTTTGGCTCCGTAGCGCATAGAGACAACGCCGCTGGCCATGTCTGGAATCATCATCGGGATATAGAACGGGCTTATTCTCGAAGGACCACCCTCGAGGTAGCGGCGGTTTTGAGTTTCATGCGTAGCGATCCCCCCAATTCCCGACCCGATGATCACGCCGACACGCGTCTGATCCTCGCTGTTCATATCGACACCGCTGTCGGCCAGCGCCATATCCGAAGTCGCTACGGCAAGCTGAGTAAACAGGTCCTGCCGGCGAATCTCTTTCTTGTGGATGAACGCTTCTGGGTCGAAATCCTGGATCTCGGCTGCTATCTGGGTCGCAAAGAGATCTGGATCGAACCGGGTAATACGGCGCACCCCACCCTGGCCCCGCAGGAGTGCGTCCCACGACGATTCCAGGTCATTACCCAGCGCCGTGACAAGCCCCATTCCGGTGACGACCACACGGCGTCCCATCAGGATACGGTGTCTCGATCTAAGGTGAGGTTTGCTACTCTTCGGTCTTGTTCTTTAAGTA
>JBDHED010000225.1:0-5552 GCA_039591175.1 Gemmatimonadota bacterium | reverse complement strand
CTAACGTCCCTGCGTTTGAGCTGCCGGCGACCGCCCGCCAGGCGCGCCGACCCCCGGCCAGCTACTCGTAGCTAGCAGCGCGCTCATATCAACGCCACCCGCCGCGCCCTTCAGCTCCTAACGCGTGTTAGGCCGCAGCCTGTCTCCTAGCCACAAGTCCGTGGGACGGATTCTCGACCGTCCGGCACCCGCCAGCTCCATTTCCGGTACTGGCCGCACCCGAGCAACGCAAAGGGACCCCAAGTTGACGCTCGTCGGTCTCAATTCGATGGAGAGTCGGCACTGAAGCTAGAGCGAGCGATCAACCAGGTGCCGTCGGGCTGCTTGCGCCATACCTCAAGCCCCTTCCCGGTAACCGGCGTGAAGTCGGGGAGGTCCAGAACCAAGGTGTAGGCCGAACGGGTGAAGGCAAGATCTCCCCGGCCCTCGACTTCCAACACGGTCACGTCCCACTGGACCGCCTGAACAGTGAACCATGCTTCGACAGCCGTGCGGCCTTGAACCGCAGGCTGATCGGCCGGCATCAAGACAGCGTCCTCGGTGAAGAAGCGCCCAAGATTCCGGACCTCGGGCGTCACCCCGGCAGCAGTCAGAGACTGGTAGGCTTGGCGTATCGCTGCGACCTCTGACTCGGGCAAAGCGGTGAGCGTGGTACCCTCGGGTGCACACCCCAGCACGATGAGTGATGCGACGGCGATAATTGGGCGCATTGAGAACCTCTCTAATCTGAATGCTGCGGCCTAACGGACTCGGAGTTCTGCTGGCGCCGCCTACCGGTTCACAAGGCCGCGTGCTTCTAGGCTACCTGATCACAACAGTCTAGCCGGTACAGGTTGCGAGCTTGTGAGCGTTGTACGTGAGGCTGTTTGGTCGGAGACCAAATCCTTTCGGCAACCGGCGCAGCAGCAATTCCTTGTTAGGCGGCACCGCGCAGGCGCCAGATGATTACTCCGAGGTCGTCGGATCGATCACCGTTGCGACGCGCGAAACGCGGTTCGCCGGAAATCCGCCCTTTTCGGCGTGTTCCCGAACCATTGCCTCACTAGGAGCTACGTAGACGCAGTAGATCTTGTCCTGGGTGACGAAGCTTTCGACCCATTGAATTTCCGGCCCCATATCGCGGAGGACTCCGCAAGACGTCTGAGAAATCCCCTTGAGGTCTTCTGGGGAAAGCTTGCCCGCTCCAGGGATCTCACGTTCGATCACGAACTTTGGCATTTCTGCTCCTTGGGTTGAGATAGAAGTCCAGTGCCGCCTAACGGTTACGCGATTCTGCTGCGCCGCCCGCACGGACACAAGCGCGAAGCGCGTACCTACCCCTTCTTCGGCGTCAGTAGCAATCGCTTGTTAGCTAGAACTCCACCCCGTGACGCCTCGCACTTCTGCCGAGACTGGTCACGGGCACTAGCCTGTCCCGAGCCCGGCCTGAGGCTCCAGCAATCGACCTGCCAACAGAGCCAGCGGCAGCTTGGTCGCCAGGACCAGCGCGAACGACGCAAGCGCGAGCGGCCAAGGAATGAAGCCCGAGTTCGCGATCGCGAAATAGGTCGTTAGGCCTCCCATCGCCGCGACGAAGAGACCGGCGGCTAGCGCGCAGACACTCCAGCTCTTGAACCAGGAGCGGGAGGCCACATACAACCAAGCGATCCCGAGGCCGTACACGAAGTCTGGCAAGAAGGAGAAGGCATCACGCCAAGGCGATTCTCTCCACGCCACGTAAGCGTCCGGAATCGCGACGGATCGCCACATGCCACCGAGCAAGAAGTTGTTTCCCAGCCAGCCGGTCAGATTCAGTAGGAACCCGATAAGGAGGCCCACCCCGACCAGCCTAACAGTGGTACGAGTCATCCGAGTCCCATCACCTCAAAGCCATCAGTTCTAGCTAACGGATCTGCATTTAAGCTGCGCAGGCAACCCAACGAGGTGCAAGCGGCGGAGCCGATTGCACGCCCCTAAAACGCCTGTGACTGCTTCAAATGCTTGTTAGGTCGCTGCCGTCTCTCGACCCTTGCTAAGCCAATTTCTGCGAAACGCATCTGAGAGGGGACTCCGCATGGCCGAGACGATGAGGGTGATGGGGGCCACAGGTGACGGTGTGGAGATGACCGAGATAACCACGCCGACGCCGGGCCGCGGGGAAGTGCGCGTCAAGGTTGTCGCGTCGGCGGTCAATGCGGGCGAAGAAAAGGTCATCGCGGGAGACTTCGTCGGACGATTCTTACATGCCAAGACGACCCCGCTGGTGCTTGGATGGGACGTGGCAGGCACCGTTGACGCTTTGGGGGAAGGGGTGGTGGACGTCGACGTAGGCTTCTGTGGAAATATGCCTGACTGACCTCAAAAAGCGGGGGCGGGCCCGACTACATCCCAATCGGGGTGATCGGTACGCGCACCTCCGTGGTCTCCCACCGGAACGCCATGTGCGTCCCGCCGTCGGCATCCTCGAACGCGATGGTGAACTGTTGGACCGGCTCGCCGAGCGGCCTAGTCGGAACCTCGGCAACCAGCACGTCCAAGACCGGGTCATAGGTCTCGGTGAACCCGTCGGGACCGAGGCGGGCGGTCCCGTCCATTTGTGCAAGGGCAGCGAAGAGGAGGTGCCCCCGCAGGGAAAGGCTGCGTACCTCACACTTGGTTCTCTGGGGCGATCGGAATCGCGTTCGCCTACCGGAGGTGGGGCAGAGCGCGGCCATCGCTCGCCACCACGCTGAAGCGCCGGCCTCGTAAGCGGCTCGGATACGTCACCCCGTCGGCATCTTCACGCAAACTCCTTCAGCTCCGAGTGTCCATACTCCGCTCCGCGTATGGCTGTTGAGGTAGCCGGCGACCTAACTCTTAATGGGCTGCGGAGGGGGCGCTGAACACTGCGGCCGCTCCGCAGGTTAACGTGCTTGGCCGGGCAACGTGGGACGGGGTGGCTCGGCCGGTCAAGGCAGGCACTCGTTGCCGGAAGCTCGTTTGTCCGGATAGCGACGCTTGGGTCACGGGTCGGCGCCGATGAGGGTGTCCGCCGGGCTCTCGAAAAACATCTCAAGCCGCGCGGGGCGAGTCCGGGGCGAGTCGGCATCCCCGAGGGTCGGGTATGGTGGACCCGTACGTCCCGGATCTACCGGTGGGAACAGCCGGAGTGACAGGGGATTCTCCCCGCGAATCATGAACGCGGGGAGGCCCCCGAACGGATTATGAGTCCCCTGCTCTGACCAACTGAGCTACGGGCCCGTGTGTTGTGCTGCAACGAGTTACGCCATCCTCCACACCCGCCGCGCCGGCAGCGGGGCGAGTCGCGAAGCTCACCGGGACCTCCCGCAGCTCCGTTTCATGCTCGACCACGCGGAGCATCCTGGCGTCGTCGGGCTGCTGGTACGCCTGCTTGAGCGCGTCGAGGCTCGACCAGCCGCCGGCCTGTGCGACGTCCACGTCGGGGAGGTCCTTTCGTGCGCTCGCCCACAGTCTACATCGCTTCCATGCACCATCAAGGTACATCGCTTCCATGCACCATCAAGCTATTGGCTTTCCCACGATAACGCTGAGCGGCGAAGGCGTGGGGACGATCTGCTCAAGCGCAAAGCCAGCCTGATCAAGCAGGTCGCGAAACTCGGCGGCAGTACGCTCCCGCCCGGTGGCCATCACCATCATGTTCAGATCCATCCACTTGCCCATATCGAACTCGGGCGTTTCCGGAATCACTGACTCCACGACCATCAGACGAGCGTTTGGCGTCGCGACCTTTCTCACATTGGTCAGAAGGTCAACGGATTCTTCGTCCGACCAGTCGTGAAGAATCCATCGCATCACGTAGGCGTCGGCCTGGACTGGGACTTCTTTGAAAAAGTCTCCGCTGACACGCTCGATTCGGCCGTCGTCCGGTGCCTCTGCGACGACCTCCGGTTGATCGAAAAGAATTCCTCGGCAGGAGGGATGCGCGTCGAGGATGCTCGACAATTGCGATCCGATTCCGCCTCCGATATCGGCGATCACCGGGAAACGGCTCCAATCGAAAGACGCAGCCACGGCCGGACTGATCGATGCGCTCAGATCCCGCATCGCCTCGTTGAAGATCTTGCGCATTTTCGGGTTCGACTGCAGGTGCTCCCACGTGTTCTGGCCGGTCACCTGATCGAAGCCGGGACGCCCTTTTTCCAGGGACTTTATCAACCCTCGCCATCCCTCGAATACCGGAGCACCCGCACAGAGCGTAAATCGAATCCAAGCCCAATTTGAGCCTGCCAGATTGCGGCGGAGACATTCGCTCGCCGGCGTGTTATCGAATACACCAGGCGAGGTTTGAGTGAAGATCCCCGTGCTCTCGAGAGCCCGCAGCATCCGATACAGACTCGGCCCGTGTGTCTTTGTGCGCTCGGCAAGAGTGTCGACGTGCAAGGGGCCATCGGCCAACAGATCGGCCAGTTCAAGTTGCGCGGCAGCACCGACGCAGCAACTCTGCCAATGGTTGTTGACGATACCCAGGATTTGCTCTTGGGGCGTAGCAGCGCTCATCGTCGATTCCCTATCTTTTTGGGCTCGGAGATTCCCGGGTTGAGGGACCGGGTTGGGTCGGTAGCCGGACATCGCCCGTGCCTCACGAAACCACCTGCGCCGCATAACGGATTGGAATTCTGCTGCCGCACCAGCCTGCTGACAAACCACAGAGTTACCCAACGATGCCCCGCAGCTGACGCGGACAGCAGCAATTCCTTGTTAGAACGCGCGCTACCGCGGTGACCTGTCAATCCGCGCCGTTGGCATGCAGCAAGCCTAGGATCTCGTCCACCAACTCATCGAGAACGTCTACTCTATTGATGACGAGGCCGGACGCGTCGGCGGCGAACGCGAGATGGTTTGCGAACTCGACGTCGGCGAGAAGAGAACCGCCTTGTGCTGGAAAACGCGAGTTGGCTGCAGACACTTCGCGCTGGCGGTCCTGCGTCAGGAGCAGGATCCCCTCCATCGGATAGCGGCGCTTCAGGAACGCATCCAACTCGCGCGCCTGTTCAACCATGTATTGGTTCTGCTCTTCCGCGAACCGCTGATTCCGATCCCAGTCAACCAACCTCGATCGAAGCTCTGCGTCGCTGAGCCAAGAGAGCCTGTTTGTCTCGAGTAGCGACCCAAGTGTTCCGGGCTGGAGGTTGATGGTGGTGTACATCACCACGGTCGAGAGGTCTGATTGGAACTCAGCGTCACTGAGTGGTGACGGTCCTGGGCCGGTCGCATCTAGTAGTCGTCGCGCTGCTTCTACGCGTCGTTGGTTGTTGTTTCGGATCCGTGACAACCGATCGATGTAGCCTGAGAAGTCAGCCTCAAGACCAGTGAGAGCGACTTGCTCCTCCTCGCGCTGCCCGAGCTGGTCCCACCAGGCGTCGATAGCGAAGGCCAAGAGGATTGATCCGACGATCACCACGCCTTCGACGGCTACCCGCGACCAGGAGATCCTTTCGCTCATCACCTCATCCGTTCGGAATCGCGCGTTCTAACTCTTAATGGGCTACGGAGGGGCGCTGAACACTGCGGCCGCTCCGCGGGTTAACGTGCTTGGCCGGGCAACGTGGGAC
>JBDHED010000224.1:0-3144 GCA_039591175.1 Gemmatimonadota bacterium | reverse complement strand
TTTGATTGCGCATCGCCATATGTATTGAATGATGGGCGATGCGATCCAAGGGCAAATCATCGTCATTTCGACAGTGCGAGCGCAACCGCCTCGCGCACCGTGGCGGCGGTTTCCAGGGCGATACCCACGTCGCGCTCGGTCGAACCTTGAGCCACGTCGCGATCGGGAGCTGCCAAAACGGCACGCTCGAACCCGAGCCGAGCAGCCTCTTTGAGCCGCGCCGCGGACCATCGCACGGGCCGGACCTCGCCCGTCAGACCGACCTCACCAAACACGACGGTTCCCTGGCGCACCGGTCGATCTGCCCGGCTGGATGCCAGCGCCGTGATCACGCCCAGATCGACCGCCGGTTCGGTCAGCGTGAGCCCGCCGACCACGTTCAGGAACACGTCGCTCGCGCCGAGTGCGCAATCGGCCTTCTTCTCCAGTACCGCGAGCAACAGCGACAACCGGCGCGCATCGAACCCGCCGGCCACGCGCTGGGGTGTCGAGTACGGGCTCGAGGCGACCAACGCCTGGACCTCGATGACCAGCGGCCGTGTGCCCTGCACGCTGGCTACGTGCGCCGAGCCGGGGACGGGCTCACTATCCCGTCCTGCGCCGAGGAACATCGCCGACGGATTGTCCACCACTTCGAGCCCCCCGTCGTGCATCGTGAACACGGCGATCTCGTGGGTCGACCCGTAGCGGTTCTTGAGCGCTCTCAAGACCCGCAGCTCGTGGTGGTGGTCGCCCTCGAACTGCAGCACGACGTCGACCACGTGCTCCAACGTCTTGGGGCCCGCGATCCCGCCTTCCTTGGTGACGTGTCCGACCAGAAAGACGCTGCTACCGGTCGTCTTGCAGTACCGGTGGAAGGCGTCGGCGGCGGCCCGTACCTGGGAGACCGAGCCCGGCGCGCTCGACAACGCCGGGTCGTAGACGGTCTGAATCGAGTCGCACACGATGATCTCGGGTGATGCTTGCCGACACGCGGCGAGCAGCCCGTCGACCGCGGTCCCCGCAGCGATCAAGACATTGGATTGATCGATGCCCAATCGCTCTGCGCGGAGTCGGATCTGAGCCGGCGACTCCTCACCGGCCAGGTAGAGCACTCGGTTGCCGTCAGCGGCCATCCTGCCGGCCACCTGCAGGAGCAGCGTCGATTTCCCGACACCCGGCTCGCCGGCCACGAGCGCGATCGACCCCGGAACGACGCCACCGCCCAACAGCCGGTCGAGCTCATCGAGCCCGCTCGATCGACGTGCCAGGTCGGTCGCCGCTACGTCAGCCAGAGATCGCACATCGGGCACCGGGCCCGCGCTGGCCTCGCCACGCTCGACGACCTCTTCGACGAGCGTGTTCCAAGCATCGCACGACGGACATCGTCCACCCCATCGGGGTGCGGTCGCGCCACAAGCTGTACAGGAGAACCGCGTCCGAACTCGGGCCGCGGTCAAGGCGTGGTGTGGAAGGGGTCGAGGTTCTCGAACCGCATGTACTCGCTCAAGAACGCGAGCTCTACCGACCCGGTCGGCCCATTGCGGTTCTTCCCCACGATCACTTCCGCGATGCCCTGCTTCTCGGTTTCGGGATGGTAGTACTCGTCGCGGTAGAGGAAGATCACCACGTCGGCATCCTGCTCCAGCGATCCGCTTTCCCTGAGATCCGCCAAGCGCGGTCGCTGATCGGCACGGTGCTCCGGTCCGCGCGACAGCTGCGACAGGGCGACGACCGGGATGTTGAGCTCCTTGGAGAGCGCCTTGAGCGAGCGGCTGATCTCGGTGATCTCCTGCTGACGGCTCTCGGCACGGGTGCCGCTTTCCATGAGCTGCAGATAGTCGACGACCACCATTCCGATGTCGCGCTGTTGTTTGAGGCGTCTCGCCTTGGCGCGCATCTCGAGAACGTTGAGAAGACCACTATCGTCGATGTAGATCGCCGCGCGCCGTAGCCGTTCGCACGCGTCGGCGACGTTCTTCCACTGGTCGCTCGAAGCCTGGCCGGTGCGCAACGTCTTGAGCGATACACCCCCTTCGGTGCTGATCAGTCGTTGAACGAGCTGCTCCATCGACATCTCGAGGCTGAAGATCGCCACCGGGAGGTCCTCTACGATCGCCGCGTGAGCGGCGACGTTCAGCGCAAAGCTCGTCTTCCCCATCGATGGACGGCCGGCGACGATAATCAGATCGCTGAGTTGGAAGCCGGCGGTGAACTCGTCCAGATCGCGGAAGCCGGTCGCCGTTCCGGTGATCGCTTCCTTCTGCGCTGAAAGCGATTCGAGCTGCATCAGGGCGCCCTGGAGGAGCTGGCCGATGGCGGTGAACGATTTCTTGAAACGGTGCTCCGACAAGCGGAAGATCTTCTCTTCCGCGCGATTCAACAGTTGGTCGGAGCGCTCGGTAGAGCGGTACGCATCGCTGGCGATATCGGTGCCGGCGAGGATCAGCCGCCGCTTGACAGCGGAATCGAGCACCAACTGTGCGTGGTAATCCATGTTGGCCGCGGTCGGGACGATCTCGACGATGCGCGCCAGGTACTCCTCGCCGCCCGCTTCTTCCAGCGATCCCAACCGATTGAGCTCTTCGCGCACCGCGAGCGCGTCCGGCGCATGGCCCTGGTCGCGGAGATCGTTGATGGCGGCGAATATCCGGCGGTGGGCCGGATGGTAGAAGTCCTCCTGGTCGAGGATCTCCATCGCTCGATCGGCGGCCGTCTCCTCGAGCAACATCCCGCCGAGAACCGAGATCTCGGCTTCGTCGCTGTGCGGTGGAACTCGCTCGGTCCCGGTTGGGGTGACGATCGAGGCAGGAATTGTGGCCACGCCGTCGGTCATTGCGAAGCCCGCTTCTGCAGCTCCTCGTCGTACACCTTTCTAGCCAACTGAACATCCTCCCATGTTGGGCGCTTGAGCTTCGGGTTTCGGAGCAGCGCTGCCGGATGATACGTCGCCACCAACGGTACGCCACGATACTCGAACACGCGTCCACGGAGCGAAGCCATCGAACCGTCGACGCCCAACAACGTCCGCGCTGCATGACGACCGAGCGCCAGGATCACCGCTGGGTTGATAATCTCGATCTGCCGTTCGAGGTACGGTTCGCATGCCGCGACCTGTTGCGGGGTTGGGTCGGCGTTCTTGGGCGGCCGACTCTTCAAGATATT
>JBDHED010000223.1:0-3165 GCA_039591175.1 Gemmatimonadota bacterium | reverse complement strand
GGGCAGACCGATGTTGGCGGTATGGATGCCGAGTCGATCCATCAAGTGGAGGATCTCGATCTTGGTGTCGATCGGCGGGTCGATGACCGATGGCGACTGCAAGCCATCGCGCAAGGTTTCGTCGTCGAACTCGACCGGTTGGGTAGGCTCAACCAGGTCGCCCGCCTCGCGGTTCCAGTCGTAGATCAGCTCCGAGATCTCTAAGTCCGACACGGCGTCAACCTATCGTCGTCGGCCACCTAGTCGCCATCCGAGCGGGCGCTACCTTCCGCCGATGCGCGCCGTGACCCCTGCCAACCCGGTCGCCGTGGCTGTCGCCTACGCCGCAGTCTGCGTGGTGTGGGGCTCGACCTACCTGTTCATCAAACTTGGCGTCGCGGTGCTTCCACCATACCTGTTGGGAGCCGCCCGCTTCACGATCGCCGGCGCGGTGATGCTGGCGGTCGCCACAGCGACGGGTCGGCGTATCCCGCGGGATCGGGCCGTGATCGGCCACGCCATCTTGGTCGGGATTCTGTTGCTGGTGCTCGGCAACGGCTTTCTGAATACCGCACAGCAACATCTTTCAACCGGCTTGGCTGCGCTGCTGCTCACGACGGTGCCGATGTGGAACACGCTGATCGCGATGCTCGGGCGCCAGCACGAGCGGCTGGCACCCATCGGTTGGGTTGGCCTCATCCTGGGGCTGGCCGGCGTCGCGATTCTCGTCAAGCCGTTCGAGTCGATCGAATCGTCTTGGTTCGGCGTGATCGTCGTCTTGCTCGCCGCCTTCTCATGGTCACTCGGGACGGTGCACGCGCGGCGACGCCTGGCGCATGTCGACGCGCTCGCCGTCAGCGCTATCGCGAACGGCATCGCCGGTCCTTTGATGTTCGGCGTGCACCTCATCGTCGAACGCGGTCAGCCGGTTGTTTGGAACGAGCAGGCGTGGATTGCGATTCTATACCTGGCGTTTGTCGGCTCGCTGGTCGGATTTACCGCGTTCGCGTTTATCACCGCCCACATGTCGAGCAGCAAGGTCGGGACGTACACGTACGTGAATCCGGTCGTCGCGATCATCCTCGGGTGGTGGATTCTCGACGAGACGCTTACGGGGCGTCTGGTCTTAGGCGGGGTGACGATTCTGGCCGGTTTGCTGCTGGTGTACTTCTCGCGCGTGCGCGAGAGACAGCATCGCCTCGCCCCAGAACGGAGCTAGCTTGTTCCAGCCGGTGAAAGAAACGTCCTGGCAACAATCACGAGGATAAATGACCTCCAATCGATCCCCAGTAGACTTCCACGCGCTTGGCGGCTGGCTCAAGGCGCGCACCGAGTCCCATACCTATGTCGTCACAGCATTTGTTCTGAATCTGCCCTTTCTTTTCATCGTTCTGTGGCGACATCTGAACGATGTCCCACTTACGGGGCTCACTGGCGTTTATGTTGGCGCGGTCTTTCTAGGCTACTACGCGCTCATTGTGTTCGTTCTCTCTACGATCACCTTCTTCATACTGTCATTCTCCAGACGTCTGGCCATCATCGCGAGCGGTGCGATGCTGACCGCAACGCTCTTCTACTTCGTCGTGAACAGCGTCGTCCACGACGTCTATCGGTTTCATGTCGACGCTTTCTGGCTCGCGTACGCGGCGACGCATTTTCAGGGGTTCGGGATTCCGCCGACCGTGGTGTTCACCGCCATCGTCATCCTGATCGTCATTGTCGTGCTAGAGGTGGGGCTGTTCTGGGCAGCCCGCCGCGTCAAACGCCAAAGACTGCTGCCCGTGGCGTTCGTGCTGACGGCCCTCATGGCACTAACGCTCAGTCAGAGCATTCATATAGCCGCGTACTATAACAACGATGGTCGGATCACGAGCATTACGCCTCAACTCCCCTTTTACTATCCGGTGACTTCAAGCAAACATGCAAAGAAGTACGGACACTTGTTACCGCTGCTGGTACCAAGTGACGCGTCGGCGCGTAACGCAGGGGCTTCCATCCGTTATCCGCTGCGCGACTTCGAGTGTTCAATGCCCACCGGCAAACAGGCGACCAACATCTTGATGATCGTGTTGGAGAGCTGGCGCTACGACACGATGGACCAAGTTGTGTCGCCAAACATGCATGCGCTCTCCAAGAGATCGATTGTGTTCCAGAATCATTTCAGCTCTGGCAACTCGACCCCTCACGGGATCTTCGGACTGTTCTATGGAATCCATCCGACCTATTGGGAAGCTGTCAAGGGGCACAGCACTGCCATCGACAACCCGGTCATGATCGACGCGCTAGAGGCAAATGGCTACGCCTTCGGCATCTATGCGGACTCAAACTTCGACAGACACAAGATCAAAGAAACCGTCTTTGCTGGAATTGAGGTCCACGAGTCTTTCATCGGTCAAAAACACGACACCAGGGATGAAGACTTAACACGACAGCTTATCGGTTTCATCGAGGAACAGGTGCGAACCGAACGACCATTCATGGGGTTCGCCTTCTACAAGTCGACTCACTACAGCTATCACTATCCTGAAGAAAGTGCGCACTTTCGTCCGGCACGGAACTTGAACGTCGCCTTACTGGGCAATGATGCCGACCCAACGCCGTACTTGAATGACTACCGCAATTCTGTCCGACATGTGGATCGGCTGGTCGGAAATATCGTAGACCGACTAGAGACCCTAGACATCTTGGGCGAGACGATCGTGATCGTCACTTCGGATCATGGCGAGGAATTCGATGACAACGGGGAAAACTACTGGGGACACACCAGCAATTTCTCGAAATTCCAGACGCAGGTGCCGATGTTCATGTTCCTTCCGGAGGAGGAGCCGCGGAATGTAGCCAGCGTCACGTCCCACACAGATCTACCGGTGACCATATTGCAGGAGGCTCTGGGGTGCGGCGAGGACGTGCAAAGCTACAGCAACGGGAGAAATCTCCTTGGACCGCAGAGTGAGCCGCGGCCGATCGTGCTTGGAGGTTACGTCAGCCACGCGTTTGTTCTCGATGATAACGTGTATGCCGTCTACCCGATGCATGTCCGGAGCTACAAGTTGTCCGATGTCAAGGCCGATGCAGCGACACCGCGCGCCGACCTGATGAAGCAAGCCATCGAGGAGACTTCTCGGTTTTATCGGGGGGTGAAGGATGGCGGCGGGTAGTCAACCCATCGTTTTTACTTCGCTTCTT
>JBDHED010000222.1:0-5309 GCA_039591175.1 Gemmatimonadota bacterium | reverse complement strand
TCGTTCCGACGTGCGCTTGGGCGCCGACGGCCGCATCGAGGCCGAGGAGGAATCACTCGAGGAGAAGCTGGCGGGCACCTCGGAGCGGGCCTACGACCTGGTGGCGATCGGCGCCCACGGGCTGGGCCGGCAGCAGTTCAGCCAGCTCGGTGGGGTCGTCGCGCGGGCGATCCGAGGCATCGAAAAGGACATCCTGATCGTCCGCGATGACCGACCGATTCGCGACGGCAAGTACATGGTATGTGTCGACGGCTCAGCCTACAGCTACAAGGCGATGCGTCACGCGCTCGAGCTGGCGCAGATGTTTGGCGGCAAGCTGTTCGTTTGTAGCGCGTTCGACGTCGAGTACCACCACGTCGTCTTCCACAACATCAAGGACGTCTTGTCGGTTCAGGCGTCGAAGGTGTTCAAGTTCGAGGAGCAGGAAGAGCTCCACAACAACATCATCGACAAGGGGTTGCTCAAGCTCTGCCAGGCGAACATCAAGCGTGCCCAGGTCATGGCCGAGGAATACCCGGACGTAGAGGTCGAAACCCAGATCCTGATCGGCAAACCGTTCCAAGTCGTGCTGCAGTGGGCCGAAGAAGTAGAGCCGTCGTTGCTGATTTTCGCGCGCCACGGCAGCCATCGGATCGAGGGGACCGAATTGGGCTCCCAGGCTGAGAACCTAGCCCGCCTGGCACTCACCAACGTGCTGCTGATCGGCACCACCGAAGTTCATCCGGAAGAAATCCCGTGGATCGAGGAGGATGGGGAAACGGGTCTCGAGTGGGCCCCCGAAGCCGAAGTCCGGATCCTCCGAGTACCGCCGTTCGCGCTGGGCATCGCTCGCAAAGCGGTCGAGGAGTACGTGATCGAACGGTACGCTTCCAACGGCAACGGCTCGGGCGTGTTGCCGATAGTGACCAGCGCGCGGCTCGATGAGGCGATCCAGAAGCTGCTCCCCACTCACATGCAGCTCATCATGGGAATCGGCACCGCCGAAGAGCTGGCGCTTGCAGAGGTCAAGGCGGAGGAAGCGATGAAACGCACGGTAGTGGAAGGGCACGACGACATCGCCGTGCCCGATACGCGGATCGTGGAGGCGAAGTGCCCCTACACCGGCCACGTCGAACAGCGACCGTGGACAGCCAGCGATCCGGTCGTCTGGACGCACGAGGCGCGGCAACGGTTGGAGCTCGTTCCGCTCATCGCGCGCCCGTTAGCCCGCAATACCGTCGAGCGCTTCGCTCGCGATCATGGATGGTGGCGCATCACGACACCGGTCATGGATGAGAACAAACAGGCGATGATCGAAGCCGACGAGTTCGATCTCGATACGATGCTAGTCATGTTCAAGGAGCTGCAGACGAAACAGATCAAAGCCGCGGCCGAAGGGGTCGACGGACTGACACCCGAGATGCGCAAGTTCATCGACGAGGCCAAGGAGGCGGGGGTCACACGCTGTCCGATACGGGATATCGAGGCCGCCGCAGATAAGTGCCCGGTGGACTTCAAGACCGCCACCCCGGCTGAAGCCAAAGCGGCGATTGAGGCGGTCATGAAAGAGCAGAAAACCGACGCCAACGGCGACCAGCGGGACGAAGGTTGATCTCGGCGGTACCGCATATCGTCGCTTGGAACCTCACCCGGCGCTGCAATCTCGCTTGCGCTCATTGTTACATCGCTGCTGGATCGTGGCACGTCGCCGGAGAGGAACTGACGACCAGTGACTGCCACCGGATCGTGGACGAGATCCTGGCGGTCAACCCCTCGCCGATGTTGATCCTGTCGGGCGGTGAGCCACTGCTGAGGGATGACTTGGAATCGATCGCCGCTCGCGCTTCATCCGGTGGAGCGACGGTCGTCGTTGGTACCAACGGCACTCGATTGACCGACGCGCGAATCGCGTCGCTCATGGAGGCCGGCGTTCAGGGTGTCGCGGTGAGCGTCGATTCCCTGGACCCGGTGTATCACGATCGTTTTAGGCATGGCGCGGGTGCGCTTTCCGACACGTTGGCGGCGGTCGAGCGATTGAGCGACAACCGCCTGGATCTGGTCTTGCAGACCACCGTCACCAGGGGGAATCGCGCTGAGATAGGACGGCTCGCTTCATTGGCTGCTGATTTCGGGGCGGTCGCTTTCAACGTCTATTTCGTTGTAGCCACCGGAAGAGCCGGCAGCATGAAGGGGATGTCGACCGCTGAAAACGATGATGTCTTGGCCGAGCTCGCCGAGCTCGAGCGCGATTACCGCGGCCGGATGCTCGTTCGATCGAAGTGTCAACCCCAGATCATGCGCCACGTCTACGATTCGGATCCCGATTCACCGCTGTTGAACTACGCTACTCGTTGCCCGTGCGGAGTGCAGTACTGTCGGATCACGCCCGACGGGAAGGTGACCCCGTGCCCGTACATGGAGGTCGTGGCCGGCGACTTGAGTGCGCAATCGTTTGGTGAGATCTGGCGCGACTCGCCGGTGTTTGAGAACCTGCGCAGCGGAGAGCTGGGCGGGAAGTGCGGTCGTTGTGGGTATCGTGAGATCTGCGGTGGGTGTCGCGCGCGGGCCTTCGCCGAAACGGGTGACTATCTGGGACCGGATCGATCGTGCGGCTACGAGCCCAATGGCTTCGAGTCACCAGTAACGCGAACGCGTGAGGTCACCTACGGCACATCAGCCCGACCGGAGCTCGAGTGGTCACCGGAGGCGGCTGAACGAGTCGCTCGCATCCCGAGCTTCGTCCGCGGTGTCGTGACGCATCGTGTCGAAACCTTTGCCGCCGACCACGGTCATAACCGCGTTACGACCGCGCTGCTCGACGAGGTGAGATCGCAGATGCCGATCGATTTCTCGAAACGCCGACCCTTCTTCAGCCGCGAGCGCAAGTGATGGTGAGGGGAAACCCGCAGTGGCTGCGTGAAACGCGGTGGCTCATGTCGGCTCTGGGCGTGGTAGCGCTCGGGCTAGTGCTGGTGCAATCGGGATTCGCGCAGGAAGCCGGTGTCGTGACCCGCGAGTACGGCGACTTCCCGTACATCGGCAGTCGAGTCGCGGTGTGGATAGCCGCGCAGGTCCACCTCATGTTCGCGGCGTTTGTTCTCGGCGTCCCGATGTTCGCCATGGTCGCCGAGGCGATCGGCATCTTTGGCGGCGATAAGCGCTACGACCGGCTGGCCAAGGAGTTTACCCGACTCCTGCTGATCGCTTATAGCGCGACCGCCATCTGGGGTGCGGTTCTGGTCTTCTTCCTGACCACGTTGTACCCCCGGTTTTGGGCTCACCTGTCGGAGATCTTCGAAGTCTCGATGTGGATCTACGCCGGGCTCTTCTTCCTCGAGTCGTTCACTCTCTACCTGTACTACTACGGTTGGGATCGATGGAAGGAGGGGACCGCAAAGTACGCTCACTGGGGGTTAGCGATCCTGCTCAACGTCTGGGGCACGGCGGTCATGTTCATCGCCGACAGTTGGTTGAGCTACATGATGAGCCCGCCGGAGGTGATCGCCGCGGATCCATCGCCGGGTATGGTTCAGCTGTGGAGCGCGATCAACAACGCCACGTGGATGCCGATCAACATCCATCGCATCATCGCCAACGTCGTGTTCGGGGGCTCCGTCGTCGCTGCCTACGCCGCGTACCGCTTCCTGGCTGCCAAGTCCGATGAGGAGCGCGCGCACTACGACTGGATGGGGTACGTCGGCAACTTCATCGCGATCGGGGCGCTGATCATCCTGCCGTTCGCCGGTTACTACCTCGGGCGCGAGATCTACGAGTTCAACCAGCAGATGGGAATCACGATGATGGGTGGTTTCATGAGCTGGCTTTGGATCATTCAGGCTTTCTTGATCGGCGTCTTGTTCTTGACTGGCAACTACTACTTGTGGGTCGGCATGACTCGCATCCCGGGTGCCGAGCGGTTCCTCCCGTACACCAAGTGGATGCTCGTAGTGTTGGTCATCGGCGTTATCGTCTGGGCCACGCCACACACGATGATCGCCAATCGCGCGGAGCTCGAGGCGATGGGCGGTTCTCACCATCCGTTCCTGGGTGTGCTGGGCGTCATGAGCGCCAAGAACACCGCCGTGAACCTGATGATCTTGACGACGTTTCTGTCCTTCCTGATGTACCGACGAGCCAACAAGCGTCCGGTGGTCGGTTGGGCCAAGACGGGGACGATGGTCCAGGCCGCGCTCTTCGCACTGTCCGCCGCCATCGTGCTCTTCTACGGCATCTACGGGTATTTCGTGACGGCGATCGTGCGGATCGGGTTCAGCGTCTACCAGGTGCTGGCGGTGCTGGCGACGATCATCGCGGTCATGGTGCTCGATGTGTTGATGCTGCGCGGCTCCGAATCGCGAGGCGCGATTCAATGGGGCAACATGCCGGCACGATCGCAGTACGCACTGTTCGTCTTGGTAGTCACGTTCACTTGGCTCATGGGTTTGATGGGTTTCGCGCGCAGTGGTATTCGCCAACACTGGCATGTGTGGGAGGTCATGCGTGACACGAGTCAGTGGGCGGCCACGCCGGCGCTGGGTCCTGCAGCGCAGGTGATCAGCGCGTGCGTGTTGATCTTCCTCGTAATGATCGCATTCATCTTCTGGCTTGGCGGGTTGGTGGAGAAGCCGCAGCTGGTGCCGGAACAACCGGCAGCCGGATCCTCCCGAACCGTGACGAGCTAAGACGATGTGGGCGATGAACCTCAAGATCTTGGCCGTCGTGCTCGGCACGCTCGCCCTGTACACGTTGATTGCCAACGGCATCCCCCAGGTCGAGTCGGAAGTGCCCCAGGAGTTGTCGTTCACAGGCGAGGTTAGCGCAGCCGAGCTGGTGACTGCCGGCGAGGAACTGTACGCCGGGGCTGGTGGTTGCACCGCCTGCCACGGGCTCGGGACGCGGGCGCCCAACTTGCTGACCGACGCCGCCGGTGAGGGAGCGATCGGTGCTCGCTGCGGCCAGCGCGTAGAGGGCGAGTCGTGCAAGGAGTATCTGTATCGATCGATGATCGAGCCCAACGCGTTTGTCGTCGAAGGGTTTCAGCCGATCATGCCGGACATACGACGGACGCTGTCCGAGGTTCAGATCTGGGCCATGATTGCGTACCTGCAGAGCGTGGGCGGCGAAGTAACGGTTACTGGCGATGACATAGCAGCCGCGCAACCTGTTGGCGCGGACGAGACGACAGATGCGGGCGCGGGGCCGACGATCATAGCGACCACCGACCCGCTCGAGTTGCTGCGCGAGATGCAGTGTCTGGCTTGTCACATGCTGGGCGACGAAGGGGCTCAGGTAGGGCCGCCTCTTGATGGCGTTGGTAACCGTCTGACGAC
>JBDHED010000221.1:0-3305 GCA_039591175.1 Gemmatimonadota bacterium | reverse complement strand
GTGGTTGGGGTCTGCTATCTGCCAGCCGTCGACGAGATGTTCGCGGCCGCCGTCGGTGAGGGGTGTCGTTGGAACGGGCGCCCATGTCACGTCAGCCAAACATCGACACTGTCGAAGGCGATGGTCTGTTTCACCGATGCGGCGGACTTGGAGCGAACGCACGCGGAATTTTCGTCGCGACTGCGGATGAATGCCGGGACGCTGCGGGGCTTTGGTGACTGCTACGGGCATTGCCTTGTCGCGTCGGGTCGGGCCGATGCCATGCTCGACCCCATCATGAGTGTCTGGGACAACGCGGCGCTAAAACCGATCGTCGAAGAAGCCGGGGGCTCGTTCACGGATTGGAACGGGGACGCGACGATCTACGGCGGCTCGGCGATTAGCACGAACGGTAGACTACTGCCCGAGCTTCTGGGGTTAGCGAACCAGGACTAGCGCTCGTACTCCGTCAGACATCTGAATTGGCTCAGTAGCTCAGTTGCGCATCAGTCCGCACGGTTTTTTACTACAACGCAACGGGGATTGCCCCACAGACACTCTTCGCCAATCAGGGCTACGGTTTAAAAAGAATAGTAGGCCGCACACTGCTCTCGGAGGCGCAGAGGAAAGGGACGATCTCCGCGCGGGTATGCGTTCTCACGGTCTGCTCCGCGACCGGCGCGGCGCTACTCAGCGTCTCGTTAAGCGGGTGCAGCATGGTAAACAGGTTGGCCGTCAACAGCATGACGGGCGTGATGGAGGCGACCAGCGAGGTCTGGGCATCGGACAACGATCCGGAGTTCGTGTGCCAGTCGATCCCCTTCGCGCTCTCGACGGTAGAGGGGCTGCTGCGAAAGCAGCCCGAGAGCCAGCGGCTGTTGCTGACCGCGGCGCAGGGCTTCACGCAGTACGCCTACGTTTGCGTCGAGACGAAAGGCATTCTCCTCGACGAGGAAAACTATGAAGGGTCGAAACTACAGCTGGAGCGCGCTCTTCATCTGTTCCTGCGTGCCAAGCGTTACGGCGTTCGTGGCCTCGAGCTCAGGCATCCCGGGCTCGAGCAGCGGCTTCTGATCGATCCCGACAGCGCTGTGGCCAACACGACCTTGGAGGACGTCCCGCTGCTCTATTGGACGGCGGCCTCGTGGGGGGCGGCGATCTCGCGTGGCAAAGACCGGGCTGATCTTATCGCCGATCTTCCGTCGGTGATCGCGATGATGGAGCGAATCCTGGAGCTCGATGAAGCGTTCGGAGATGGCACGATCCACGATGTGTTCGTCATGCTGCGCGGCCTCCCCGCGAGCATGGGCGGGTCTGCGCCGGTCAGTCGCCCCGGTTTAGCGCGACCTCATAGGTCCGGCTGCCCAGCAGCAGGGCGTCGATCGACGCATAGAACTCGGCGTAACCGTAGTCTTCGCCGCCCTGGCTGAAGGCCTCGAGCCAGTCGAGGCCATCGTCCGGCTTGGCGATGTAACCGTCCAAGCTGGACGCCACGTAGTAGACGATTTCCACGACCCTGGGAAACTAGCGCCCTCCCCTTGTGGTTCCGACCCGAACGAGAGAGACTTTTGGCGGTCACGACCGTCGCCGAAAGGGGAGAAGATGACTGGATTGCGGATGCGGGCCGCGGCTGCTCGGGTGATCTCCACGCTGGTTCTAGCGTGTGGGGGCGGGGAAGAGACACCAAGCGCCGCGATATCGACGACCAATTCGAGCAACGGGGCCAACCGGGCCAGCGCGGCGATCGTTCCATGCGACCTGCTCACTGCTAAAGAGGTGGCCACCGTGCTGGCCGACCCGGACGAGGGCATGGCGGTGAAGACCGACGGTTCGTTGATCGAAGGCGTCGACGCATACCAATGCTCATACTCGAACGCCAACCACGACCGGTTGACCGTTATCGTTCATGTTGCCACCGATAACGCCATGTTATCCGAGGTCGAGCCCCGACGACCGATGTCTGAGCTCTATGACGAGATCCGTGAGATCGAAGTTGGTGACGGCGGTTGGTTGTACGGTGACCCGACGGAGATGAAGCTGACTGCGAGCCAGGGTGACGCTGTGATCGAACTGGAACTCATGACGGCTGATGCTGGCGAAAGCGGTGACGCACTCATCGCGCTCGGTGATGCCGTCGCATCGCACATCGACTGAGCTAGAAAGGACCCTGTGGGCAGAAGATCACTCCACGTAGGGTTGACGCTTGCGATGCTCGTTGGTGCCGCATCACAAGCTCTCGCCCAGTCGTATGACCGACTGGCGATCAACGTTTACGGCG
Organism: Gemmatimonadota bacterium; assembly: GCA_039591175.1. Lineage (GTDB taxonomy): Bacteria > Gemmatimonadota > Gemmatimonadetes > JACCXV01 > JAHWKZ01 > CAMYLR01. Next base: position 1,048 of record JBDHED010000221.1, on the reverse strand, counting down.
GTGCCCTGATCTTTGACGATGGCGCAACCGAGAATCTCGGTCTGGAGGTCGACGTCGGGCCGATCGTCGGTGGCCGGCTAGTCGTCGCGGCGGGGTCCGATTGGCGACTGGTCGGCGGTTACGGGTACATGCCTCTCAAAATGGAGACGTCGCAGTTTCAGGTCGCGGTGCCGGACGTCGACCTGGATCTCAACGCGCACCTGTTTTACGGCGGAGCCGAGTACCTACTACACGCTCGACAGGCCGAAACAGCGCTCCTTCTGTCCGCCGGCGCTGGCGCGATGGTGGTCGACCTCGAAGGGATCGATGAGACGACCGATTTCATGTTCACCGTGGCCGCAGGTTTTACGCATCCGGTCAATGACCGCATCGCATTCCGTGGCGAGATCCGCGACCACGTTGTCCTGTGCGATGCCGAAGAAGAGGGTGTGGTGGTTGCGGCGGGTATCTGCTTTACCGACGAGACGCTGAATCACGTCGAGATCTCCGGCGGCCTCGAGGTTTGGCTCTACTAGGCTGATGCATCCCCAGCCGCGCACGATCCCCGAGCTCTTCCTTCAAGCCGTCGAGCGCCACGACAACCCCGCGTTCATGCGCTACAAGGCGGGCGGCGAGTTCGTGTCGATCCCGGCGCGCGAGTTCCGCGAGGAAGTCGAGCTGGCTGCGTTCGGGCTGATCGAGCTCGGCGTCCAGCAGGGCGATCGGGTCGCGCTGCTATCGGAGAACCGGCCCGGGTGGGCGTTCGCCGACCTGGCGACGTTGTCGGTCGGCGCGTGGTCGGTGCCGATCTACACGTCGCTCATGCCGGATGAGATCACGTACATCCTGAACGATTGCAGCGCGGTGGCGTGTTTCGTTTCGACCGCCGAGCAGCTGGCCAAGCTCGACGCCGTACGTGCGCGTTGCCCGGCGCTAAAGCACGTCATCACGCTCGAGCCGATCGAGTCGACCGATCCGTCGACCATGACCGCACGGACCTTGCTCGAACAGGGTCAGGCATACCGCTCGACGTCGCCCGGTGTGGTGGAGCAGCGGCTGGCGGCGATCG
>JBDHED010000220.1:0-3309 GCA_039591175.1 Gemmatimonadota bacterium | reverse complement strand
GATCGGCTCGGATGCCACCGTCGATCAATCCACGGATCGCTCGAATCGTTCCCGCCCGAGCCTCGGACCGAGTCGGCGATGCGACCAATGCCTCCAACGTGCTCGGCTCGATCAAAAACCCAAAGTCACCCAGCTCGATCGGGACGCTCAGCGCGCGGAAACTCGCCCAGTCATCGTCACCAAATACCGCATCGACACGATTGAGCTCCGCGCTGACGGTGGCCACGTCGAGCGCGTCTGGCTCGGTCGTCCCAACCGGACCCGCTGGACCACTATCGTTCTCAGAGCAGGCCGCTAGAAACCCGACCAGGAGCACACCAACAAAAACGCGTTCGACTATCGACCTGACTCCAGAAATCGTCATGGATGACCCTCCTTCTCATCGTGATCGCAACCCATGGTCGGGTACTACCCCTGACCCATCGATGAGTGTCACAAGGAGCGAGCGCGTATGACAGAGAGGTTGCGAAGCCGAGGTGACCTCGGGCGCGACAGCCCCGTGTCAGGCTAAGTAGATGTCATCGCGGAAATCAGCCGCTCGATGGACGCTTCCCGAGACGAGAAATCGCCTACCACACGACCATGGCGTAGGACAACGAACCGATTCCCGACGGGAACCGCGTGGCGCGGGTTGTGGGTTATCAACACGATACCGACGCCACGGTCTCGAGCCCGCCGCACCTGCTCGAGCACGATCTCCGCTTGCCGCACACCCATCGCTGCCGTCGGTTCATCCAACAACAGCACCTTGGCACCTAAGTGAAGCGCTCGAGCGATCGCGACCGCCTGACGCTCACCACCCGACAGTGTGCCGACCGATTGATCCGGATCGCGGACCGCGATGCCGAGTTGCTCGAGCTGTTCTGTAGCGACCGCGCGACACCGTTGAACATCAAGCCGGCGCAGCGGACCACGTCCAATCGTCGATTCACTGCCCAAGAAGAAGTTGCGCCACACTGACATGAGCGGAATCAACGCCAAGTCCTGATACACTGTCGCGATTCCGTGCTCACGCGCATCGCGTGGGGATGGGAAAGTGATCGATTGACCGTCGACGCGAAGTTCGCCAGCGGTGGGCGAGTGAACGCCCGCAAGAATCTTGACCAGTGTCGACTTGCCCGCGCCGTTGTCACCCAGCAGACATGTCACTTCGCCACTCTCGACCGCCAGCGACACATCGTCGAGTGCGGTCACAGCACCAAACCGTTTCGAGACGCGATCGGCTTCGAGCACCGGTGAGTGATGGGTTGTCACGCCGAGAGCGCTCTCTGTCGGAGCGTATGGTTTACGACAACCGCCGCCAACAGGACGATGCCCAGGAAGACCTGAAACCAGTCCGCATCGACTCGGGTCATGACGATTCCCTGCTGGACCATGCCGAAGATCAGCGCACCGAGCGCCGCTCCGACCGCCGACCCGTAACCACCTGTCAAGAGCGTCCCACCGATCACCGCCGCAGCGATGGCGCGAAACTCCTGCAACTCCCCGCGCAGAACGTCAGCTCCGGTGAAGCGTACGGTCTGGAGAACAGCCACTAAACACGCCGCCAACGCGGTCGTGACAAACAAACCCATCTTGACCCGGTCCACCGGAACGCCCGCACTGCGCGCGGCTTGGGCATCCCCACCGACTGCAAAGATCCAGTTTCCGAGCGGGGTTCTCAGCAGGATCCATGTCGCGACTGCGATCAGGAACAGCCACCAGACGATCGAAACACGAAACACGCCGAACAGATCGCTGGCGAAGATTTGACGTGCGGGTTCATAGCCGGGCATCGAGTCGAGGCCGCCGAGCTGCGTGCGACTCGTCCAATGGCGGCTTAGGGCGATCGTGAGACCGCGGAAAGCGAACAGTGTACCTAGCGTCACGATGAACGAGGGCAAACCGGTGCGAACGACCAACGGGCCGTTGAGCAACCCGATCAGAGTAGATAGGACGAAGACGGCTCCGATGGCGGGCCACAACGGCCACTCAAAATGAGCCGTCAAGAGCATCAGCGACATGGAAGCGAAACCGATGATCGATCCGATCGAAAGGTCGAACTCGCCGCCAATCATGAGCAACGAAACCGCCACGGCGAGGATGCCGAGTGGCGCCGCGGCGTTCAAGTAGGCGGCTATTCCGAGCGTGCTGCGGAACGGTTCGCCGGCGGCGAGCGCGAAGAAGCTCCAAACGGCGAGCGCGGCCGCCACCGCGCCGAGCTCCGGCCGTCGGGCCATCGCGTGCTTCAAGTCACCGTTGAGAGCCTAGCGAATGCCACGCGCGGACAGATCGATCACGTCGGCAGCCGTATCCTGGGTCACGAAGCCGGGCCCGGTGCGAATGACGTCACCGCCACCCGGGATCGTCCCGGTCTCCAGATACTTCACCAGAAACACAACCGGTAGATAACCCTGCAGGTACTGCTGCTGATCGACGGCAAAGATCATCTCACCGTCGCGAATCGCCTCGAGCACTTCCGGTGAAAGATCGAACGTTGCCAGCGCTACTTCGCCGATCTTGCCGGTTTGACGAAGCGCCGCCAACGCCGGAGCAGCGCCGTTCGGCCCGAGCGTCAAAATGCCGTCGATTGCCGGGCCGGTCGTGATCGCGCCGGCGATCCGCTGCTGAGTGTCGTCAGGGTCGGCTAGGTTCACGACCAAGGCGTAGGCGACAGCGCGACGCTCACCCAAAGCGTCCCGGAACCCCTCGCAACGTTGATCGAGGGCGGTGTTGCCAACCTCGTGATTGACGCAAAGCGCCTGACGCACACCGGCCCGCGCGAGCCTTACCCCGCTCTCGTAGCCGGCCTCATACTCGGTCTGTCCGATATGAGCGAGCACACCGAGATCACGGTAGACGTCGCCACCCGAGTTGATCGAGACGATCGGTATACCGGCATCGATGGCGTCGCGAATCACCGCGTCCAGCGCCGCGGCATCGGGGATCGAGACCACCAGCCCGTCGGGTCGCGAGGCGACAGTGGCAGCGATTCGATCGCTCATCTCTATCATGTCGAACTTGAGCGGCGCGTGGTACTCGACCGCTACATCCAGATCAGCGGCAGCGTCGCCCGCGCCGTTTATCACCACCGACCAGAACGGATCGCTCGATTGACCGTGGGTGACAAAGACGATTCGAATCTCTTCTTCCGTTGGGATGGGCTCGGATTCGGAACTCGCCGTGTCGGGGGGCGACGCATCGCCGACGACCACACTGTCTGTTGAATCGGTGCGATCGTCCTCCGGTTCGGCGCACGCTGACACCATCGCCAACGCGCCAAACACGGCGATCGGTCCAAATCTCGCGATCGAATGCATCGATCCCGAG